>JAKBZO010000027.1 GCA_021839985.1 bacterium
AACTCTGAACAAGCCGTGCTTGCATACGTTAAATCACAAGGCAGGGAAAAGGAATACGCCACACTCCACACCGACCAGCTGGTGTTGTTTTGATACCTCGTCAGCTTGCTGCGAGGTAGTTCATTTGCTCAATGATATACTTGAATTATGCGGACTACTCCAAAAGATTTCTTCGTGTGGGTCGGTGCGATGATCGCATTATATGTAAGCGTGTTCTCGATCGTCTCGCTCTTGTTCCAGTACATTGATTATTCGTTTCCTGATGCGCTCACCTACATCGAGCCGTACTCGAGCGGCATGCGCGGCGACATGGCATCGCTCATCATCCTGTTCCCGCTCTTCCTTCTGCTCATGCATCTCATCCGCGCCGACATCAGACGCACGCCCGAGAAGCACGATCTGTGGGTGCGGCGATGGGCGGTCATGTTCACGATATTCGTAGCAGGCGCGACGGTTGCGGTCGAGCTCACGAGGCTCGTGAATAATTTTCTCGGCGGAGAACTCACGACGCCATTCCTCCTCAAGACCGCGATCATACTCCTTATTGCCACCGGCGGCCTGCTGCATTTCATCGCTGATATTCGCGGATACTGGGACACGCACGCGCCGCAACTGCGCGCCGTGGTGATCAGCGTTATCACGCTCGTTCTTGCCACGCTCGCGGCCGGCTTCATCATCATGGGGTCGCCTGCGCAAGTGCGTCTGTATCGCTTCGACGATCAAAAGGTCTCGGACCTGCAAGAGATGCAGTGGCAGGTACAGAATTATCTTGATCAAAAGGGAAGCATGCCGCAGACCATAAGCGATCTTAATGATCCGACGCTCGGCTACATCGTGCCGAAGGATCCTCAGACGAATGGTCCGTACGAATATCAGAAGACAGGGGATCTTTCATTCAAACTCTGCGCGACCTTCAACGCGGAGACCTGGAGCGACGGCGCGAACAAGGCACTCTCCGTACCCGTCGGACCATACGGACCGATATCGACCGCTAACCAGAATTGGTACCATACCACAGGACACGTCTGCTTCGATCGGACGGCGACGCAGCAGAAGACAGTTAAATAGAAAAACCGCACGGTATGGCCGTGCGGTTTTTTATATTTGATCTTTTTTGTCGATCTTGTAGCGCTGATACGCGATCACAGCCCACGCCACACCGCACGAAAAAGAACTCAGCGTACTGTTCCACAGCGGAATGGTCGCAAAAGTACCGCTGAGAACTATCATCATGACCGCCGTGAGGAGAGAAGAAGAAACCGGCGGCTTATGAGTCGCATGCTTAATGGTCGGAATAAGCGCCAACAGGAACACCCACTGGACGAACGCAACAACATAGTCTTGCCACATGTAAAAAGTATATACGCCATACGGATATTATGCTATCGTGTTTGAATATGGACCGCTCCGATCACTACGACCATAAGCAGATCGAACCCAAGTGGCAAAAGAAATGGGAAGAAGGCGGTATCTATCGTGCCGATCCAAAAAGCGGCAAACCGAAGAGTTATGTGCTCGACATGTTCCCGTATCCCTCCGGCGAGGGTCTCCATGTCGGTCATCCGAAAGGATACATCGCGACCGATGTCTATGCGCGCCACAAGCGCATGACCGGACATGAGGTTCTGCATCCGATGGGATGGGACGCCTTCGGGCTTCCGGCCGAGAACTATGCGATCAAGAACAAGATCCATCCGCGCGTCGCAGTCGAGCGCAACATCGCACGATTCAAAGACCAGCTTCACCATATCGGTTTCGATTACGACTGGAGCCGCGAGATCAACACGACCGACCCCGCCTACTACAAATGGACGCAGTGGATCTTTTTGCAACTCTACAAGAAAGGGCTAGCATTCCCGTCCGATGAACCGATCAACTGGTGTCCGTCATGCAAGACCGGTCTTGCCAACGAAGACCTCGAGGGAGGCGTCTGTGAACGATGCGGCGCACAAGTCGAGAAGAAAGCGCTTCCGCAGTGGGTGCTGCGCATCACCGACTACGCCGATCGTCTCCTCGAAGATCTTTCGCTGCTGCCGAAATGGCCGGAGCATATCAAAGAAAGCCAGCGCAACTGGATAGGAAGGAGCGAAGGGGCGGAGATCGATTTCGAGATCAAAGATCAAAGATCAAAGATCAAAGTCTTCACCACCAGACCGGATACATTATTTGGTGCGACCTATATGGTCGTCGCGCCGGAGCACGCGATCATCCCGACCATCAAAGATCATATCGAGAATTGGAGTGAGGTCATTCAATACATCAGTGAAGCGAGCGCGAAATCAGAGATCGAACGTTCTGCAGAAGGAAAGGAGAAGACCGGTGTCGAGCTGAAGGGCGTTCGTGCAATCAATCCGGCTAACCAAGAGGAGCTGCCGATCTTCGTCGCCGACTATGTGCTCGGCTCATACGGCACCGGCGCGATCATGGCGGTTCCGGCGCATGACGAGCGCGACTATGCATTCGCCGTGAAGTTCGGGCTGCCGATCAAGCAGGTGATACGTCCAGTGTTCGGCGTTGAGAACAAACGTCCAGACGCCATTCACCGCGAGACGGTCAACGCGATCGTGCGCAACAAAAAAGGCGAGGTCTTGCTCATTCATTGGAAGGATCTTCCGTGGATAACCGGTGTGATCGGCGGGATCGAAGAAGGAGAGACGCCTGAACAAGCGGCGGTGCGCGAAGTACTCGAAGAGACCGGTTACAAAGCGCGGCCGATCTACACATCGCCGATCACGATCGAGGCGCACTATTTCTCTCCGCATAAGAATGCGTGGAGTTCGCGCATCAATCATCCGATCCTGCTGGAGCTCGAAGACGAGACGCCGATCGAGGTCGCTGAATCTGAAAAGGATCTGCACTCGGTCGTGTGGGTCTCTCGACAAGAAGCGCTGCGCACGGTCACATTCGACAACAATATCCTCGCACTCAACCTCGTGCTTGGCATCGCACCAGCGTATGCGACCAAACTCGGCGACGAGCGCCAAGAGCTCATCAACTCCGGCGAGTTCTCCGGCATGGAGAGCGATGAGGCGAAGCAAAAGATCGCCGAGCATGTGGGCGGGAAGATGGTCACGCGCTACAAGTTGCGCGACTGGGTATTCTCGCGTCAGCGCTACTGGGGCGAACCGATACCGCTTATCCATTGCGAAAAGTGCGGCGTCGTACCCGTGCCAGAGAATGAGCTACCGGTCCTTTTGCCCGAAGTCGAATCATATGAGCCATCGGGTACCGGTGAATCGCCGCTGGCAACTATTTCAGAGTGGGTGAACACGACCTGCCCTTCATGCGGCGGACCAGCCAAGCGCGAGACGAACACTATGCCGCAGTGGGCAGGCTCAAGCTGGTACTACCTGCGCTATATGGATCCGCAGAACAACGCTGCACTGGTGGCGCCGGAGAAAGAGAAGTATTGGGCGCCGGTCGATCTATATGTGGGCGGCGCAGAGCATGCGACGCGTCACCTTATCTACGCGCGTTTTTGGCACAAGTTCCTCTACGATATCGGCGTCGCTTCAACGAAGGAGCCGTTCATGGAACTTCATTCCGTCGGACTCATCCTTGCCGAAGACGGACGCAAGATGAGCAAGCGCTACGGCAACGTGGTCAACCCAGACGACATCGTGGAGCGTTTCGGCGCCGACTCGTTGCGCGTCTATGAAATGTTCATGGGACCGTTCGACAACGCGATCGCATGGTCGACCGACGGTCTCGTCGGCGCGCGCCGATTCATTGAACGCGTGTGGAAATTTGCGGATCAAGGATCAAGAACCTCAGATAAGCTCGAAACCCTGCTTCATCAAACCATCAAGAAGGTCGGTGAGGACATCGAGAACTTCAAACACAACACGGCGGTGAGCTCACTCATGATCTTGCTCAATGCTATGGAGAAGGAAGGCGCTTCAGCAGACGCATATGCGATCTTCCTGCGCCTGCTTGCGCCGCTGGCGCCGCACATCACTGAAGAGCTGTGGTCGCAGCTTGGCCACACAACATCGATCCACCTTGAGCCGTGGCCGCAATTCGATCCGTCTAAACTCCTCGGGGAGAGCGTGCGGATCGCGATCCAGATCAACGGCAAGACCCGCGGCACCGTTGATGTTGCGCGCGACGTCAGCGAAGAAGATCTGATCGCCGCCGCGCGCGACGCAGTAGCCGATAAGCTCGCGAGTGCCGCACTCGCGCGCACCGTGGTGGTGCCGGGGCGGCTCGTGAACTTCGTTGTTGCACAGTAAAGGTACTTGTGGTATTCTCACGCTACCTTGACGCATTTAATAGGGTATGATACACAGTAATTAACACTTTATGGCAAAAGTCAAAACAGCCGAAACGAAGGTGAAGGGCGCCACCGGTCTCAGCGTGTCATTCAAACCAAAGGAGCTTGTTTCAAGTCTTCTTTCCGTTCTGCCGGAGCGTTCTCGCAACGTCCTGGAATCCCGCTTCGGACTCGGCAGATCGCCTGAACGCCAGACCCTTGAAGCGATCGGCCAGCGTTATGACATTACCCGCGAGCGCGTGCGCCAGATCGAAAATCATGCGATCGCGCTCATCCACAAAGCTCCTTCTTTTGCGACCGCACAGGCAGCTTTCTCTGAGCTCGAAGGCGTTATCCACGAGCTCGGCGGCATCGTCTGTGAAGACGATCTTTTGATGTTCATCACGAAGGATGCTCATATGCAGAACTACATTCACTTCTTGCTCGTGCTCGGCGATCCGTTCAAGTACCGCAAGGAGGATGAAGCGCTTCAGCGCTGCTGGTATGTCGATCCGAAACTCGCCGCACAGGTCGAGCAATCTCTTCGCGGTCTTTTCGAAGGCCTTTCCGATGATGAGCTCATCGCGGAGAGCGAGATGATCGATCGTTTTCTTGAAGAACTCAAGGAGGTCAGCGACAAGTATCGCAATGAAGAAGTGATGCGCCGCTGGCTCTCGCTTTCGAAGAAGATCGGAAAGAATCCGCTCGGCGAGTGGGGACAGGCCACATCGCCGAACGTGAAGACCAAGGGCATTCGCGATTACGCCTACCTCGCGGTCAAGAAACACGGTTCACCGCTGCACTTCACCGAGGTCGCCGACATGATCGGTAAGATGTTCGATCGCGCGGCTCACGTCGCCACGACGCATAATGAACTCATCAAGGATGATCGCTTCGTACTCGTCGGCCGCGGCATGTATGCGCTCAAAGAGTGGGGTTACACAGCAGGCGTCGTGCGCGATGTCATTCGCGAAGTTCTGCGCAAATACGGCCCGCTCTCGCGCGAAGAGATCGTCGAGAAAGTGCTCAAGGAACGACACGTCAAAGAAGGCACCATCTTGGTCAATCTCCAGAATTCGAAATATTTCAAGAAGAACAAAGAAGGGAAGTGGCTGGCCGTCTAAAGACACACGCACCCAACACGAAACCGGCGCGGACGATCTCCGCGCCGGTTTCGTGTTGGCAGTGCCTATCGCCTAACGCAAAGCGCCTTGTTATACTTATTCCATGCTCCACGCATTAGAAGCGTTTTTTGTTGCGCAAGTGAAAAAATTGCGCAACAACCTCAAAGAGTACGCACTTGAGATACCATTCCTCTTCATCGTATGGTCGTACTTTTTCATATTCTGGCTCCCATCGCACGGCGACGCGGTGGCGCTCATGAGTCCCGTCCTTGCGATCTGCGCCCCGTTCGTTCTGTTCTATCTCCTCTATGTGCTTACTGCCGAGGCACGATGGGAATATGTCTACACGCGCAAAACGGCTGCGACAGAATTCTGCGTTCTTGAAATAAAGCTGCCAGAAAATATCGAACAGACGCCGTATGCCATGGAGCTCGTGTTGCGCGGCATCTATCAGACCGGCACCGGCGTCACCGCTGCGCACAACTGGCTCTACGGAGAGACGCCGCCGAGTTTCTCGCTTGAGATCGCATCCGATGAAGGTCGCGTGCATTTTTATATGTGGATGCGCAAACGATACAAGCCGTTCGTCGAAAGCCAGATCTACGCGCACTATCCGACCGTGCAGGTGGTCGAGGTGCCCGACTATACTTTGAAAGTGCCGTTCGATCCGGCGGTAATGACCATGGCCGGCATAGAATTAGCGCTTCAGAAACCAGACCCGTATCCGATCGTTACCTATGTTGAGCTGGGACTCGATAAGCCGCGGCGGCCTGAAGAGCATGTTCACGACCCGCTTGCATCTGTACTTGAATTCCTTGGTTCGCTCGGAGAAGGCGAGTACGCGTGGATCCAGTTCATCATCCGCGCACACGACAAAGGGTTCCCCTGTGCCAGCAGTGATGCTCCCATTAGTCCGAAGACGCATCAAGCTGTCGACATCGAAGAATGGGCAAAAATAGAAGTGCAGAGGATCAATGACTCAGCGAAGACAAAAGGTCCTGACGGCAAGGAATTCATGGACTTTATGAAGCTGACCTCCGTCGATCGCGACATGCAAAAAGCGATCCAATTGAAGCTCAACAAACAACTCTTTGAAGTCGGCGCCCGTACCATGTATCTCGCCTATAAAGGCAAGTCAAAAGTACCAGCATTGACCGGACTCGCGTCGATCTTCCGATCGTTCGAACATGGCTCAAGCGGACGCGGTCTCAACGGTCTTAGACCCGTATTTTGGATCGGTCCGTTCAATGTGCCGTGGCATGACTTCATGAATATTCGCAGACACATGCTGTGGGAGCGATATTATGACGCGTACATCACCCGACAGTACTTCTACTCCCCACACAAGCATCCGCATATCGTTCTCAACTCTGAAGAGCTCGCTACGCTGTTCCACTTCCCAGGTCAATCAGTACACACGCCGACGCTTCAAAGACTTCCGAGCAAACGCGGCGAGGCGCCGTCGAATCTGCCCATCTAGTTGAGAGATGCACGAGGGTTCATGGAGCAGCGCCATCTCGCAAGCTTCATGACTTTTTAGTTTTATGAATTCAGACGACGAACAACAGAAACCGGTGAAGGACACCAAGAGCACGCGCGATCGTGTACGACAGATCGCGTACGACTTTCGCCTTATTGAGCGCGTTGTGCCGACAGCCTTTCTCGTCAGCGTTCTTCTCTCGCTCGTCTATTTCGTGCTCTTTGCAGCTCCTGCCGGGCTTCAAACACCTGCGATCATCAAGATCTCGCCAGACACGACGGTCGACCAGATCGCGCTCCAACTCAAAGATGAACGCATCGTACGATCTGCGGAGATCTTCAAGATCACGGCGCGGATCATGGGCGGCAACCGACACCTGCAAGCGGGGACTTACTTCTTTCCAGAACCGCAGGACATGTTCATCGTGGCGCTGCGTCTTATCGAAGGAGACTTCGAATTAAGGGCGGTGCGCATCACGATCGCGGAAGGTTCGACCGCGCGCGATATCGGCGACCTTATCGCACACAAGCTGACACCATTCGATGAAGATCAGTTCCTCTCGCTTGCGATCCCCGCCGAAGGTCATCTCTATCCGGACACCTATTTCTTCTATCCTGGGCAGGAACCATCCGTGGTCGTCCAGTCGATGGAGAATAATTTCAACAAACACATCTCGAATGCCACAACAACGACATTTATCATACGATCCAAACATTCGCTGAATGACATCATCACCATGGCCTCGATCTTAGTAGGCGAAGCGAAGACCGACAAAGACCGGCGCATGGTCGCGGGCATTCTCTGGCATCGTATCCAGATCGGCATGCCGCTTCAGGTCGATGCGCCGTTCGGCTACATCTTGGACAAGAACCTGACCGATCTGACGCACAGCGATCTCGCGGTGAATTCTCCGTACAACACCTATCAGAACAAGGGTCTGCCGCCGACGCCGATAGGGAACGTCGACCTCGGCGCGATCAATGACGCCGCTGATCCGATCGCGTCGAATTATTTGTATTATCTCTCCGACCGCAACGGCGTCATGCACTATAGCTCCACCTACGCACAGCATCTGCGGAATATCGCGCGGTATCTCAAGTAGCTAGACTTACGCTGCGACTTGTCGCATAGTCTACCCATGAAGAAGGGCGAAAAAGGAAAAGTGTTCGTCGGACTCTCGGGCGGCGTGGATTCTGCTGTGTCTGCCGCGCTCCTGCAAGAGCAAGGCTACGACGTGACCGGACTGTTCGTGCGGATCGCACTGCCAGAGTATCCCTGCGAGGTCGTCGAAGATCGCCGCAGCGCGCTGCGCGTGGCGACACACCTGCAGATACCATTTCTTGAAGTCGACCTTTCAAAAGAGTATCGGCAAAAAGTGTTCGACGAGATGCTCGCCGGATACCGCCGCGGCGAGACGCCGAACCCCGACACGCTCTGCAACCGCGAGATCAAGTTCGGCCTCATGTACGGCTACGCGCGCGAGCACGGCGCTGATTTTCTTGCCACCGGCCATTATGCGCAGACCACGATGGCGAAAGACGGGAGCGTGCACCTTATGGCGAGTACAGATAAAGAAAAGGATCAATCATATTTTCTATGGATGGTGCCGGAGCATGCGCTTGCGCATGTGCTATTTCCGGTAGGCGGCATGAAGAAACTGCAAGTGCGCGCGCTTGCAAAAAAATTCGGACTCCCGAATGCAGAGCGCAAAGACAGCCAAGGCATCTGTTTCTTGGGCCGGCTCTCTATGGAAGAACTGCTTACACATGAATTGCATCCTCAGGAAGGGAAGGTGATCGATGAGCGAGGAGAAGTGATCGGCACGCATCGCGGCGCGATCCTCTACACGCTTGGACAGCGGCACGGTTTTTCTGTGCCAGCGCACAATCCGCATGAGACACCGCTTGAAGTGATCGCCAAAAACATCTCCGCCAACACGATAACCGTCGCACCGCAGACGGAGAATGCCGCGGAGAACTCAGAAGTAGGGGTTTCGACGACGGCGCGGCTTCATGACGTGAATTGGATCGGCAAGGTCGCGGATGACGCCTATCTCGCACGATTTCGCTATCGACAAACACTCATTCCGGCACGACTCGTACGCGATGACGACAGCGCAACGGTCGTTCTCGAAGGGGTGCATCATCTGCCATCCGGGCAGTCGCTTGTTCTCTACAAAGGAGAGCAGTGTTTAGGCGGCGGGATCATTCAATAGTGATATAATGCACTTCATGCCTCTCATTCAAAAGTCAGACCGAACCATGCAGGAATTCGATCCGTCAAAACTCGCGCGCTCGCTCATACGCGCCGGCGCCGACGAATCGACCGCGAGCCAGATCGCACAAGAGATCGCCAGCCAGATCCGCGAAGGCATGACCACGCACGAGATCTACAGCCGCGCGTTCGCACTTTTACGCACCTATCGCGGTCGTGTCGCGGCGCATTATTCGCTCAAGCGCGCCATGCTCGAGTTCGGTCCGACTGGCTTTCCATTCGAAAAGTATCTCGCTGAGATCTTCCGCGCGCGCGGCTATACGACCGTGACCGACCAGCATATACCCGGACGCTGTGTCGAACATGAAGTCGATGTCGTTATGACGAAGGACGATCCGCGTGAGACCGTGTACGTCGAGGCGAAGTTCCACAACACGATCGGCTTCAAGACCGATCTACAGGTGGCGCTCTACGTGCAGGCGCGCACGGAAGATATCATCGCTGCACGCGGCGAGACTGCGACGAGCGACCACAGGATCCGCGGCATGCTGGCGACCAACACCAAGTTCACCGACCTCGCCATGCAGTACGCGATCTGCCGCGACCTCGCGCTCATCAGCTGGGATTATCCCGAGAAGGGCAATCTTCACGACCTCACGTCGCAAGCCGGCCTGTACCCGATCACCGCACTCTCAAGCCTCAATCACAGTGCAAAGGAAACACTGCTTTCCAACAATGTCGTGCTCTGTCGCGACGTGCTTATGAATAAAGATGTGCTCGCGCAAGCCGGAGTTCCGGAGAGGCGAATACCCGCCGTGGTCTCCGAGGCGGCGGGGTTGTGCAACGCGTAGGGAAGTATACAATATCGGCATTAGTGAGCGTTGAAAGATCGTGAACGACCCGATCGTCGCCGCGCTCCATTTAGCAACCTTAGTGCCAATCGTATGAATACGCAGAACAACAGATCGCCGCAGCAGAACCAAGGGCAGGGCGCGCAGCAGAAGGTGCCGCAGTCGGGATGGGTCGTACGTCAAAACACCGCAAGCACTGGGCCAAAGGAACAGGTCGGCGCACAGAAACCTGCTGCCACTCCAATGACAGCATCGAACGAGGGGCCGAAAGAAAAGGCTGCACCTTCGTCGCAAAAATCGTGGAGTATGCCGAGTGGCGCATATAACAAGGAAGCGATCATGGTCGAAGCGCCAGCATCGCGATCGACCAAGACCACCGCAGTGACGCTCCTTATCGGTATCGTGATCGGCTTGGTGGCAGGCGGAACATGGTCAGGAACTCATCGCAGCACTACTGATCAAAACACACAGCCGACCACATCAACCACTCTGCAACAGGCGGCGGCCGCTGCTCCTCAAATAGACGAGAGTGATGCAACCATCGACGCGCCGGCCGTCCAGGAACCCGGCATGTCGGTCGTCGTTACAGCGATCAACGCACATGGACCGGTATGGGCGGTCGTGTATGAAAACAATGACGGCGTGCCGGGTCGTATACTCGGCGCCGAGCGATTCATGCCAGGACGCCTGAGCGGCACGGTCGATCTTCAGCGCACCACGCTTCCTGGATTGACGTACTTCGTCGGTCTTGCGGCAGATTCCGCCGATCACACGTTCTCGGTTCAAGGGAATGCGCCGATCCTCGACGCGGCGGGTAAGCAGATCATGACGCAGTTCGTGGTTCAGTAGGCCTTATCTAAAAGTCCAATAATTGTTTAGGTCACACGCATGCCGTTGAGTGTGTTTGGCGAGAAGTTAAAGGTTTTTAGAAAGAGCGATCCCTCATTCCTTATTCATTACTCATAATTCATTTACTACTTCATGCCTCACTTTTGGAACGATCCCACGGTAATGATCGAGCTCACTGCCTCATGGCGCGTGCTGCTTGCCGCGATCTTCGGTCTCGCGCTCGGCTTAGAGCGCTCGATCGCCGGTAAGCACGCCGGGATGCGAACCTATGCGCTCGTGTCGGCTGGCTCAGCTCTCTTCACCGTCGTCGGCACGATCGCCAGCTATCAGCTTTCAATGTTCAGCGGTATCAACCCGCTTCAGATCGCCGCTTCGATCGTCATCGGCATCGGCTTCATCGGATCCGGTCTCGCCGCGTTCCGCAATGAGCCAGTCGTTGAGCTCACGACGTCCGCGGGCATATTTGTGGTAGCCGCGATCGGTATGGCAGCAGGATATGGCCTTCAGATACTTGCACTCTGTGTGACCATCATGTCGATCGTGATATTCAGCGCGCTCTCTCGCGTCGAAAACAATATCAAAAGCCGGTTCGGAGACAGCGCACAAGTAAAAGAGGTTATTGAGTGACTTGGTTCAAAAAGCGAAGGGGCGCCGGCTT
>JAKBZO010000003.1 GCA_021839985.1 bacterium
AGACGAGATGGTATATGAGCACGCTCACGTTGTGGCTTTTGTGCAGGTAGATGCTCACAGCTCTACTCTAACACCGCAGCAAGCTGCGGGGTATTTACCCTAAGAGGGAATAAAAGGTCCTCGCAGTAGCCAAGTGCCGTAGTAGGCTTTTCATTCACGATTTATTTTGAGATAGGTTCTAAGCACCAAACACCGCACCGCCGACGTATACATAGACATTAAACAGATCCTTAGTTCATAACTATGCAAAAAATAAATAACACGACAAAGTGGGTCGCCGGTCTCATCGTGGTCGCTCTTATTTCCTTCTACGCCGGCACCATGTCTGCCTCTAAACCCGCACCTCAGGCAGGCTTCGGCGGTCAGTATGGCGCGGGTCAGAATGGCGGTGCGCGCAGCGCGAGCCGCGGCGGCATGGGAGGTTTCGTGAGCGGCTCGATCGTCTCGATCGATCAGAACAGCATGACCCTCAACACGCAGAACGGCAGCTCGAAGGTCGTCTTCTTCGCCACATCGACCGAGGTGATGAAGAGCGCAACCGGTTCGATCTCCGATCTTTCGGCAAATACGAACGTGGTCGTCACCGGCTCGGCGAACGCCGACGGCAGCGTCACCGCGCAATCGATCCAGATCCGCCCGGCTCGGCCGCAGCAGCCAGCTGGTCAATAACTTCTCTTCACTCTCTAAAAAAGAACCGCCTGCAGGGGCGGTTCTTTTGTTTACAGATCCAAATGCTTCATCGATTCTTCCCACGTCGTCCCGACTTTTTTCCCGGGGTTGAATATGTTGAGGGGGTCGAACATGTGTTTGATATCGCGAAAGAGCTCGGTCATATCGGGACCGAACATTTTCTCGACATACGGCGTGCGGATCATGCCGTCATTGTGCTCGCCGGTGATCGAACCGTGATACGAAAGCACAAGGTCGTACACGCGATGCGAAAGCTCATCGATGATATGCATGTCGTCCTTTCGCTTCGGATCCATAAGCGGAATGATATGGAAATTGCCGTCGCCGACATGCCCCGCGATCGTTTCGAACAGATCATAGTTCTTGAGGATCGCTTGCAGCTTCGGCAGAAATTCCGGAAGCGAGGCAGGTGGCACTACGAAATCGTCGATGAACGGTGCGGTGCGCATATTGCGAACCTTCTTGCGCAGAAGGTTGAAACTCTCGCGGCGGATGACCCAGTACTTGCGTGCCGCCTGCTCATCTTTTGCCACGCGCACTCTCACGTGCGGGCGCATGGTATGGATATCGTCGGCGAGTTTTTGCGCGCGCGCCGTCGCCTCTTCTTGCCTATCCGCGCGGAACTCGACCATGAGCACGAGCTTGGGAATACCGCCGGAGAGAAGCATCCACACCTCGGGCAAGAACGCGAGACCGAGTTTGAGAAGACCCATCTTCATTTGCAGTGCGAATTCGGGGAAATATTTTGCGGCAAGCTTGAAGGTATTATCGTCGTATGACTCGAAACTATCCGGCTTGTACGTGAGCACGTCCGGAATGATCGCACCGAGATCGTTCAGATCCTTGAGCATGATGATGGTCATCGCGGAATACTTCTCCGGTTGCACGAGTCTGAAGTCGATCTTCGTGATGATGCCAAGCGTACCCTGTGCGCCGCACATGAGACGCGCGAGATCGAGCGAGCGCACGCCGTCGCCGATGTCCCACAGCGCATAACCGGATGAATTCTTCGACACGGCCGGCCGTGCATGTTCGATGACCGGGCCATGGCTCGTGAGCAGCTTCGACACGCGGCGATACAGATCGCCCTCGAATGAGAGTTCCTTCAACTTCGCCACCAGTGCGTCGCCTTCGAGCCGCTTGAGCGTGTGCACCTCGCCGTCGGCAAGCACGACATCGATCGACTCGAGGTACCGGCTGGTCTTGCCGTATTTGAGATTCTTCTCGCCACCCGAATCGTTGGCGACCATGCCGCCAACGGTATTGATCTCGCGAGAGGCGGTGTAGCTCGGCAGCTCAAGTCCGTGCGCCTGCGTCGCTTTGTCGAAGTCGCGGAAATACACGCCGGGCTCGACGATCGCAGAATCCTTCCCCACCTCGATGATGCGGTTGAAATGCGGCGTCATATCGAGCACGATCGAATCGGTGAGCGGACCGCCCGACATGTCAGTACCGGCGGATCGCGCCGTAAGCGAGACATGCGCCTGCGGGTCGGCCGTCTTCTTTGCCGATGCAAACTTCACGAGCGCACAGATATCCTCGGCGTCCTGCGGCGCCACGACCGCTTCCGGCTTCACCACAAACAAACTTGCGTCGCGGCTCGCGCGCGTGAGCGTCGCGTCGTCGGTCTCGACTTCACCGCGCACGATACCTCGCAATTCGTCTGCAAAAGACATGCTTTCAGTATAGCAGGTGTTTTCAGTTGCGCTCTACTCCGCCATGAGCAGTTGTTCTTCTTGTTCCTGTGTGATCGGCAGATCATGATCGAGTTTCATAAAGAGCGCCGCGAACGCGCCGACGGCGACAAGCATTGAAGCTATCAAAAACACGTCTGAGTATGCCGCAACCTGCGCTTTCAGTTCGATAAGAGCGATGCCTTGCTGTATGACCTCTGGATTGGTGCTTCGAATAACGCTGTTCTGTGCGATCGAGAGCACACGCACCTTTTCTGAATATTGCAGGATCGTGCCGAAGAGCGCGATGCCGAATGCGCCCGCCGTGTTACGCACAAGCGCGAGGATCGCTGAGGCGATGCCGATCTCGCTCTGAGGAACCGCGGCCGCAACAACGGCGGTGCGCTGTGCCATGCCGAAGCCCATCGTGAGCGACATGATCGCCAGCGGTATCGAAAGTTCAAGCACGGTCGATTTCGCATCAATGAACGTGTACAGATAGATGGCAAAAGCGGCACCGAGCGTACTCCAGAAGATGACGATGTTCGCTCTCACGCGGCCGATGAGTGAGCCGCCGATCGGCGCAGCAAGCATGAGGCCGACCGCCATCGGAATGAAAAGCATGCCGGTCTGTGTCGCGTTGTAACCGAGGAATGTCTGCGCGAAGATCGGGATCAGGAAAATACTTCCCATGAGTCCGACGAACATGATGAAGTTGTTCGCAAGCGCGTTCACGAAAAGCGGTATCGTGAAGAATTTAAGATCGATGATCGGCTCGGTATGATCGCGCTCGATCGTATAAAAGATCCATGAAAAGACCGCGATCGTACCGTAACACAGCAGACTGTTCACCGAGAGCCAGCCCCAGTCCATACCCTTGTCGAGCACGAGCACCATCGCAGAGAGCACGATGCCGAGCGTCGTGGCGCCCCACCAATCGAACACGACGGTCTTCTTTTCGGAAGTCGATTCATGGATGAACGTGAGCGCCATCGCAAGGCCGATAAGACCGACCGGCAAGTTGATAAGGAAGACGGAGCGCCAGCCGAACAGGTCGATCATGGGGCCGCCAATGAGCGGGCCGAAGACCGATGCGGCTGCGAACGAGCTCGACCAGATGCCGAGCGCCTGCGCGCGTTCTTTTCCCGCCGGAAAGGTCACGGCTATGATCGCCATCGCGGTCGGATAATCCGCCGATGACGCGATTGCTTGAATGATGCGGAAGACGATCATCGAACCGAAGTTCCACGCGAATCCGGCGAGCACGGAACCGAAAATGAAAATGGAGAACCCGAGAACATAGATCTTCTTACGGCCGATCGTGTCGCCGAGTTTGCCCCAGATCGGCACGAAGATCGCATTGGCAAGAATATACGCGGTCGCGATCCAGCCGGCGGTCGAGACCGTGATGCCGAAATCACTGATCATCTTCGGCAGCGCCAGGTTGACGATGTTCTGGTCGATACGACCAAGAAAGGTGCCGACGATCACGGTCGCCAGCACCCACCATTTGAGTGAAGGATTTTCGTTTGTGTTCGTCATACCATGCTCAGGGATAAGGCTTTCATTTTCGGATGCAGTGCAAGAAGAGCGCGAGGAGCGAAGCGAGCCTTACTTCGTCGTAAGGTGAGCGAGCCCCGGAGCGCTCGACGACGCAATACGCCGAAAATGGAAGCCTTATTTGGTGTAGATCCACATTCTCGCACTCATCCCATTCTTAAGTTCCGGATGCGCCGCGACATCGAAGCGTGCCTTCACTGCGAATTGTTTCACTTCGCGCTGATCCGAGATATTGAACACGACGCCCGATTCATTCGACGACGGTGCAACTTCGTCGACCACGCCCTGGAATTGTTCGCTCCCAAACGCGTCGACCGTGAAGACGACCGTATCGCCGACCGCGATCCGCGAGAGTCCCTTGTCTTCATCGACATTGCCGACCACGCGCAGCGCCGAAGGATCGATCATGTCGACCACCGCTTCGCCCGGCGCCACCGCCGCGCCGATCTTATCCGGCACGCTTACGATGACACCCGATACTTTCGTTTTGATCAGCTCATTCCCGACCTGCGCCACGGCCTCATCCGCTCTGACCGTGTCACCCTCCTGTACGAAGATCTCCTGCAGCGTCCCGCTTCCCTGCGGCGAAAGTTCGATGATGGGCGCCGCGATCGACGCCTTGTCGGTATACACGCGTGAGCCTGAAATAATGAGGTACGCGATAAGACCAGCTCCTGCCGCGATCACGAAGACGGCCGCCAGCGTTTGTATCCACACGCGGCGTGAAAATGTTTTTGAAGTGTTCGTTGGTGAGTCCATAAAAATAATTACTGTGCGCTAGTGCCGAACGCCGCGACGCGATCTCCCTCCGAGATACCGGAGACGATCTGCGCGTTGCCAGAATTGTCGATCGTGCCGACCACCACCGGCGTCAGCGTGCGCACGCTACCCTTGATGACGAGCACGTACGTCTGCGTGCCTTGCGTGATGATCGCGCTCTGCGGAACAACGAGCGTATCATTCGCACCGCCGATGTCGATCGAGAGATTCGCCGTCAGCCCCGCCTTGATGCGCGCATCGGCATCGGTGAATTGAACGGTCACCTTATATGCCGGCACGCCGCTCGTGATCGTGGCCGAGGGATCGATCGCAACGACCGTCGCACTGAAGGTGCTGTCCGGATACGCGTCGAGGCGCACGGTTGCCGTTTGTCCCACCTTTATCTTCGCCATGTCGACTTCCGACACCAGCGTCTTGACCTCGAAGTGAGCGTTTGAGTTGAGTGATATGAATGATTGTCCGGCCGCGACTACTTCTCCCGTGTTGCCGTCCTGTCGTACGATCGTACCTGCGATCGGCGCGCGGATGACCGAGTGTGCTAGATCGACGTTCGCTGCGTCGAGTGACGCCTGCGCCGCCGCGACCGCAGCCTCTTGTGCGGCGACCTGATCCGACGTAGCTCCAGCAACATCGAGCGCCAAATGGCCTTCGGCGCTATTGAGCGTTGCGAGCGCTGCAGAAACATTCGCGCGCGCCGCCGCGATATTCGTCTGATATCCGTAAAGGACCGCGCTTGAGTTGGTGTTCGCCGGGATCGCGGAGGTGAGCGATGCAGCGGCAGCATCAAGCAGCGCATTCACGTCATCAAGATGGTCGCGTGCCGTCTTGGCGTCCGCGATCAGATCCGTGTCGAGCACGTTCGAAAGTTCTGGGAGCGTATCATGCCATGACGAAAGCATCGACTCAGCTGACACCCGCAGCGCAAGCGTATCCGTCGTGATCTGTTGGTTGGTCGTCAAGAAAGTGAGCGTTGGCTGCACCGTGCGCGGATTGTTGATGAACTGATCGACTTTGTTATGAACGGCGTCATCGGCAGCGATGTAGCCGCTTTCGATCGCCTGTTCGACCGCGATGCGCGCCGTCGCGAGTTCTTCCGGTCGCGCACCCGCCTGAAGATCGGCGAGCTTTGCCTGCTGCGCCTCAAGCGCGGCCTGCGCTCCATCGCGCGCTGCCACGAGATCACCGTTTGAAAGCGTTGCGAGCACTTGCCCTGTCGCAACCTGAGAACCGACGCTAACCGGCAGCGTGCCGATCGTACCACCGCGGCTAAATCCGAGATCGATACTCTCCGTTGCTGAAACCGTTCCGGTCGTCTCGACCGCTCCCGTGACCGAGCCGCGCGTCACGACCACGGTCTGTGCGCTCGGCGTGCGCGAAGCATATATAGAGACGAACAAGATCGCCAGACACGCCAAACCAAAAGCCGACCCGATAACCACGGGCGGCGTCAAGAATGTCTGAGCTTTCGACAAAATACCTTTCATACCACAGCGATTTGACAAAATCACTGTAGCATATTATTTCATGTTTCGCAAGGAATACGCGGCTTCTTATGCCAAGCCCGGGAAGAAATCTTTTTTGATGCGACGGCGCGGCACACCCATAGAACGAAGCGTTGCGTCCATTGCGGAGACCATGCCGTGCGGACCGGAGAGATAGAATGTGCGCTGCGCATGGTCTGGTATTCGTTTCTCTATGAAATTACGATCGATAGTACCCATATACGTATCACCTGGCGTCGACAGTGAAGCCACCTCCCCCGAAAGCACGTAAGTGGTCTTCATGCCGAAGAGCTCTGCAGCTCGATCGAACACGTCGCGATATGCGATCTCGTCGGCTTTTTTGTTCGAGTACAGCATGACCACATCACGCGATTCTCCCGAATCGATCATGTGGCGCGTCATGCTCGCAAAGGGCGTCACGCCGATGCCGCCTGCAATGAAGGCCAGCTTGCGTTTCGGATCACGCGGCATAACGAAGTCGCCCGAGAGATGCGACGCGGAGATCACTCCGCCGATCGGCAGCTTGAAGATCGCTTTTTTGAAAGAACTCGGCGCGTCGTACACTTTCACGCCGATGCGTATGTACTCGTCCTCAGGCGATGACGCGATCGTAAAGTAGCGCCGATTGCCGCGCGAGTCAGGGCGCGAATGACCGAGTGTCCATTCGATATATTGCCCCGGCGTGAACGCGAACGCTTCCCGTCTATCGCTTGAGAAGACGAATTCATATACGCCGTTTCCAAGCTTGTTGCGCTCGACGAGCGTGAGCATGAATCGCTCTTTCGGACTCATCAGGAATGAGAAGATGTTGCCCGCAAGAAGCGCGAGCTCCGGCGTGAAGAAGAAGCCGAAGATGTTCACGGCGGGGGCAAGAAGAACGCCAACAAACCCTCCATAGAGCACGCGTCGGAGTGCGGTCGGTGGCGTCGTGAGCGGCTCCGAGAGCATCGCGAATGCAAAGAAAAGCACCGGCGTGTAGAGCAGCGCTTGCACTGAGGTGGTCACGGCATCACTCGACGTGAGCGCTATTGCGGCAAAGAGGGCGCCAAAGAAACCGAACATGAGATCGAAGCGGCGGATCTTGCGGACCACGAGCAGACCGCCGACCGTGACGAACGGCAAGAGCCAAAGACTGCCACCGATCCACCACGTCGCCGATTGACCGATCATGAACGATGAAATCGCCACGCCGAAGGCGGCGGGGTTGAAGATATGCTTGCGCCGATAGGCAAAGATGAATTTCGACGCCATCGCCCACACGGAAGCGAAGACGAGTCCGGCGACACCCGCCGCGTCGGTCCACGATACCGGGTTCATGATGAGCACTATGACCAGCGCGGTGATATAGGGCGACTCGACATTCGCTGGCGCATCAAAGCCCCACGCAAAGACCCAATTCGCGAGTGCCGAAACCGCGAGGATGAGCGCTGTCGAAAAGAGAAGTTGGAGCGGAGAGAACGCCAATAGTCCGAAGAAGCTCAGAGCGAATGCGACGACGATCAGCAAGGCGGCATAGTAGAGCACCACGCGATACATAGTGATGCGATCGAGCTCGCTGTCGATGGTCTTAAATAGTTGCAACATGGTCATTGAAATGAGGAGGTCATCGTCGCGACCCCGTCAGTATCTATCATATACGCTTCGAGCCCCGGGAGCGACTCGATGAATGCTGCGCCACGCTTCCCCATCGCGAATGCTGCGGTCGCAAAACGATCCGCTTCAAGGATATCCGGACCGATGACCGTGATACTCGCAACATCGTGCGCTGCCGTATGAGACGCGCGCGGATCATAGATATGACCGCCGCGCATGGAGGAGCCGGAGGTGGCGACGCCGCGGCCGCGCGGCACGACGACCTTCACGATCTGCTCGAAGTCGAACGGGTTGCGAATGCCGATCCGCCACTCTTCCCCTTCGGCGCTGCGTCCTTCCGTGTGAATATCTCCGCCTGCGTCGATAAGAAAATCATGGTAGCCGCGAGCGCGCACGATATCCGCCGCTTTTTTTATCGCCCAGCCTTTGGTGATGCCGGAGGGATCAATGCGCCCATCCGCGCGCACGATATCGAAGTAGCCGTCCGTCTCCTGTTTTGTCTTTTCTGCGATGATGAGGATCTCCTGAAGCTCAGCGCTCGTGGCGCTCTCGCCGCGGTTGAGTGCGGCGACCTCGCTATCATCGCGGAAGAAGCTGAATCGTTTTTCGACTTCGGTGAGGAACGCGAACACCTCATTGAGTGCGTCCGCGTTATGCGCGTCGACGATATCGACGACGATCGGCATGGTCATGATGACGCGCGTTTCTTTCATAGCAGATCAGTTTAGTTAAGACCGGCTTTCGTCAGCGCAGATGCCAGCGATTGTATGAACGCCCTGCTGGTGTGTGTCGCGCCGGAGACCGCATTGACCTGCGCGCTCTGCGCTGCGATCGCTTCTTGCGTGAGGATCGGCATCGCGTAGTCGTTGATCTGCTGCGACGTACTGCGATCGCTTGGATACTGCAAGAATTGCACGTCAGTGAGTTTTCCGCAGGAGACGGTCGCTTGTACCTGTACGGTGCCGTAGTACGCATCGGCCGTAGCGCCGGTATACGTGCCGCTTGTGCCGCAGCTGTTCATCATGCCTCCGCCCATTCCCATGCCGCTTCCAGTTTGAGTTTGTACCTGTGTCTGAGTTTGCGTCTGGATTCTCGTTTGGGTTTTCGTCGGAGTGCTCGCGGCTTTTCGGGACACAATAATAATAGAAGAAGATGTGGGTTGCGACACGGCGGGCGGTATCGTCCGAGTAGGCAGATTATCTGCCACATACGTCAGCGTATTGCCGGCATACTGATAGATCGCATAGACGATCGATGCGACTATAAGAGAACCCGATATGAAAAATCGCTTCATAATAGTAGGTACGCGCTCGCGCCGAAATTATTTCATGTCGCGCGCCTCTTCCTGCACGCCATAGGCATGTACGACGCCCTGCTGATCGACATCGCCAGCGACGAACAATTCCTCGCCGACGCGAAGCGCGCTCAGGTCGAACCCGGAAGGCGGCATGACCACATGGGAAAGATCGTCAGCGTCGGCGTCACTATCGTTATGGACGAGCACGAAGGTCGAGGTCGCGACCGACTGGACCGCTCCTTGGAATACGCCCTTGTCCTCATGCTTAGCATGGATGTCTTCGTACCAATCGCCGATGAACGGCAGTGCGTGTTCGTCCGCCTGCGAGAGAAGCGTGGCATGAAGCGGCGTTCGATCGACCACCATACCAGCAAGGATCGTAAGCGCCACGACGCCGCCGAAGAGATAGAGAAGCGGCATGCGATACGCGAAGCGCAGAGAGCGCAGCGCCCATTCAAGCGCGACGACCAGCACCACCATGATCGCAAAGAGGGTCCACGGGAAAAGCGCCGCGAACGTTTCAAATCCGCGCAGACCGAATCCGAGCAGCATCTGTTCCCCGCTTTCCCGCAGTGCGAACATGATGCCGCTTGCAAGAAATGCCGCGAGCGCAAGGATCACCAGCACAAGCGCCGCGACACCGACCACGCGCAGCGCGAAATACCAGCGCGGCAAAGGAGCAACCTTTCCGCGATGGATCTTCTCAAGTACCTGCTGTTGTAGTTCGTTCTTCTCCATAGTGTTATCAAAATGATCAATACTCCGGCTGAGTCTCCGCAAGTGTCTTCTTGAGCGCTTCGCGCGCGCGGCGCAATCGCACACCGACCGTCCCGACCGGAATATGCAGTACGTCGGCGATGTCCTGATATCCAAGCTCCTGCATATAATAAAGGATCACGATCTCGCGATATCGCGGCGAGAGCGATGCCACGCCGTCCTCGACCATCTGTCGCATGCGCTCTTCCTCGATCACATCGCGCTCCGGCTCAGGCGACGGGAACGCGACCATCGCATCAAGATCAAGCAGAACGATCGGATCACGCTCGCGCTCTCTGATCACGTCCATGAACGCGTTGTGTGCGATGCGATAGATCCAAGGTGAGAATCGGCGCGTCGTGTCGAAGCTGTTGATATTGCGATAGACCGAGATGAAGATATCCTGCACCGCGTCATCGACCTGTTCGTCTCGTTTAAGGAACTTTCTGCCATAGCGCGTCATCGCCGCTTGGTACCGATTCATGAGCGCGGTGAACGCATGTTCATCTCCTCTCTGAACAAGCGCGGCGAGCGCTTCATCGGAGATATCATTAACTGATTCGGACGGCATATCACCATGATACTACCTCCGCGGCGTCTCCTGCATCATGGCGCTCTCGAGCCGCTCCAGCGCGATCACGAACGCGCCGCGACGCAGATCGGTGTGAAGCTCGCCTGCGCGCGCCAGCACGGCGCGCGCCTCGCGCGACATGATCTCCTCCAATCGCGCGTTCACGTCCGCCTCGCTCCAATGCTCGCCCTTAAGATTCTGCTCCCACTCGAAGGTCGAGACGATCACGCCGCCTGCATTGGCGAGAATGTCGGGCACGACCGGAATGCCGCGCGCAAAGAGTGCGTCATCAGCCTCTGGCGTCGTCGGACCGTTCGCCAATTCGAGGATCATGCGTGCATGGATGCGGCCGACATTCTCTCCCGCGATCTGATCCTCAAGCGCCGCGGGGATCAGAACATCGACCGGAAGCTCAAGCAGGTCTTCATTGCCGATCGGCTGCGCGTTCGGGAATCCGTCGAGCGTTCCGTGTTCTTGTTTGTATGATTCGACCGCGTCGACATCAAGACCATCCATATTGACGATGCCGCCACGAGAATCCGACATCGCGACGATGCGCGCGCCGTGCTTTGCGAAGATACGCGCCGCATTACCGCCCACGTTACCCATTCCCTGTATCGCGACCGTCGGCTGAGCCGGCACGCCAAGCGCCTCTCGGAGCACATCGAATACGAACCAGCCGCCGAGACTCGTGGCAAGCATGCGACCTTCCGAGCCGCCGCGATCAAGCGGCTTGCCGGTGAACGTCGCGCCGGTCGTGTCGCCGGTGAGTTTTGAGTATTCATCGGTCATGATCGCCATGATCGCCGGGTTGGTGTTCACGTCGGGCGCCGGTACATCGATATGCGGACCGAGTATCGGATAGAGTGCTCGCACCCAGCCGCGCGACAGCGCTTCCAGTTCTCGCGGCGACAGCTTCTTCGGATCGACGGTGATGCCGCCCTTGCCGCCGCCCATCGGAATATTTGCCACCGCGGTCTTGATCGTCATCCACAGCGCCAGCGCCCGCACTTCATTTTTATTGGTGTCTGGATGAAAACGGATCCCGCCCTTGTACGGACCGCGCGCATGATCGTGCTGCACGCGATAGCCTTCGAATAGCTGCGTCGATCCGTCATCCATGACGACCGGTATCGCGACCGACACTTCGCGCTCGGGAGTTTGGAGCCGCAGGAGGACATCTTCGCGGATCGGCCGCAGTGCTACCGCACGAGTAAGTTGTAACAGAGCGTCTTCAAATGGGTTGTTCATAGTTAGTAACTGTCTAACATCTCACCGCATATAATTAATAAAACGACGCTTGCTGTTCAGAACAATGAAATTTCGGCTGCAAAACTTCGCTTCGACGCTCGCCATATCTCGATATGGTTCGGTCCCCATCTCGTTTTTCGCCTGATATTTCATTGTTTTGATTCGGCATGAGATCTTAGACAGTTACTATTGTTACGCTGCCGCTACTCTTTTATTTCAAAGAGCAGCCGTGCGAGACGGATCGTGTCGTAGGTGTAGGTGCCGCCGAGTCGCTCGAAGATCGGCGTGAGTTTCTCGTGTCCGACCTTCTCCATGGCATGGTGGATCTCCTCGATCCCGTCTTCGGTGCCGTCTTTAAGATGTGCGACGTCGCGCAGATTGAGCAAGCCTTCGGTGCGCAGATCTTCGAGATGTTTGAAAATAGTGCCGACCGTCTTGTTCTGTTTTTTCGCCGCTTCTTCTATCGTGCCGCCTTCGCGGATGAAGGCGAGCGTTTCAAGGCACGGATGGGTCTTTGGCGCCGCGGTCGGGCGCGCGGGGCTTCGCCCCGCGCGCCCCTTTGCGCCCCTCTTCACGCCTCCATCCACAGTGCCTCCGCACGCCCGAATGAAATTCTCATGCATCACCTCGATCTCGCGCGGCGGCAGCGCCATGAACGCCTCAACTGCCGCATCCGACTGCTCGCGGAACTCTGCATCGCGCGCGCGGATGTCCGGGTGCACCTGAAGCGCGCGTTCATTGAGTCCGAGCAGGTGCAACCCTTCAAGCGAGCGCACGCGCGAAAGCGCCACGTATCCTTGTCCATATTCAAATGCGCCGGAGAGATCGATGACCGCGCTGTCGAGCGACATGCCCTGGCTCTTATGCACCGTGATCGCCCACGCAAGCCGCAGCGGCACCTGCAGCACGCGCGCCGCTTTCTTGCCATCGTTCTCTATCGACCACTCCGCCACTTCCGCCTCCACCGTGCGGCCCTCTCGCGTGCGCACAACCGGCGTACCGTCGGAACGGCGGAATTGCGTCACCTCGCCGGTCGTCCCATTCACATACCTGCCCTCAAGATGATTGCGCGTGAACATCACCTTCGCACCGGTCTTGAGCTCGAGCCGCTCCGGCGAAAGACAGTTGCGCCTGAGCGCTTCGATAAGAGGCGGCGCGCCGTATCCCTGCATGGTGAACACACGCGACGCGCCAGAGAGTTTCGCGAGCGCCGCATCATTCACGCGATCGACGTTCACATTATGTGGGAAAAGCCTCGTCGTGTTCTCGAGCTCGATCGAGTCTTCATTGATGCGCCTTCCTTCAAGCAGCGCTCGATGCTCGCGATCGACACTCCCCGAGCGCAGCGCTGAAAGCATGCGCAAAAAATCTGCATCTTCCTGGCGATGTTGTTCAGAGAGATAACACACGATCGGATTGATCGTGTTCCAAACTGATGACTGATACGCGAACACTGCGCCGCCCATTTCGGGCGAACCTGTGTCATCAAACGACATCTGCGCGCTTTCCTCGCGCTTGACGATCGGCGGCAATTGGAAGAAATCACCGACCAGCACCACCTGCAGACCGCCGAACGCTTTGCTTGAGCGGCGCACGCTGCGGCATACCGCCTCTACCATCGCGAGCACATCGGCGGAGAGCATCGAAACCTCATCAATAATGAGTACGCGCGCGTTTTGGATGCGGCGCACCGTGCGCTCGTTCTGCGCGATCTGATCGAGATCATAGTCGGTGAGTTGTTTGCGCACGCCGATACCGCTCCACGAATGAATGGTCGTGCCGCCGACATGCGTCGCCGCGATGCCGGTCGATGCGGTGATCGCCGGTTCAACGCCGTGATCGCGCAAATACGCGACGTATTCGTTGATCGTATACGTCTTACCACTCCCCGGCTCGCCGGTGAGAAATACATTCGCTCCCGTCTTGAGAATGGTCAGCGCCTCATCCTGCGTCATGTCCTCTACTCTATCACGCCAACAACTCTCGAAGAATGAGCTCTATTCACTGATGGTCACGCTCTCAATCGTCATCGGTTCAACAGGCCGATCATTCATGCCGGTCGCCGTGCCCTCGATAGCACTCACCGCTTCCATACCTGCGACCACGCGTCCGAAGACCGTGTGCTTAGGATCAAGAAAATTGTTATCGGCAGTATTGATGAAGAACTGACTACCGTTAGTGTTCGGACCGGCATTTGCCATTGCGATCGTACCGATCGCATTATTGTTCTGCGGCGTGATCTCATCGGCAAAGGTATAACCCGGACCGCCGGTTCCCCAGCGCGCTATGAGCGTGTCGTCCTTGCTCTGCGGATCGCCGCCCTGGATCATGAAGCCTGCGATAACGCGATGGAACTTGGTGCCATCATAAAAACCATTCTTTGCGAGTTTGATGAAATTCGCAACCGTGTTCGGCGCCAGCTCCGGCAAAAACTCGATAACGATATCTCCCTTCGTGGTGTGTAGTGTCGCGTGCATAGTGTTAATTATTTATTTAAATGAACTGAGAGCTAAACGCTTCCAGATCAGTTGTTTGTGACCCTACCGGGATTGTCCCAGAATCACGGGTCCTTTGTTCGCGCTCTGCGCTCCAAAGTGATCTCGTGTTCCTGGACGGCGCCTCGTATTTCCCTCGCTGTGATCGCTCGGAAAATATACTGCGGCGCTTCAAATCCCGACAGAAAGCGCGCAGGCGCTTTCTTGTAAGTTCACTCACAGAAAAACGGCGCTCATCGCGCTCATTTTTTCTGCGTGTGACCCTACCGGGATTTGAACCCGGGTTACCGCCGTGAGAGGGCGATGTCCTAGACCACTAGACGATAGGGCCGCTATCGCGACCATATATTCGTTGCTCGCTCGGAAATCCGCACTGCGCTCGTCGGAATATGAAAACGAGTTTTCCATTCCTCCTCACTTGTGCTCACATTTCTCTCGCTTCGCTAGGATATAGGGCCGATGAAAATAAAATAGCATAGAAAATTCCATTTGGAAAATCGTTTGTTTTATCGTAGTATTGAATTTGTTCGCAAATACGGAGAGGTGGCTGAGTGGATGAAAAGCAAACTTCTTTGCTTTTCATCCGGTCCCGAGGCTTTGCGAGGGAAAACCCGTTGTTGAGCGAATGCGAAACAGGGCTTAGGTGGACGAACTTGTTCGATCACGGAGTTGAAGATCTTGCTATCTGTTCAGTGTGGCGCGCGGTTGGTACAATCACATAAACATGGAGAGGTGGCTGAGTGGTCGAAGGCACCTGACTCGAAATCAGGCGTACTCGAAAGGGTACCGAGAGTTCGAATCTCTCCCTCTCCGCCAACACAAAATAGCGCTTCCGGGCGCTTATTTTGTTGGTTGGTGTATAGGACATCCGCCCTGTGGATAAGTATGTTGACGACTTGTCAATAAACTGGGGATAATTATCATCAGACGCTCAAAAAACAGGGATTCGGTCAATATTGTGATGGTCTGTTGAAAAACAGCCGGCCGCAGGGGTGGTCAATAAAACGACGCCCCCATAACGTAGGCGAGAGCCGTAGACCAGAAGAACAGTTTTGGAAGGAAGGATGGGCGCCCCGTATTCAAAACCGAGGGCGCTATTCTTTTGCCTGGCAAGACCCGCCCACACGTCACCAACCCCTTTATTTACAACGTAAATCGTACTAAATCACTATAGACTTGACATACCGTCAATAATCTGATAACGTTTAAATAGGTAGCAACGACGGAAGAAGTAGATTCATCGTGAGGGTTCATAGGTGACCCGTTGAAGTCGATCGAAAGATGGCTTCCATAGATAGAATATCAACTCTTCCCCACTGAACATGCGGGCGCCAGCGGAATTCAAACGCGGCGCCCCTTTTGTTTGTATGCATGAACCTATACTTTTGGTCTTCTTGCTATCTGCCCGCGACTACGAGACACTTAAAGGAGTTGTTCTCGCTCAAGGAGGCATCATGAGTCAAAATGTCCTGCAACATCTCGCTGCGGGCGTGACGGTGCGGATCACCTGCGACGGTACGGTCATCAGCACGACGCAAAAGACAAAAGAGGGGCGACCTTTTAAGATAGTCTGCAAAAGGTCGATCGTCGATGAAGGGATGATCCGATACGTCGGATCACTCCCCCAACCTCGCATCAAGATACAAGTCTTTTCAGGACACTCCAAGGGTAACTTTGAATTCGTCTTCATTAGGTCAGACGATCTGGCACAGCGAGGGTGGCGCATGCTCCTGAAAGATTCAAATGGCGGGAAGGACCCCTGCTTCCGCATCAACTCCCCCACCTACCGGTTCGAAGTCATCGAGACGTGAACCACCTCAGGTAACCGGCTGCTTCTCGCAGCCGGTTTTTCCTTGCTGCATATCGCGTGTATAGTATATGCACATCATGCAGCCGATCGAGCTCATACTCATCCTCCACGATATCCGCAGCGTGCACAACGTCGGCTCGCTCTTTCGTACCGCCGACGGTGCTGGGGTCGCGCGCATCATACTCTCCGGCTGCACGCCGACGCCGATCGATCGGTTCGGCCGCGAGCGTCAGGACTTCGCTAAAGTATCGCTCGGCGCGGAAAAGACCATGCCGTGGTCGTATGCGAACAACGTCCACACTGAACTCGATAGACTCAAAGAAGATACCTATACGATAGCGGCACTTGAGCAAGACGCTCGATCGTCTTCCCTTCTGGGGTGGCGGCCAGAGAATGCTCGCGTTGCACTGATCCTTGGCAATGAGGTGGGCGGTATCGCACCGGACCTGCTTGATCGCGCTGACGTCATTCTTGAGATCCCGATGTATGGCCTCAAAGAATCACTCAACGTCTCGGTCGTCGGCGGTATCGCGCTTTTTGGCATGAGATTCTAAAAAGATCGCAAACAAAAACCGCCCCTGACGAGCGGTTTTTGTTTTTCAACTCAGAGAGATGGATTACTGCGTTGAGGTCGTGGCGGTCTCCTGCGTCGTCGTTGCTTCGCGAGCCGGCTTCGGAAGGGACTTGCGGATCGTGTCGATGTCTTTGCGCGCGGCATTGAGATCGTGCTGCGCCGCAACGATCTTGCTGCGCGCATCTTTGAGCGCCGCGAGATTGGACTGCAAAATGGTCTTATCGCCATTGTCCGGCTGCAATCCTGACACTTCACTCTGTGCTGCCTGTGCTTGCGTCTGCGCATCGGCGACCTTTGTCTGGTAGTCAGCGAGCGCCGCCTCAGCCGCAGTCACATTCGCACCTGATGTGGATGCGTTGGTAATGAGCGTCTGAAGCTTGGTGCCAACGGTCTGCATCGCCTGAACCAGTCCGGTGATGCGGCTTGTCGCTGCCATGATATTCACCCTCGGCTCAAGAAGCGCATACGTTCGGAACGACTTGGTGATCGACTGAAGGTCGGTCTTGAGGGTCGTCGACGCGTCAGTGCCGATCTTACCTTTCAGATCGGAAAGTTCCTGGATCTGCGCCTGCACCTCACTGCCGAGGGTGTCTTTGGTGGTTGATGATATGCGCATCGACGCGATGCGCGTGTCGAAATTCTGGAGAGAAGTAAGACGATTATCGATCTCCTTGTTTGCCTGGTCCTGTTCCTTCGTCATGCGCAGCGCCGTAGTCGACGCTATGCGCGCCTGGATAGCTTCTGCGCGCGTTCGCGCATTCGCGCCTGACTCTTGAGCTAGAGCCGGAAGTGCAGCGCCACAAAGGATCGCGATCGCCGCAATACTGGAAATACGAGTTGCTATTTTGTTCATGATGTCGTGCGTTAAGTTACGTCTGGTAATGATCTTACTGCTGAGCGGCTGCGCTCGTGACGCTCTGATCCACTGCTGATGCGTCTGAATTAAGACCATTGAGTTGTGCGTCAATAGCCGCGGTGTCGGAATCAAGCGCTGCGCTCGACGTGTCGGTTGCCGCCGTCGAGAGGATCGGTTGTGCCGTCGCGCTCGACTGCTGCACGCCGCCGTGATCGGCCTCGCGAACTCCACCCTGCTGCTTATCCCAAACGACCCACACCACACCAATGATCACGAGCACAATGACAACCCACATGACCGTTTTATTGGCAGATGACATGTTATGAATGTAATTATTGGTAACTTCCGCTTCATTATACCTCGACCTGTGAACCGTCGATAACAGCATCCTGTGGACGGGTAGCACGTGGAATGAAAATACGGTATATTCTTAAATACGTTCGGTTCTTGTAGATATTTCATATGCGCGGTTAGCTCAGTTGGTAGAGCATTCCCTTGACGTGGGAAGGGTCGCAGATTCGAGTTCTGCACCGCGCACATTGCTTTTAAAAACCTCACAGCCGCAAACGATAAGCGACTGTGATATCATGACGCCATGCGCGTACTCGCCATTGAAACTTCCTGCGACGAGACCGGCGTCGCCATCCTTGAAGGCAGCTCCTTTGCCGACAGTTTTTCATTTACGGTCCTTGGCGAAGCATTGCTCTCGCAAGCGGAGCTTCATCGCGACTACGGCGGCGTGTATCCGACCCTCGCCAAGCGCGAACATGAAAAGAATCTTCCGGCCATTCTCGCCGAAGCGCTGAAGAAGGCAGGCATGAAAGAGCCTGCTGATGTCGACGCGATCGTCGTCACATCCGGACCCGGGCTTGAACCGGCGCTGTGGACCGGCATCACGTTCGCGCAAGATCTTGCAAAGAAATGGAGGAAGCCGCTCTTTGCGTCTAATCATATGGAGGGTCACTTGGTCGCTTCGCTGGTGCAGGACGGGCTGCTCTCCGGCATATCCTTCCCTATTCTTGCGCTCCTCGTCTCCGGCGGGCACAGCGAGTTCGTTCGTGTTGATGATTGGTTCAAGTATTCGATCGTCGGACAGACGCTCGACGACGCGGTCGGCGAATGTTTCGACAAAGTTGCGCGCATGCTCGGGCTTCAGTATCCAGGCGGACCGGAGATCTCGCGGCTTGCCAAGCACGCGCGCGACAACGATCTCCCGCAATCCACCGCGGCGCTCCCGCGCCCAATGATCCACACCGACAACTGCGACATCTCTTTCTCCGGACTCAAGACCGCGGCACTCTACGCGCTGCGCGACATGGGCGGCATCGAAACACTCTCGGAGAACGACAAGGCGGCGTTCGCGCGCGAGTTCGAAGATAGCGTTGCTGAAGTATTCGTGCACAAAGCGCGCCGCGCGCTCGTGGAAACCGGAGCGAGCATGTTCGCACTCGGCGGCGGTGTGGCGGCAAACAAGCACCTGCGCGAAGCGCTCGCCGACGCGATCAAAAAAGATTTTCCCGATGTCGAGATCCGCGTACCAGATCCATCTATGACTGGTGACAATGCGATCATGATCGCGCAAGCAGCACTCTTACACCTCCTCATCGGCGGCTGGAAACTCGACCGCCCTCACGCCGACATAAAAGCAAACGGTAACCTCAGTCTAGAACCGTCAGATATCTAGCCAGGGCATCGATCTTGGACTATAGTCTATGATATGGTCCCCGAAAAATTCCTTAAGCCGTACGATCCAGCCGCGACGGAGCCCTCTTTATATACACAGTGGGAGCAAAGCGGGTTTTTCAACCCTGACAAACTCCCCGACCAGATCGAGCGCACCGAGCCGTTCACGATCATCATGCCGCCGCCGAATGCCAACGGCTCACTCCATGCCGGCCATGCGCTTTTCGTCACGCTTCAAGACATTATGATCCGATTCGCGCGCATGCGCGGCAACAAGGCGCTCTGGCTTCCGGGCGCGGATCACGCCGGCTTCGAGACGCAGGTCGTGTATGAAAAGAAGCTGGAGAAAGAAGGTCGCTCGCGCTTCGAGATGGAGCCGCGGCAACTCTACAACGAGATCCTTGAGTTCACGCTCGCCAACAAATCCTTCATGGAAGGACAGCTCCGCCAGCTCGGCGCATCGTGCGATTGGTCGCGCGAGCTTTTCACGCTCGATGAACGCGTTATCAAGACCGTATACGGAACATTCAAGAAACTCGGCGAAGACGGTCTCCTCTATCGCGGCAAACGCATCGTCAACTGGTGTCCGAAGCATCAGACCTCCCTTTCAAATCTCGAAACGATCTATCAGACGCGCACCGAGCCGTTCTACTATTTTCAGTACGGTCCGTTCGTGATCGGCACCTCGCGCCCCGAAACCAAGTTCGGCGACAAGTATGTCGTGATGCATCCTGATGATGAACGCTACGCGCAATATTCAGAGGGTCAGAAGATCGATCTTGAGTGGATAAACGGGCCGATCACCGCGACCGTGCTCAAAGACGAAGCGATCGACATGTCCTTCGGTACCGGCGTCATGACCATCACCCCATGGCATGACGCGACCGACTTCGAGATCGCCAAACGTCACACCCTGGATTACGAACAGATCATCGACTGGCGCGGCAAACTCCTTCCTGTCGCAGGCGAGTTCGCGGGCATGAACATCAAAGAAGCGCGCCCGAAGATGGTCGAGAAACTCAAAGAAAAGGGGCTTCTCGTGAAGATAGATGAAAAGTACACCCACGAAGTACCGGTATGCTACAAGTGCGAGCGCGAGATCGAGCCGCAGATCAAGGCGCAGTGGTTCGTGACGATGGAGCCGCTTGCGAAGAAAGCCCTTGCCGCCGTCGATGCGGGAGACGTGCGCATACTCACCGAAAACCACAACAAGATCTTCCACAACTGGCTTGAGAACATCCAAGACTGGAACATATCTCGCCAGATCGTTTGGGGTATCCCGATACCAGCTAAGCTCTGCAGTAAGTGCGACGGGGGCTTTGTCGATATCGATGACACGATGCATGGTGTATGCCCGAAATGCGGCGGCAAGCTTGTGCAAGACCCTGACACCTTCGACACGTGGTTCTCATCCGGCCAGTGGCCGTTCGCAACCCTTGGCTATCCTGACTCACCCGATTTCAAGGAGTTCTACCCGACCTCGGTCATGGAAACAGCCGCTGATATTCTTTTCTTCTGGGTCGCGCGCATGATCATGCTCGGCCTCTACCGCACGGGCGACGTGCCCTTCAGAAACGTCTATCTCCACGGAATCGTGCGCGACGCCAAAGGCCGGAAGATGAGCAAGAGCAAAGGCAACGTGATCTCACCGCTTGAGGTCTCGAACGAATACGGTACCGACGCGCTGCGCATGGGACTCATCGTCGGCAATACCGCCGGCACCGATATGAACCTTGACCCGCGCAAGATCGGTGCGTACAAAAAGTTCGCCAACAAGATCTGGAATATCGCGCGCTTCCTGCTTGAGAATATCGATGAGATCGACATCACCGCACCTTTCACTGCGACCGACTCAGAGCGACGCGCCCAAATGCAAGCGATCGCACAGGACGTGACCGACGATCTCGAGAACTATCGTCCGTACCTCGCCGCCGAAAAGCTCTATCATTATCTGTGGGATGTCTTTGCAAGCGACCTTCTTGAAGAAAGCAAACCGATCTTCAAGACCGGCACGCCGGAAGAGGTTGCGTCTCGGAAGCGCCTTCTGATGCAAAACTTTGCCGATTCGCTCAAACTCCTTCATCCATTCATGCCGTTCGTCACTGAAGAGATCTGGCAGAGCCTGCCTGCGGTGCTCCGCACGCAAGACATGCTCATGGTCGAGCGTTGGCCGATCGTGAAATAGATGATCGAATAGACAGGTGTATTTCTGGGTTACAATGACTTCATGGATTCTCTGCATTTGATCGGCTATTCCGTGATCGGCGGCTTTGTTCCCGCACTGATTTGGCTCGCCTTCTGGCTCACCGAAGACCGCTGTCAACCGGAACCGAAACTCCGTCTCCTCCTCACGTTCCTCGCAGGCATGGTCACCGTCGCGATCGCGATACCGCTTGAGAACGCGGCGTCTTCTTTTACGACAGGAGCTCCTCCGCTCTTGATATGGGCGAGTATCGAAGAGATCCTAAAACTTCTCGCCGCAGCGACCTTTGGCCTTCTTAGCGCGGACTTCGACGAACCGATCGACGCGGTCATCTACATGATCACCGCAGCACTTGGTTTCGCCGCCGCTGAAAATATTCTTTTCTTGTTCGGCACCATGTACCAAGGTGACATACTGCAAGGTCTCATCCTTGGCGATACGCGCTTCGTGGGCGCGACGCTTCTTCACTCTCTGTCATCGGCGACGGTCGGTCTCTTTATGGCACTCGCATTCTATCGCAGCGCGACGATGAAGAAGATCGCGCTCGCCGCCGGAGTTATCCTCGCTATTTTCTTGCATACCCTCTTTAACTTTTTTATACTGGCACAAGGAGGCAGTTTGGCGGTGTCCGTTTTCCTGTCCATATGGGCAGGCATCATCGTTCTGCTCTTTCTTCTGGAGCGTGTCAAAAACGCGAAAGATTACTGTTGATGGTACCCCGTTTCTTTTCCTGACTACTAACCACTAATAATCAAACCTTCATGGCGCGCGATAAAAGATCACTGTTCGAATGGCTCACCGGCTCCAGCAACACCTCAGACGATTTTTCTTTTGATGATCTTGAGAGCGGCACTGCCTTTTCTCGAAACATACCGGCGACTCATTCCGAACCTCAGCGCACCATCTCTCCAACCATCGCGGCAGACGACGCAGAATCGAAACCGGTCGAAGAACCGGCCGGTGAGCTCGCGGTCGACGTATACCAAACCCCAACCCACATTGTCGTGAAGGCAATGATCGCCGGCGTACGGCCTGAAGATCTTGAGGTCTCGATCACTCGCGACATGGTTACGATCCGCGGCAAACGCGAACGACACACCGAAGGCGGTTCCGATGACTTTTTCTTCCAGGAGCTGTATTGGGGCGCATTCGCCCGCACTGTCGTTCTTCCTCAAGAAGTCGACATCGAGGGCGCCGAAGCTATGGAAAAGCACGGCCTTTTGGTCATCCGACTTCCGAAACTTGATAAGGGGCGGCAGGCGAAATTGAAGGTCAAATCAAATTAGAGATTCGGTCACGCAAACACCCCCTATTTCACTTTATAGCTCAGGGCCGGGCTCGGGGTCAAGTTTCTAAACTCATCGTTCGCGCTTCGCGCTCAAATTCGTTAAGAACTTCCTCCCCGGACTCGCGGTCTTGTTCGCTGAAAAGCTCACAAGACAACGCTCCGTCTTTCGAGCCCGGACGGAATGTGCGCAGGCACATTCCTCCCTGAGCACAAATGTAAAGGCCGCTCTTAAGCGGCCTTTACATTTGTGCTCAGGGCCGGGCTCGAACCGGCGACCCCCTCCTCTTCAGGGAGATGCTCTACCAACTGAGCTACCTGAGCGTAGCAATAGAATAGCATGGAGACGCCTCTAACTCAACGATCACAGCGCCGGTATTTTCTTGACGGCGTTCTGTACATTTTGCAGATAATTCTGCGCACCGGTCGTCGTGGTCTGCGCCTTATTGAGATTTGATTGTAGGCTGCTGTAAGCCTGTTCAAGTTGCGTCAGATACGGAGTGACGAATGTATACGAAACACCAAGAATGCCGAGTATGATGATCCAATAAATAACACGGGATACCATCTCGAAACGCGCGCTTCGGCGCAGTGAATGCACGGCCTTATTCGTATCTTTCGCGATCTCCAAACTTTCCGCGACCATGCGCTTGAGTTCGGCAATATCCTGATCTGTATCCATACAAGAATAGTAACACGATCTGTGCGGGTAGGGAGAATCGGACTCCCGCTTGTTGCTTGGGAAGCAACTGTCCTACCACTAAACGATACCCGCAGCGCACGACACATCTTGATTTGAAGCAAGCCGTGCTCTCTATGGTATACTGAAGCGACTACTACTAGCAATAGCGCTTACTATATATGGAACACATCATCACTATCTACACGACGCCGACTTGCCATTTCTGTCACATGGCAAAAGATTTTTTCAATTCGAAAAATATCAAATATACCGAACACGATGTCGTCTCCGATATCGCCAAGAGACAGGAAATGATCCAGCTTACCGGACAGCTCGGCGTCCCGGTCATCGTGATCGATGGCGAGCCGGTTGTGGGTTTCAATCAGGCTGTCGTCGCCCAGAAACTGGGTTTATAACAACCAAGTGCGACAAAAAAGAAGACGAGCTTTAGCTCGTCTTCTTTTGTTTGATATGATACCGTGGTGAGGTGTAGACCTATAGCCTCGATAGTTCAATGGATAGAACAGCTCCGTCCTAAGGAGTAGATGTAGGTTCGATTCCTACTCGAGGCACAACGAGCGAAGCGAGTGTGTCTCGAGAGCATGCCAACTGCTTGGCTGGCATGCGCCCTGCGTCTTTTCACCACGATCTACACGTTCTACGTACTTACACATCACCACGGCCAGAGCGTGTGGATGAGATCGCCCCAAAAGCCGGTGGATGATGTGGTGGTGGCATCGGACGGCGCGCTGGAGCGATCGACGATCTGGATGACCCCCTCGCCCGGTTTCACCACACCGTAGCGCGATCGCAGCGCCGCTTCCACCCCAAGCGACGAAGAAAGCTCTGCCATGTCTGTCTTTGCCTTGGCGTCTTGCGCTGAGACGAGAGAAAGCTGACGTTTCGCTGTGTCTGCGTCGCTTGTTGCCGATTGGAGACGGCCATACATGCGCCACGCCGCAAGTATCGCGCTAACGGCAAAAAAGAGGATGAGGAGCGCGCCGAATACGAGCAGCGTGGTGCGTACGAACAATTCTGCTCGAGTCTTATACTTCCCACCCGGAGGCATATGCCGTATTATACCATGTATGGTTCATATGTTTGGAAAAAATAGAGAGCGCGGCATGCGTATCGTTGGCTGGCTCTTTGCCATCTCTGCGATCGCTGGCATGTTTGCACTCTACTTCCCTGTTCTGTGGAGATAAACGTTGGTATGGCGTTGGTATGGCGAATGAATGCACTTGAACTACTCGCTCTTCACCATCTTCATAAACACCTCCTCGGGGATCTCTACCTTGCCGGTAGCTTGCATGCGCTTCTTGCCGCGCTTCTGTTTCGCCCACAATTTCATTTTTCGCGTTCTGTCGCCGCCGTAGAGATAGCCGGTCACGTCTTTAGAAAGCGCTGGGAGTGTGCGTGAGGAGAGGATGCGGCCGAGCGCGATGCCATGTATCTTGGTGGCGAACATCTGCCGCGGCAAGATCTTATAGAGTTTTTCGACCGCCGCGACCGCTTCCTCGTACGCGCGCCCTTTCGCTACAATGCGCGAGAATGCCGGCTGCACTTCTTCGGCGACCGCAATGTCGAGACGCGCCACATCGGCCTGCCGCATGTCGCGCATCTCATACGAAACCGACGCATAGCCCGACGACACGGTCTTTATCTTGTCGAAGAAATTGCGCATGAGTTCGCGCAGCGGCATGATGACGCGGATGATGACGCGACCTTCAGAGAAATTCTCCGTCGCCTCTGCCACTCCTTCATGATCGAACAAAAGCTGCATCACCTGGCTTACATAGTCGGTCGGCACCACGACGCGAGCCTCCACATACGGCTCCCAGATCGTTTGGATGTTGCCGAAGTCCGGGAATTGCGACGGCGAATAGACCGTGTGCCGCTCCCCGTCGCGCGTTTCGACTTCATAGGTGATGGTCGGCGTGGTGACCACGAGCGCAAGACCGTGTTCGCGTCGCAAGCGCTCGACGATGATCTCAAGATGGAGCATGCCGAGGAATCCGCAGCGAAACCCGCGGCCGAGCGTGCCGGAAGATTCTTCTTCGAACGAGAATGACGCGTCGGAAAGACGTAAGCGGCCGAGCGCTGAGCGCAGTTTGGGAAAATCATCTTGGCTCTCCGGATAGATACTCGCCCAGACGACTGGCTTCGGCTCTGCATAGCCTTCGAGCGCCGGCGCACGCGAGAGTGCGGTGCGCACCGTATCACCGACGCGCGCGAAGCCCGACTCTTTGATACCAGTGACGACATAGCCGATCATTCCCTCCTCCAATCGATCGATCACTTGCGGCTGCGGCGCAAAGACGCCGACCTCAAGCGCGGCGAATGATCTGCCGCTCGCGGCGAACTCGAGTTTGTCGCCCTTCCCGATCGCGCCGTTCATGAGACGGATGAAAACGATCACTCCTTGATGATCGGAGTATTGGAAGTCAAAAATGAGCGCGCGAGTGCCGGCGACCGACACGCTGGACGCAGGCGCCTCCGGCGGTGGCACCTTCTCCACCACCGCGCGCAGTACATCCTCAACGCCTTCGCCGGTGCGTCCTGAACAGCCGTAGATCTCGTCGGGCGCAACGCCAAGCAGCTTACTCATTTCTTCTTTTACGTCGTCGATGCGCGCGAGCGGCGAATCGATCTTTGAAATGACCGGAATGATCACGAGACCTTGTTCTTGCGCGGCGCGCAGCGTGGTAAGCGTCTGCGCCTGCACGCCCTGCGTGCCATCCACCAGCAAGATCGTGCCCTCCACCGCGGTGAGTGCGCGCGACACTTCGTATGAGAAATCGATATGGCCAGGGGTGTCGATAAGATTGAGCAGATAATCTTTTCCGTCCGAGTGCCACACCATACGGACCGGCTGCATCTTGATGGTAATGCCGCGCTCGCGTTCAAGCTCCATGGAGTCGAGCACCTGCTCTTTCATTTTGCGCTTCTCGATCGTGCTGGTCACCTCAAGAAAACGGTCGGCAAGCGTCGACTTGCCGTGATCGATATGAGCGATAATGGAAAAATTGCGGATGTTCATACAATGAGAGTGGTACGGATGGATGCGGTGAAGATCGATGACATGCAAGGCGCGAGCGAGGAACGAACCGAGCCTTACCTAGACGTAAGGTGAGGGAGTACCGGAGCTCGCAACACAGCAGGTCGCGATCTTCACCGCATCCACCACAAGACACTGTACGTTAAAAACGTCCTTTACGGAAGCATCATGATCGGCGGCAGTGACGCTTCATCCGGCACGCGTCGCGAGATGGGGTGATGATAGACATACGCGGCCGTCACGATCGTTACGAAACACACGACCGCGAACATGCCTTGCAGGCCTGCCATATCGGCGACCGCACCGGCGATGACCGGCGTTATCATCGCGCCGAACTCTTTGATGCCGTCTATCGCGCCGGTCACACTGCCATACTGCTGCCGCGGACTGATCACGGTGATATACGCCTGCACAATGAGATCGACGCACACGACGATCACCTGCATGACGAATGCAGCAAGCACCTCTATCTCATAGGACGGCATCAGCGCCACCGCCAAGAATGAGAGCGGAAGTGTCGCGAGCAGCACGATCAGGGCACGGTGTTTATCTATGCGATCGACCACGTTCGCGATCGACCACGCACCAAGCGCCGGAATGGTGAAGATGACGGTCATGAGAATGACCTGCTGAAGGTTAGCGCCATTCTCATACGCAGCGATCGGCAAGAAAAATGAGCTCATCGTCGAGACGATCGAGATGAGCAGTGCGATCCAAGCCGCACGATACTGTCCCGTGTGCCAGGTGCGCATACCTTCAAAGAAGACCTGATAGGAGTGGAACACGTGGGCTGCGCGAGTCGTATTCGGTTTGCCGTCGCGAAGATGAAGGATCGGGAGAAATGCGAGCAGCGACGTGGGCACTATCATAAAAAGCAGCCAGTGGATCGGCACGAATTGAATGAGAAAGAAACCGATTATCGCCGCCAATAGCCAGCCGAAATTGCCCAGCGACTCAACGTAACCGAACGCCGCTGCCTCCGAGTGAACTCCAGCGGAGCGGCGCAGATAGGTATCGATGCCGATCGTATCAAGACACCACGCCAGGCCATTGAGACCGCGCGCAATGATGATGAAAAGCGCCAAACCGGTCAAACCAGCGAACAAATAACTTGCGCCGGTGAAGAGATACGCGACAAGTGCAAGCACGAGAAGCACCTTACTTGAAAGTTCATCAGCGAACATGCTGACAACCGGCAGCGAGACGAGGAAGATCACGTCATAGATCGACTTAAGCATGCCGGTCTCAGTGAACGAATGCGAGAAAGATAGCAGAAAGATCGGGATCAGTGATTCGCCGAATCCCCACCCTATCCAACGGATCGTGCGCGACCAAGCTACTTTCTTGATGCCACGCGGCACTTCGCGAAGATGATCAAAAGCGAGAAATCGGTTGAGTGGTTCCATGGAAAGCTGAGGGAGCTAGATCGCTGATTCGATATCGGTCGGTTCGAGCGCGACGCGCTCAGTTCGCATGAAGCGTTGTCGCAAGGCTCTCCAGATCTCAGGGAGCTCTTCGTTGCCCAGCAGATGCAAGAGTACGGCAACCACTGCAAGACCGACAACGCCCGCCGCGAATCCTTGCGCAAAAACGCCGAACACTTTGTTCATATTCACGAATGTGCCCGTGAACGCCAGGACCCAATACGCAACCGTACCGCCGACGATCGAGGCGGAAAGACTCTGGAACGTCAGCCGACCGATCCGAGCAAGCGGTATCGAAAAATCTTTGACGAAATAGATGAACGCGATGATCGCTTCAGCGGTGGAGCCAAGCGCATAGCCGAGCGCGAGCATGAGCACGGTCGTGCCGCCCGCAACGCTATCGACGCGCAGCAGCGACTCCACGAACATACGCACGAAAAGATATTTGTGGAAGAGACCGGCGAGTGCGAGCGCCGAAGAGATCGATACGACAATGTCGGCGATACCGAAATACAGCGGCTTGCGCGAGTTCCCTGCCGCATAATACGCGCGCGAAATGAGCAGTGTAAGATTTTGCGCGGCGAGCGAGATGATGAACAGCGCAAGCGCTGCCGCGGTGAGTTTGGTTGCGGTCCAATCGAACACGCCCGCGCCGAGAATGACACGCACCAGCTGTGCGCGCAGTACGATGACGAATATCGTCGCGGGGATCGACCAAAAAAGAATATGGCGTATGGCTGCTTCGATGTACGTGACCAGCGCGCCATTCTCACGCTTTGCGTAAAGCCGCGCCAGAGTCGGAAACGCCGCGACCGAATACGACACGCCGATGATCGTGAGCGGCACCGCCTGCAGGTTGTAGGCAAAGGAAAATATCGTGATCGAACCTTTGGCGAAGTACGACGCGATCGCCACAAGCGCGACCAGTGATATCTGTGTGCTCGCAAGAGCGAGCGTGCGTGGGATCGAAAGAGCGAGCACTTCGCGCAGATGCCGCAGTGCTTGCGAAAGCGGCATGCGCGTGCCCCTCGGCTCCTGCGCAAAAAATGGCACCTGGATGAGTGCGTGGAGCGCGGCGCCGAGCACCACGCCGACGCCGAGACCCATGATCCCCATGTGCGGATACAATGCGACGATGCCAATGATGATGCCGATATTGTAGAGGAGCGGACTGATCGAGTAGAGCAGGAATCGATGCCGCATCTGGGTGAGGTTGGCCAAGATATTCGAAGCGCCGAGCAAGATCGGCTGCAGCAAAAGAACGCGCGTCAGGAGCAAAAGCTGCGCATACTCCGGTGTTCCATGCACAAAACCAGGAGCGAGAAGCGCGAGGATCTGAGGCGCGAATACGAATACGATACCGGAGATCAGGCCCATGCCAACAAAGAATAGCAGGAGCATCTGACGCATGAACGACATCATCGTGTTCTCGCTCTCCTCCTCAAGGCGCGAGAGCGTCGGCATGAGCGCGTACAGCGAGAGCAGCGACGCAACGGTCGCAAAAAGAAAATCCGGCACGCGGAACGCGGCGTAATAGATATCGAGCGTACTGCCGGCACCGAACGTGCCCGCGAGAAGTCGATCGCGCACCAAAGCGAGCATCTGCGACAAGAACGCGAATATCGCTACAAGATACGCGGCCTCATGGAGACCGCGCACTTCAAGCCCGACCACCGCGAACAAGCGACGCATGCGTATAAGTATACGGGGGAAAGGAAAAAGTAGAAAGTCATAAAAACCGCGCAGCTCCGCCAGTTGGCGGAGCTGCGCGGTTTTACTTCTCGTCCGATCTACCTCGATAGCGGAGTGGCGCTGGCTGTCGCCGGCTTGATGTAACTCTTTGAACCAGCGAACGGGTCGATCCCCCACCGCATGTTCTGAAGAATATGCGCTACATCGGTATTGGTCGGATTATCATTTTGTATCTGAGTGAAAATAGTTATCGCGTCCTGCGCGCGTCCTTGCTTGTAATACGCAAGGCCAAGGAAGTATTTTGCGTTCGCATACGACGGAACGAGCGCCACCGCCTGTTCGAGTGCCGGGATCGCATTCTGCATATTCCCCGCTGAATAATTGAGCAGACCGAGTTCAAGCCATAGCGGCGCTTGGTCGGGGGCGGATTGCACCGCTGCCTCGATCGCTCGCGTTGCTTCCGGAAGATTGTTTTGGGCTACCTCAACTTGTTCGGCCAGCAAGAATGCGTCGGTGTAATTACTCTTGAGCTGAAGCGACTGAGTAATGAGCTTTTGCACCTCGTTCAAATTTCCTTTGAGATCATCCGTTGCCTCAAGACGCGCGAGAAGGAGCGGTAGAGTCGGATTGGTCGGATCACGCATGATCGCCTGCTGGTATGCTTGATACGCACCATCATACGCGCCTTGTATCTTGAGCGGGTACAAGAACTCATAGATCCGCGCAAGGTCGACATACGGACGATAATCATTGACGCTCAGCTGTGCGGCCGTCTGTCCTTGCTGGATCGCGCTGACCAGTGTCTTCTGGAAGTTATTGCGGATCTCGGTAATATTGGACGGTGAGCTTGATGCTTCATTTGCCAATTGCTGCAATTGTGCGAGGCTTATTTCAGCTCCCGTGCGCATGTTGTCGGTCGTGCGCTCAATGCCTTGAGATGCCGCGATGGCTTGTGCCGCTCCATCGACATCATTCTGAGAGACTGCATTCAATGCTAGGCCCTGATACGCAAGCGCCACGAACCGGCGGACCGCTAAGAACGCCGGAATGATCACCGCGATAATGACAAGCACCATCAAAACCTTACCGACTGAACGGATCGGTTTGAGCTCAGACGCTCTCATGACATGCTGCGTTGAGACGAAGCCTGCAAGCGCACCGAAGAGCGCGAATGCCAACAGCACCATGCTCTGACTTGAAGAGTAGCCGGCCAACACCGCCCACACGAAAGCCGCCGCGATCCACAGTTCGATAATAAGAGATCGATCGTCTGACTCCGATCCCAGCCAGGTGCGCCACACTCGCACGAACATAAGACAAAGCAGGAGGAGCGGAAGCGCCCACACGATAATACCAACGAAACCGACCGAGACAAGGGCTGTCGACATGACACTGAAGCCGGTAACAAAGTCGACGCTCCAGAACTGCGTTGTGTTCACATCGACCGGTTTGAAGTGCAGCCAGGCAGTGCCGAACGTATTGGGTCCAGTGCCGAACAGAGTGTGCTGCATACTATCGCTCGTCGCACTGCGTGCAATATCATACGTGGTCGACATCGAAGGACGGACGTCGAGTGACGTCACCGACACCGTCGAAGGAAGTTTGGCACCGATCGTAGTGCCCCACATGATGAAGATCGCTGAAATAACGATCACACCATAGGCATACCATGCCGCCTCAGGAACTGCCTCCGTTGAGACTGCGGCAACGCTCAAGGATGCTTTTTTCCATACTCGAGCACGGAAATATTTTATGAGTGCGATCACGAATGCGCCAACACCTAAGAACCACCAGATCAGAGAGAAACCGATAACAACGAGGAGACCGAGAAGAAGCAGTGCGCCGATGAAGCAAGTGACCATACGCCACTTTTTCTGTTGTGATTTACCGAACTCTGCGCGCACGAGCATGAGCAGCACGACCAAAGCGACCGCCATACCGAGATCGTTCCACTTGCCAATGAGGTTGACGGTCTTATCCGAGAACACAGTATTTTGCCACAGAGTACTGCCGAATAAGATGTTCACATATTGGAATACTGCCGCCAGAGTGATCGCTGCTACCACAAAGCGAAGTAGCGTTCGTGCACGCTCAGCCGAATGAACAAAGATAAGACCGAGCACGAACGCCACATATGCGATAACCATGAAGAACACGGTGTCAACTTCGCTGCCCACTCCCATAAAGCCGAGATATCGGTCAGACGCTAAAGCGTAAGACACAAGATAGGCCAGAGGCAGAAGCCCGACGAGAGCGGCATACACGCGCGATGAGCGCAGCGGTTCGAATACCGGTGCGCCACAGAAGCGCGCCAATGCCAGAGAGACGACCGACAAAGCAATGCCGACCGCAACGATAGCAAGTTTCAAAGGCGCAAAGGGCATCCACGAAAAGGGCGTCGACGCAATGATCGCGAGCGCTATAGAAGCGACGAACACCACCCAGCCGATGCGCTCGAACATAAAAGCCCATCGCGCTTTTTTCTCTCCCGAAGAAGGAGTGTGCACGTGCGTCTCTACTGATGGTTCTGTTGGTGGCATATACCTAAAAATTAACTGATACGAATGAAATCATTATAAACGAAAAACTAAAAATCAATACCGGTCATGTGTGAAGAGCGCACGTATAAATGTGCGCGAAAAAGAAAAGGTGCCGCTGTTCGCGACACCTTTTCATACTGCTATGCGCCGATAAGCCGAATTCTGTTGAAGCTGAAGCTTCATGACAACTATTTATCTGGGCGATGTGTCGCCACATCGCTCGAGCGGCACTCCCCGCGCGCAGCGCGCAAGTTGAAAGTTCATAAAGTTCAGAAGTTCATAAAGTCATGCAGCGCGTTCTTATCCTTACCGTAACCGCTGAGTTCTGCAACTTTACGAACTTTTTAACTTTACAAACTGCGCGCTACGCGCGGGGCACGGCCTTGCACTCAAGTAAGGGTTTTGCCGTTTCACCTCTCGTGTTACCACAAGAGCTATTCCCGAAGGAATCCGAGAACCTTTCGGACTCGGCGTCTCTGCTCGCACCTCTGCCGCGGCAGTCGCGGCGACAGGCGTTACCTGCTACTCCTGCGATATCCGAAGACATCGCTGAGTGTTCGGACTTTCCTCCCCATCACTACCCTATAGACAATGACAGAGCAGTTGTCTGGCGCACGAAAACATTGTGCCATACCATTATGAAGAAGGCAAGGGCGCGCGGGCTTCGCCCGCGCGCCCTTGCCTTATGTCTCCCATTTCGATCTCTACGCCTTGAACTGATGGATCGACGTATTGCGATGGATGATCTCGTCATTGCGCACCGACATGAAGAAATCGTACTGGTCGATCGGATTGCGGCCGTACCAATTCAGATACTCACTCTCTACTTTTCTGCGCTTGAGCACTTCCCCGCGCAGTTTCAAGAAGAGCGAGTACTGATCGAACGCATGCTGCTCGAACATATAATTGAGTTCGAACGACCACCTCGAGTTGATGAGGTACAGGAAGTAGGACATCCAGAAATAGAAGAATGCGAACAGGAGCGGGATGATCGTGTGGCGGATCACGCCAGCTTTTTCTTCGCGGCGCGTCAACTCCGATATGACAACCACGTGCATGGTCTCGTTGTCGCGAGCGAAGCGAGCGAACTCGGAGGTCTTGGAGAATCGCAGTGCGCGATCCGCGTCGGTATAGAACATGGTGAGCAGCGTGAACGACGCCGACTCCCACGAATGATACGGCACGCGCGCGATCACTTCGACGGCGCGAAATTTCAGATACGATGGAGTGCGGCCGTACACAAAGTTGCCGCACACCACCAGCAACTTACCGAGCAAGCGCGGCAAAAGCGACACGCGATAGGTATCGAGCGGTTTCTTATACGTCTCGAGGGTCTCCGGATCATTCAACTGCGCGACCAGTGTTTCGTATTCTCGATCATCGCCTGATATCTTCATGGTAAAGATTTAATAACTAGTGCTTTTAGTATACTAGAGTATACTGCTTTCACTATGACCGTACGCACAAAAACTGCAAAAAGGCGAGCGCCAGCGCCCAAAAAAGACGCCGACGTCTTCCCCATGCGCATCAACAAATATCTGGCGCTCCAGAATTACGCCACCCGCCGCGGCGCCGATGAGCTCATCGAAAAAGGGTTCGTCACGATAAACGGCAAGAGGGCAAAGCTCGGCGACATCGTGCATGAGAAAGATGAAGTCGCGGTAAAGAGCAGCGCACCGAAAAAGAATTACGTGTACTTCGCGTACAACAAACCGCGCGGCATCGTCACCCACGGCGCACAAGGGCACGAAGAAGAGATCGGCGAAGTGGTGGAGAAAGTACCGGAGCTGCGCGGCACCTTCCCGGTCGGGCGGCTCGACAAAGACTCGCACGGACTCATCATTCTCACCAACGACGGACGCGTCACCGACCGACTCCTCAATCCGAAATTCGATCACGACAAAGAGTACGAGGTTATGGTGCATAAACCGCTACGCAACAATTTCAAAGAGCGCATGGAGAGCGGCGTGAACATCGAAGGATACCTGACGAAAGAATGCCATGTCGACGTGGTCGGTGCCATGAAATTCCGCGTCACGCTCCATGAGGGCAAACGACATCAGATCCGCCGCATGGTCGCCGCGCTCTACAATACCGTCGCCGACATCAAGCGCGTACGCGTTCTCAACATCAAGCTCGGCAAGACGCCCTCAGGCGGCTTCGCCGCGATCAAAGGCGACGACCTCAAGATCTTTTTACAGAAGCTCGGGTTGGAGAGGTAGGGGTCGGTGAGTAAAGCAGTTCGCTCGCTCGTCTCCGCCAACAAAATATGCGCCCGAAGGCGCTATTTTTTGTTGGCGGAGACGGCGAGATTCGAACTCGCGAGAGGTTTCCCCCTACTCGCTTTCCAAGCGAGCGCACTCGACCGCTATGCGACGTCTCCAATATGTACGAACACAACATGAGCGACCGGAGTCGCTCAATTGTTATACCAAAAAAATAGTAGTGGCGCACTATTTGGCGGCAACGACCGCCTGAGATCGACCCTCCCCGTCGGAATCATCCTCATCGTCCGGGAACACCTCCTCGTATGACTTGATCGTATGTCGTCCGCCACGTTTCGCCTCGTACATCGCCGCATCGGCACGCTCGATAAGCTTCTCATGCGTCTCCCCTTTGCGCAGCGCCGCAAATCCGATGCTCGCTGACACGTTGTGATCTGCTGCAGGGTATATCTCTTGGTATTTCTTCGAACACTCCTCCTTCGCTTTTTCTGATCCGCGATCGATCGCGGCTATCAACTTCTCCGCCAAAAGACGCGCATCTCGTTCTTCGACATCAGAAAGCACGACTGCAAACTCGTCGCCGCCGAGGCGCGCCAAGACGTCGGTCGGACGATGAAGCACGCTTCTCATTTCATGAGCGACCGTCTTAAGATAGATGTCGCCCGCTTCATGGCCGAGTTTATCGTTCACCGACTTGAACTTGTCGAGATCGATGAACAGGACGAATATCTTAGGCACATATTCGTCAGGACCCGCCGCGTGCCCGACCTTCTTCTCGACGTTTTTCTCAAAACGATGCACGCGCGACACTTCAGCATATGCCTTTTCCATGAAATCAGCGCGGTTCGAAAGACCCGTAAGAAAATCGAACTTTGCACGAGACTCGATCGACCGCACCTCCTCAAGCAAAACCTTGAAGTGCGTCCTCATCATGCGCTGATCTGCGACTGCTTCAGCTATGCGTCCGGGGTCGCCGCTTTCAAGTGCGTTAAGAGTGTCGTTGTATTCGAGCCAAAAATCATGAAGATGTCCGGATACCGAGTTTGGATCATAGACGAATATCTCTCGATGCGGCGCCTCAAGGTGCTTTGATGGCTTCAAACCCGCTTCTTTTGTATGTTTTTGACCGCCTTCCATATTCATGGTTTTTATTGTACACCCATGTTCGAAATGTGCCAGGCGTTAGCCGACGAGCGCTTTGATGCGGTCCTCGATCGGCGGATGGGTTGAGAAAAGCCGCATAAGAGTATTTTTTGCAGCATGTGAACCGAATGGGTTGCTGATGAAGAGATGCGCGGTGGCGTTGCTCGCGTGCTGCATCGGTGCGCTATACGCTTCGAGTTTGCGCAATGCTGAGGCAAGACCCTCCGGATAGCGCGTGAGAAGCGCGCCGGATGCGTCGGCGAGAAATTCACGCCGGCGCGAGATCGCAAGTTGCAGGAGCGTCGCGACGATCGGCGCGAGGATCATCACCACGATCACCATCGCCGCCGCGATCGGATTCTGACGTTCTTCGCTGTCACCACCTCCCCACCACATCGAGCGCAACGCGATGTCGGAGAGCATAGCGATGAAGCCGACCAGTACGACCGCGATCGTCGATACCAGGATGTCGCGATTGCCGACGTGCGAGAGCTCATGCGCAAGCACGCCCTCAAGCTCGGTTTTGTTCATGATCGCAAGCAAGCCGGTCGTGACCGCGATCGCCGCATGTTCTTTGTCGCGGCCGGTCGCGAAGGCATTGGGTGCCGGATCATTGATGATGTACACACGCGGCTTGGGGAGCCCTGCGGTGATCGCAAGATTTTCGATCGTGTTGTGGAGATCATGATACTCACGCTCATCCGCTGGCTGTGCGCGCGAGAGCGAGAGTGCTACCTTGTCCGAGTTCCAGTAGCTCCAAATGTTGGTGAGGAGCGCGAAAACGACCGCGATGTACAGAATGCCGCGCGCGTTGAAGTACCACGATGCCGCAAAACCGACCGCCACCACCACGCACAAGAATACCGCCATGATAAGCCATGTCTTGGCAACGTTTTCGTCTTGATGTGTGTAGAGATTTTGTGTAACCATAATTATTTTTCTGGAATACCTTGCGGCGTTTCATTGCTGGTATATCCAGAATCGCTCGACCAATGAAGGAACAGTCGTTTAGCAAACCCTCCCTTTCTCTCCTTATTCTGAGCGCGCGCCGCACGAATGTCTTCTTGAGAAATTCCCTCATGCTCCACAAGCGTATCGAGTACTTCAAGGAGATCCGCCATTTCATCAAGCAATGCCTCCTTACTGCGCACCCGAGAAAGACCGATCGCTTCTTCAGCTACTTTCTTGAGAAGCTCCTGACCGAATTCAGCGTCATCTTCGATGCGGCGCGTGTCATACTCTCCGCCACCCTTCCGGATCTTGTCCGGAATGGCGTCACCGATGAGTTTGTTGTAATAGACGCGTTTCAAGGTTAGAAGCTTACTTTCACTGGCTCTCTTTCCGCACTGTCGCCCTCTCCAAGTTCAAAGAATTCCATCTTTGAGAAATTGAACGTACCGGCGATCATATTGTTCGGGAAGACCGCGAGTGAGGTATTGAGGTCGCGCACGTTGGTGTTGTAGAAACGGCGCGCCGCCTGGATCTTGTTCTCAGTGTCGGAAAGCTCGCCCTGAAGCGCAAGGAAGTTCTGATTGGCTTTGAGCTCCGGATACGCTTCAGCGACCGCAAAGAGCGACTTGAGTGTTGAAGAGAGTGCGTTCTCTGCCTGACCTTTGTCGGCGAGAGACGTTGCGCCCATTGCCGCTGCGCGCGCCTGCGTCACATTTTCGAATGCCGTCTTCTCGTGCGTCGCGTATCCCTTCACGGTCTCGACGAGATTCGGGATGAGATCGTAGCGGCGCTTGAGCTGAACATCGATATCCGCCCATGCCTCCTTCGCACGCTGTGTCATGCGCACCAAATGATTGAACGCACCGATCGCCCAAAGAATAATCACTACCAGAACACCAAGAACGATATAGAAGGTCGTCATATGGCGCTCATTATATAACACACCACGAATTTATAAAAAGAACCCCACGGTCCGTACAGTGGATACGGAACGTGGGGTTTGCGACATGACGTCGCGAAGACTAGGCCTTCGGAGAGAGCGGCTTGAGAGCGATGGTGCCGAGAAGCGGCGCGGGCGTGAGGATGTAGTACCCTTCGCCTGCCGCAAGCTTCTTCGGACGGTGATTGCCGTCGCTGATGGCGAGCCGATGATCCGGCGTCGCATTCGCGGTCTTGAGGGGATGGAGATCGACGAAGAGGAACGCGGCCATGCTACCATCCGCCCGCTTGATCGTCTTCTCCCACACGCGGACGCGCGCGACCACCGTCTTGCCGGCATAGCGACTCGCCGTAGCGCCGCGAAGGTAGATGTTCACCAGACCTCCCTTCACCGGCCTGCAGAACTGCAGGAAGTGCACGTCTTCACCGGTCTTCTCGTCCTTCGCCTGACCCGACTTGGCGCCGTGCGGGATCTTGATCTCGGCGATCGGGCCCTCAAGACGGAGCGCGCGGCTGATCGGCGGTTCGTCAGGTTTCGACACCTTCGGCTCCGCAGTCTTCGCCGGCGTCGTATCGACCAACGTAAGCTTGGTCGGCGCTATCGGCTTCTTGTGGAGCTGCTTTCCCTTAACGACCGGCCCTTGAGCGAGCGCGGTCTCCAAGGCTTGAGCAAATGCATTCATGGCTTTTTCCTTCCATAGATCAGTGCTTCGAGGAAAACACATCGCCCAACAGACCACGATACTGTGTGGTACTGTCTGCGCAAGACGTTACCATGTTTTTAATTGAAAGTCAACAGGCGCGGATCCGTGAGCTCACGGATCCGCGCCTGTTATTTTGCTTGGGTTTTCGGTCTTGGTTTCCCTAACACCTACAACCTATTCCCTACAACCTTGGCTTACTAGTATTCCATCCCGCCCATACCCGTAGCCGGGTTCTCCTTCTCTTCTTTCGGTTCTTCCGCCACCGCCGCTTCGGTCGTGAGAAGCATTGCCGATGCAGAAGCCGCGCGCTCCAAGCCAGTGCGCGCCACCTTCACCGGGTCAACAATGCCCGCCGCGATCATGTCTTCGATCACCGCATTGTTGAGCGCATCATAACCGGCATTCGCCTTTCCATTTTTAACTTTCTCAACGATCACGCCGGCATCAACACCCGCATTGTCTGCGATCTGGCGCAGCGGCTGCTCGAGCGCATGCAGCACGACACCGTAGCCAACGCGCATCTCGGTCGTCATCGTATTCTTATTTTTCTCAAGCGTCGCGGCGAGCTTGACTGCCGCCTTCACGAGCGCCGTGCCGCCGCCTGCCACGATACCTTCTTCGATCGCCGCTTTCGTCGCATTGACCGCATCTTCGATCTTGAGTTTGAGATATTTCATTTCAGTCTCGGTCGCCGCGCCGACGCGAATGACCGCCACGCCGCCGGAGAGTTTCGCAAGCCGCTCCTCAAGTTTTTCACGATCGAACTTCGACGTCGTGTTCTTGATCTGTGCGCGAAGCGCCGTGATGCGCGCGTCGATCTCCTTCTTGGCTCCGCGGCCGCCGACGATCACGGTCGTGTCCTTGGTCGCGATCACCTTCTGCGCGCGGCCGAACATATCAAGCGTGACGTTCTCGAACTTCAGCCCCACGTCTTCCGACACCACGGTGCCGCCCGTCATCGTCGCGATATCCGCAAGCATTTCTTTCTTGCGATCGCCAAAGCCCGGCGCCTTCACGGCAAGAGTGCTGAACGTGCCGCGCAATTTATTCAATACAAATGTTGAGAGCGCTTCACCGTCCACATCGTCAGCCACGATCACAAGTTCTTTCTTGCCTGATTGCGCGACCTTCTCAAGAACCGGCAGCACTTCCTGGATAGATGAGATCTTCTTGTCGGTCACGAACACATACGCGTCGCGCATCTCTGCTTCCATGCGCTCGACGTTGGTCACCATGTAGGCCGAGACATAGCCGCGATCGAACTCCATGCCCTCGACGACTTCTTTCTCGATGCCGAGAGACTGGCTCTCTTCGACCGTCACGACGCCGTCCTTGCCGACCTCCTTGATCGTGTCGGCGATGATCGTGCCAATTTCTTCCGACTCCGCCGAAATGGTCGCGACCTGGCGGATCTCATCATCGCTCTTGATCTTCGTTGCCGATGCGCGCAGGATATCGACCGCCTCAGCAGCCGCTTTCTCAATGCCTCCGCGCACGCCCATCGCCGAGAGACCGGCCTCCGTGTGCTTCATACCTTCCGACACGAGCGCCTGAAGAAGGACGACCGAGGTGGTCGTGCCGTCGCCCGCGATGTCGTTGGTCTTGGTCGCCACTTCCTTTACGATCTCCGCGCCCATGTTCTCGAATTTATTGCTGAGGGAAATTTCTTTTGCGATCGAGACGCCGTCGTTGGTGATAGTCGGGCTGCCGTAGCCTTTGTCGAGCGCCACATTGCGGCCGCGCGGACCAAGCGTCACCTTCACCGTGTTCGCTGCCTTGTCGATGCCGCTTTTGAGCGCGCGACGAGCCTGTTCATTGAAGAGAATTTGTTTTGCCATGTGATCAAGTTAGAAAGTTTATAAAATCTACGGAGTTTATAAAGTTCATAAAGTTTGTAAAGTTCATAAAGTATCCCGGATTTCTACTTTACGAACTTTATGAACTCGGAACTTTATGAACTAATTTTTGCCAGAACATTACTCTCACTGATGATGTAATATTCGACGCCGCCGACCTTCACTTCATCGAAACCATATTTGGAGAACATCACGCGGTCGCCTTCTGAGACCTCGACCGGACGCACCGAGCCGTCGTCGAGAAGCTTGCCATCGCCAACCGCCACCACAATACCCTGCTCCGGTTTCTCCTTCTGAGCGGTGTCCGGAATGATGATACCGAAGCTCGTGGTCGTTCCCATCTCCTCAGATGAAAGTGGGCGCACGAGAACGCGATCCGCGAGCGGCTGGACGCCGACGCCGGTCTTCACCGTAGAGGTTTTTGCGGCAGCTCCTTTTTTGACCGCTTTCTTAGCTGGCTTCTTCGCAACCTTTTTTGTAGTCTTCTTCACTTTCTTCTTCATATATAAAAGACGTTAGAACTAATAAAGACGGGTCCAAAAGCCCTTTCATGGAGATACTATAATCGCGCGGCGGGTAGCATGCAAGGGCAGAAGAAAAGCCGACGCATGGTCGGCTTGTACAGCTCAGTTCGGGTCATTCATTGGTGACGAGAACCGACAGGGCGGGCGGGAACACCTCGCGGGTGATCTTCTCCCAGTCGATGCCGAGATCTTGATCGTGCACAAAGATCACGACCCTCCACGGTTCGCCTTCACTCCCCTGCACCTTGATCGAGATGATCGACCGTCCCCGGTCGAAGATCGGGTACAGGGTGACACGTCCCTTTGCTCGGTTGAATGAAAAAGCGATGATGCGCCCCGTTCGCACCGTGAGGATCCTCGCAAATCGCGCGATATCGCGGATGAAGCGTGCGATGTAGTGAGCGGGCGTGATCCCAAACCACAGTTCCACTGCTGTCAGCATAAGATGCCTCCGTTTGTTTGTGAACCACGAAATGTAACCTCTGCGCAGACCATACCACTCACGACCACTCCGAGCAAGTGTTTGCACCTAAAAGCTACCCATGCTACTATGGGACGCAATGACAGGGAGCGGTATATTACCGTATGTACAGATAGTGTTGTCGATCCTCCTTATCGTGTCGGTGCTCTTGCAACAGACCGGCGCATCTCTTGGAGGCGCTTTTGGCGGTGACAACTTTACGGCCGGCTATCACACGCGCCGCGGTCTTGAGAACGTCTTGTTCTACACGTCCATCATTCTTGGCATCCTTTTTGGCATCTCTGCATTTCTTGCACTCATACTTAAATAGCTTTTAGCTGGCAGGTGTTAGCGGGCAACCCCGACCTCCAAAGCTTGTTGGCTGTTCATCTTCATGCTCTCTAAACTCACCACTCCACTCCGCACCCTTTTTGTGCGCGCGAAAGAGATCGTCCGCTTATTCAGTGCAAGCGGCCGCGCGCTCTTTTACCTGCTCGCGTTTCTCATCATCGGCAGCTCGCTTGGTCTTTTGTTCATTCTCAATGAGAGTCTCAAGGTCGACGTGCCGGTGCGCGGCGGCTCATACTCAGAGGGTGTGATCGATACGCCGCGATTCATCAATCCCGTTCTCGCGATCTCCGATGTCGATCAGGATCTCGTCGCGCTCACCTACGCTGGTCTCCTCAAACAATCGCCGGACAACACGATGGTGCCCGACATGGCGGAAAGTTATGACGTATCGCAGGACGGCAAGACCTATACCGTGCACATCGACCGCACGGCGCGCTTCCAAGACGGCACGCCCGTTACGGCCGACGACGTGGTCTTTACCATAAACAAAGCGCTCGATCCGGCGATCAAAAGTCCGCGGCGCGCTGATTGGGAAGGCGTGCAGGTCTCCGAGGTCGATCCCTACACCGTACAGTTCACGCTCGCCAAACCGTATGCGCCGTTCGTCGACAATCTTTCGATGGGCATTCTTCCCAAACACCTGTGGCAGAACGTGAGCGCAGAAGAATTTCCTTTCTCCGAACTCAACACGACGCCAGTCGGCTCCGGCCCGTACCAAGTGACGTCGATCTCTCGCACGTCGTCAGGCATTCCGTCGTCGTACACGCTGACCGCCTTCGCGAACTACACGCTCGGCGCGCCGTACATCACCACGATCACGCTTCGTTTTTATCAGAATGAAAGTTTGCTGGTCTCCGCACTCATGCACGGCGACGTCGAGGCCGGCAGCGCCATCTCCCCCGCATCTCTTACCAACCTGCGCAGTCTCTCGGGCTCGCACGCGGTCTCCATTCCTCTCAATCGCGTGTTCGGTGTATTCTTCAATCAGAATCAAAGCGCCGTGCTACGCGACAAGACCGTGCGCCAGGCGCTCTCCGCCGCGATCGACCGCAATGCGCTCGTGGCGCAAGTACTCGGTAATTACGGAAGCCCGCTCACCGGACCGATCCCACCATCGCTTCTCGGACAGACCGGCATCACACAAGATGGTTCAAATGCCACGGCAGCGTCTGCGCCCGCTCAACCCGACGCGAGCACGACCGATCCGGTCGCCGCAGCGCGCGCCATGCTTATCAACGCCGGATGGAAACCGGGCCCTGATGGCGTCCTGCAGAAGAGCGTCAACAACGGCAAGTTCACGCAGACCGTTCGACTCGCTTTCTCACTTGCGACCGGCAATGTCGACGAACTCACCTCAGCCGCACAATTCGTGAAAGACGCGTGGACCCGCATGGGCGCCGACGTCACCGTCAACGTGTACGATCAGGGCGACCTCTCGGAGAACGTCATCCGTCCGCGCAAATACGATGCGCTGCTCTTCGGCGAGATCGTCGGACGCGGTCTCGATCTGTACGCGTTCTGGCATTCAAGCGAGCGCAACGACCCAGGACTGAACATCGCCATGTACGCTAACCCGACCGTCGACGCGCTTCTTGAAAAGTTGCGCGCGGCAGACGACGACAGTACACGCCAGTCGATCCTCTCAAGCATCGCAACGCAGATCAACAATGATCAGCCGGCCGTATTTTTGTACTCTCCCGACTTCGTGTATGTGACGCCCGACACCGTGAAAGGCATGTCGTTCGGCATCATCGAAGATCCGAGTGACCGCTTTGCAACCGTCGCTTCCTGGTACAACCAGACGGATAGCGTATGGAGAGTGTTTGCACGTTAGTTTTAACTCAGTTTTAAGTTCGTTTTAAAAATTACTCATTATTAACCATTCATTATATGGAACATCAGAATAATCATCAGGGCGGCGATCGATCGAGAGGCCGCAGCGGCAGCGCACGAGGAGGCTCTTCAGGAGCGCGCCCAGCTCACCGTCCGAACGTTCTTGCGTCTGCTTCAGGCGACGGCAAGACCGAACTCTCCGGCGCCGGCGCGCGCATTGCACGGCACACGCCGTCCCCGCGCCCCGCGCACGCGCCGCGAAGACGACCTCTCGCACGAGGCGGTGGCGCAGGTAGTACAGCGCCCGCACAAGCTCGCCCGCACACGGGCGCGCGTCCGGCCTCGCGCAGCGTCGCCGGAACCGGATCTCCGCGCCGCGGCAAACAAGCCCGCATGTTCACCATGCCGCCCGCACCGAAATCACTGCGCGAGGTTGAGCGAAAAACTCCGGGGAAGCCGCTTTCAGAACTCGCCGCAGGCGACGTACGCATCGTGCCGCTCGGCGGTGTTGAAGAGGTCGGCCGCAACATGATCGCCGTCGAATACAACGGCGACATCATCATCTCCGACTGCGGTTTCCAATTCGAAGACGAAGACACGCCCGGCATCGACTACACGCTTCCCAACACGTCGTACCTCGAAGTGAATAAACATAAGATCCGCGCGATCTTCATCACGCACGGCCACCTCGACCACATCGGCGGTATCCCCTACATCATGGATCGTATTGGCAATCCGCCGATCTACACGCAGTACGTCACGTCGCTGATGATCAAGAAACGCCAGGAGGAATTCCCTCATCTGACGCCGCTTGGTCTCAACATCATCGAAGCAGGTCAGCGCATCAAGATCGGCAACACGTACGTGGGGACTTTTCCGGTCACCCACTCGATCCCCGACTCAATGGGTATCGCGATCGAAACCGTGCATGGCCGCGTCGTAATTTCAGGCGACTTGCGCCTCGAACATGAAGGCGGCGTTCCGACGGAGAAAGAAAAGAAGAATTGGAGTGAGGTCGGCAAAGAAAAGAATCTTATTCTCATCAGCGACTCGACCAACGCCGAACAGCAAGACTTCTCCGTGCCGGAGAATCGCGTGTACGAAACGATCGAAGGCATCATCAAGAACACCAAGGGTCGTCTTATCATCGGCACCTTCGCCAGCCAGTTCGAACGCATGATCCACATCATCATGCTCGCAGAGAAATACGGCAAAAAAGTGGTCGCTGAAGGACGCTCCGTGAAGACCAACTTGGACATCGCGCAGTACGCGAAGCTTCTCACGCCGAAGCCGGATACCTTCATTCAGGGCCAGGACATCAGCAGCTATCCGCCCGATAAGATCCTCATCATCGCGACCGGCGCACAGGGCGAAGAGAACGCGGCGCTCATGCGCATCGCAACCAAGCGTCACAAGTTCATCACCTTCAATGAGCGCGATACGATCATGCTTTCGTCGTCGGTCATTCCGGGCAATGAAGTTTCCGTGCAGCGCCTCAAGGACAACTTGTATCGCTATAATCCGACGATCATCCATTACCGCACCAGCGACGTGCATACCAGCGGTCATGGCAATATCGGCGAACTGATCTGGATCAGAGAGCAGGTGAAGCCGAAATTCTTCATGCCGGCGTACGGCTATCACTCGATGCTTCGCTGCCACGCCAACGCGCAGATCGCATCCGGTTTCCCCAAGGAGAATGCCATCGTGCCGGACAACGGCATGGCGATCGACATCCTGGGCGGCACCAAGCTTCACATTCAGAAAGACGCTGTGCCGTCCGAGCCGGTAGCGGTCGACGGTTTCAGTGTCGGTAATGTGCAAGAAGCGGTCGTGCGCGATCGCAAGACGCTCGCACAGGAAGGCATGTTCGTGATCATTGCGACCGTCGATCCGAAGACCGGCAAACTGCGCAAGAGTCCCGACATTATTTCGCGCGGCTTCATCTATCTGCGCGAAAATCAGGAGACGCTTCAGCAGGCGCGCATCATCATCAAAAAGACGATCGAGGACACGACGCGCAATATGCATCCGGTCAACTTCGATTATGTGAAGAACAATGTCACTGATGCGGTAGCACGTTTCCTCTTCGAGAAAACCAACAAGCGTCCGCTCGTCATTCCAGTCATCTTGGGGCTGTAATAATTCCTCTGGGTGTTCAACAACAAATGCGGCTCCGCCTTATGACGGAGCCGCATTTGTTGTTGACAGAATCTCACCGCAAGTGCATGATCACAGTCAGCGGTACATTACAGGAGGAGACCTCATGGCTAAAGTTTTGATCATCATCGAACCAGCTGAAGAATACCGCGAGAAAAGAAGGCGCATATCGCGCGCCGCGTACATGGAACATCTGCCGCCGATCGGCTATAGCATGGCTCCGTCAGCGTTCATGTACACGCTTCCGGTGATCCGAGCAGCCATGTTGCTGCAAGGCGATGGGCCGGAGGAGACAACGATCTTTCTCTCCGCCCCGTCAGGGATAATCGACCGCATCATCGAAGGAGATCGAATCAACCAGTGGATCGTCGAAGACCTGTAGTCCGCCGACCGCCTCAGTCTGCCGCCAAGAACCGTCCCGCATCACCGGACGGTTTTTTCTTTTCTCACACTACCGAGTATGCACCGCGTGCAGCAGTGATAAGTTTATCCTTTTTAAGACTCGCGAGCTCGCGATCGATGTCTTCTTTCTTGCGCTCAAGCAAGCGCGTAAGTTGCGCTAGTGTTGCCGGTGCCTTGAGAAGCTCTCGCAAAATAGCGGCGCGAAGCTGGCGCGTCGAGCCTTCGAATTTTGTCTGCTTGGCGTAGTGGGCACTCTTATGATTGAGCCGCACACCGATCTTTTTCAGATATGCGCCGTAGTCCATCCATCGCGCATAGAGATCGCGTGGCTCCACGTGTGCGCTAGCGAGAACATCCGCAACGATCGGCATCAATTCACGGTCGTTTAGTTTTGTCGCTCCATGCGCGCGATGATGAAATATGACCGTGCGGATGTTGGTCTCGACGAACACTTCCTTGCTGTTGAACGCGAATGTGGCGACCGCGCGCGCCGTGTAGGGTCCGACGCCGGGCAGTGTCTCGATCGCCGCCGCCTCGCGCGGGAATCTTCCGCCAAAGTCCGCGGTGATCATCTTCGCTGCCTCATGCAGATATCTGGCGCGACGGTTGTAGCCAAGTCCCTGCCACGCATGCAGCACATCGGCGAGTTTCGCGCGCGCAAGCGCCTGCGAGGTCGGGAACTTTTTCAAGAACGCGCGGTAGAACAGCACCACGCGATCGACCTGCGTTTGCTGAAGCATTATCTCTGAAACGAGGATCTTGTAGGGATCCTTCGTCTTTCGCCACGGCAAATGATCCCGGCGGGGATAGATACCGCTCTCCAGCGCTGCGATGATGTTGTGCACCTCTTTGGACATGCACGTATCATAACAAAAAGCCCCGCACGAAGCGGAGCTTTTTGTGAGAGAGACAGCCTATCGCTGCTCCTTCGGACGTGCTTCAGAGACGGAAAGCATGCGGCCGCCGAAATCCTTGCCATTCCACATAGCAATTGCATTCTGCATACCTTCTGCTGTCGCCATCTCGACGAAACCGAAACCGCGTGAGCGGCCCGTTTCGCGCTCGATAACGATCGAAGCGGAAGTCACTTCGCCCGCCTTCGCGAACGAATCGCGGAGCTCATCGTTGGTCGTCGAGTACGGAAGACCGCCGACAAAGAGTTTATTTGGCATAATACGCGAAAACTCTTAACTGTTAACAATTCGCGTAAGCCGACCTTCCCTCTTATTATGCGCAAAGCACACAAACATGGAGATACTTAGCACGAACG
>JAKBZO010000028.1 GCA_021839985.1 bacterium
GTCGTCGGTGATATGCACGCCGTGGAAGAGTTCGTATTTTTCTTTGAGCCCGCGCAAAATAGAGATCGCATCCTCCGGCGACGGTTCGACGACATGCACCGGCTGGAAGCGGCGCTGGAACGCTGGATCGCGCTCGATATGCTTCTGATATTCCTTGAGCGTGGTCGCGCCGATAACGCGGATACCGCCGCGCGCAAGCGCGGGTTTGAGAAGATTTGCCGCATCGGCCGCGCCTTCTGCCGCACCGGCGCCGATGATCGTGTGGATCTCGTCAATGAACAGAATGATCTTGCCTTCCGAGCGCTCGATCTCTTTCATGATGCTCTTGAGACGCTCTTCGAATTCGCCGCGATACTTCGTACCCGCAATGAGAAGCCCGAGGTCCAGCGAGACGATGTCTTTGTCGCGCAGACTCTCCGGCACATCGCCCACGGCAACGCGCGCCGCAAGTCCTTCCGCGATCGCGGTCTTGCCGACGCCCGCCTCGCCGATGAGGATCGGATTATTCTTGGTGCGACGCGAGAGGATCTGAATGACGCGGCTGATCTCTTCGTCGCGACCGATGACCGGATCAAGTTTGTTCTCTTGCGCGAGCTTGGTGAGCGAGCGCGTGTACTTCGGGATCGCGCGATTCTTCTTGTTCTGCTCGGAGACTGGCGCGCCGTGGCCGCTACGAAGTTCGGCGAGTGCGCGCACCGCGCTCTCTGGGGTCACACGGAATCGCGCGAGTGTGTCGCGCACCGAGCTCGCCGTTTCCAGCATCGCGATAAAGAGATGCTCCGGCGAGACGAACTCGTCGTGCATATCGGCGGCGATCTTCGCAGAGCGCTCAAGCGACTGCACCAGATCGGGCGTGAGATAGAGCTGGTAGGTCGGCGACAACACTGAAGTAGAGTCCGGCGCTTCGATCATCTCGAAGACCGTGTCGAACAGAAGCTCGGTATCGACCTCAAGTTTATCCAGAAGCGAAAGCACGGCGTTCTCCTCTTGAATGAGGATCGCCGCGACCAGATGCATCGGGTTGACCTGATTCTGTCCGCGCTCGACCGCAAGCTCATGCGCTTTGCGCACGGCTTCTTTGGCTTTGGTGGTGAAGTGATCGAATGGAGGCATGATTAAGTGAAAAATTGAAAGTGAAAAATGAAAAACTTAGAAAGAGCGTGGTGCCGCAAGAGCAACGGAACCCTACTGCGCTGCCGCGGCGCTTGCAGCACTCTGCGCGGAGGCGGTTTGCGATGACTTGCTCGCAGCTGAAGACGTGGTCGGCTTATATGTGCCCGGCATGCTGTAGAAATCGCTTCCTTGCGATATTGAATCGGTCGTGACGATGCCGATCACTTCGCCGAAGAGCGTCGTGAGCACGGAGCCCGGCGTTGCCGACGACACAGTCGCTTCAATGGTATTGCTGCCGCTCGAACCGTCCGGCAATGTCGCGATGACCCCCTCGCCCACCGAGTCGCCGCCGCTTCCGCCGATGCGGATCACGGTCTGTCCGAGCGCAAGCTTGGTCGTATCAGCAAGCACCGCAGCAGTGAGCGCCGGCGTCGAGGTGCCGAGCTCAAGCGAAACGATGGCGACCGGTGACGAGGTCGCCATATCTTGAAGCGACACTGGTACATGCGAACCGTCTTGCAAGATCGCGAGGTAGTGAAGCGATGGATCGAGCGACCCGCGGTCGGTCAGCACGAGCCCCTTCGCGTCGACAATGACGCCACGGGCGACGAGCATGTCGGGTGCATTCTTGTCGACGATGCGCACGATGCTTTTTTGTACGGATGCGATCGACTGAGTGACGAGGTCGTCATTTTTCACCACGACCGTCTTGACCGTGGAGGTGATCGGCGCCGACGGCACCACTTCCTGCACCGTGCGTTCGATCACGTGGTTGACCGTCGCGGCGACCTGCGGCGGCGCCTGCTCCATGAGTGACACGGTGACGATGCCGGTGGCGATCGACGTGACGAACGATACCAGCAGTGTTAGCAAAACTATTTGTTTTCTATTTAACTGTTCGATATCCATATATGATCGGATCGCTGAAAATCGCGAACTGTTTCGTTGCGAGCTGCGGTACTCCCTCACAATACGACTCAGTATTGTTCGGTTCGCTCCTCGCTCGCGCCTCGCATTTCATCGATTTTCAACGTCCTCTAGTTGTCTACAAGGTATCATATTTTGCATGATATGGCAAAGAAAAAGCCGGCTCGTCTTACCTAGGCCTATGCGTCTCTTTCACTCTGAGCCCTCCGGACATCTTTAGCCTAAATCGTGTGGTTTTTGATAGAGCGTATATGCATCTTTGAGCGCTTGCGCAATGCACTTGGCATCTTGCTTGGTCGCGTCGGGCAGCAGCGTGATGCGGATCGCCGTGCGAGCGCGACTCTGTGAGTGGCCGAGCGCCGCAAGCACATGTGACGGGTTCTCGTCTTCGGTCGAGCAGGCGGAGCGGGTCGAGATCGCGATACCTGCGGCGTCGAGCGCTATGACCGCGATCTCACCATCGAGCCCGGGGATCGAAATGTTGAGATTGTTCGGAGCGCGGCTCGTCATCGTGCCGTTGACCTCTGTGCCAGGAATGACTTTTTGAATTTCGGCGAGAAGATAGTCGCGCACCACGGCGACTTTCTTCGCGCGCACCTCGACTCCCTTCTGTGCGATCGTGAGCGCTTCGGCGAATGCTCCCGCGAGCACGCAGTTCCCCGTTCCCGCGCGCAGCCCGCGCTCTTGGGTGCCGCCGAGTATCACTGGCTCAAGGTCGACGCCGCGGCGGCGATACAGTACGCCGACACTTTTTGGCCCCTGCACTTTCTGCGCGTCGAGCGTCACAAGATCGACACCAAGCGCCTCGACCTTGAGATCAAGATAGAGCGGTGCTTGTGCGGCGTCCACATGAAATACGATCGGGAGCGTGTTCCCTGCCGCGGCGCGTTCCTTCCGAGCGCGGCGGATCATCTTCGCGATCTCGCGCACCGGCTCGATCGTGCCGATCTCGCTGTTGACCAGCTGAATGGACACGAGCGCGGTGTCCGGCGCGATCGCTTCGTATATTTCTTTCGGGGACACCAGACCATCCTCATCCACTTCCACGTGCGTGAGCGAAAGACCTTCATGCTTTTTGAGATATTCGAGCGGTTCAAGCACTGAGGGGTGTTCGATCGGCAACGTGATCGCGTGCATGTTTTTATGTTCTCGAAGCAGTGGGCGCAGCATGCCGAAGATCGCGAGATCGTTCGATTCGGTGCCACTTGCGGTGAAGATGATCTCGTCGGCATGCGCGCCGATCGCCTCCGCGATCTCCTTGCGCGCACCCTCAAGTTCGCGTGCCGCCGCGAGCGCCTCAGCATGCAGGCCGCCCGGATTGCCAAAGGTATCGAGCAGCGCGATCATGCGCTTCCCCACGCGTGGATGGATCGGCGTGGAGGCGGCCGCGTCGGCATAGATGCGTGTGTACGGCTTCTTCATAACGCCCTCATTATATGGTATGGTAGTGTCCATGTCATTCTCGTCATTCTCCACTCTCAATACTTCCGCCCTTGGAATGCTCGCCATTTCAGCGCCGTATGCGGCGGCTGGAGCGTTGGTGCTGGCTCTGATCGCCTGCGTCATCGCGCTCACCGCACATCGGCGTTTGCGCAAGCTCACCTTGCGCCGCGGCGAATCTCTTGAGGATACGCTCGGCGAACTCACCCGCCGCGCGCGTGAGCTCCAAGCCTTCCGCGAAGAACTCGAGGTCTACCTCAAACATGCCGAAGCGCGACTTCAGAAGAGTGTGCGCGGCATCGGCATCGTCCGTTTCAATCCATTCCAAGGCGACGGCTCCGGCGGCAACCAGAGCTTCGCGCTCGCTCTCGTCGACGAACACGGCGACGGCGTCGCGCTCTCCGCGATCTTCACGCGTAGCGGCAACACCAGCGTCTACGGCAAGCCGCTCCAGAAGGGCGCATCGACCTTCGAACTCACCGACGAAGAACGCGACGCGATCAAACAAGCACTTGAGCAGATAGATATCAAGAAGATCGCAAAATGACCAAAATGACAAAGACTTCAACCATAACTCGCCCACCAGTCGTCGCGATCGTCGGTCACATCGACCACGGCAAGTCGACGCTGCTCGATTACATCCGCAAGACCAATGTGGTGGCTGGCGAAGCGGGCGGCATCACGCAGCATCTCTCCGCATATGAAGCGATGCGCGAAACGCCGCAGGGCGCGCGAACGATCACCTTCCTCGACACGCCGGGGCACGCCGCATTCACTGCCATGCGCTCCCGCGGCCTTTCCGTCGCCGACGTCGCGATCCTCGTGGTGTCCGCCGAAGAAGGCGTCAAGCCGCAAACGATCGAAGCGATCAGACTGATCGAAGAAGCAGGCGTGCCGTACGTCGTCGCACTCACCAAGATCGACAAAGAAGCCGCCAACATCGAGCTCGCGAAAAATTCCCTTCTCGAGAATGGCGTCTACCTTGAAGGCCTCGGTGGCACCGTGCCGTTCGTCGGCATCTCAAGCAAGACCGGCGTCGGCATCCCCGAACTGCTTGATCTCATCCTTCTCACCGCCGACATTGCTGAGCTCTCCTCCGACGACAAAGCAGCGGCGACCGGCCTCGTCATCGAATCGCATATCGAAAGCAAGCGTGGCGCCTCAGCGACCCTCATCATTAAGAACGGCTCACTCCACGGCGGTCAGTTCGTCGTGGTCGACAACGCGCTCGCGCCAGTGCGCATCATGGAAAATTTCTTGGGCAAGCCGATATGCGAAGCGCACGCCGGACAACCGGTGCGCATCGTCGGCTTCTCTTCGCTCCCTGCCGTAGGCGGCGAGTTCAAGACGGTCGCAAGCAAGAAAGAAGCTGAAGCGCTCGCCGCAGAGCACACGGCTCCGGTGCAGAAAGAAGCAGCACAGCCGCACGCCGCGGCAGAGCAGACCGAAGAAGCGCCGCTTGTCATACCGATCATCATCAAGACCGACGCAGCCGGCACCGGCGATGCGGTCGCCCACGAGATCGCCAAGATCACCGCTTCGCCGCGTCTTCAATTCCGCATCCTCGTGCAAGGCGTAGGTACGGTGAATGAAGCTGACGTAAAGCGCGTCGGCGGCAGCGAGACGCCGGGTATCATCCTTGGTTTCAATGTGAAGGTCGACGAAACGGCACGCACGCTTGCAGAGCGTCTCGGCGTCACCATCGCGACATTCGACATCATCTACCGTCTCGCGGAATGGCTCACGGAAGAAGCTGAACGCCGTCGACCGCGCGAGAGCGTCGAGGAAAGTACCGGCTCCGCGAAGATACTCAAGGTATTCAGCTCCGCGAAGCGCAGCATTGTGCTTGGCGGTCGCGTTGAGAACGGCGCGCTTGAGCTCGGAAGCGAGGTGCGCATCATGCGCCGCGATCTCGATCTCGGGCGCGGTACCATCGAGAGTCTTCAGTCGCAAAAAGTAGCGACCAAGAAAGTCGAGGCCGGCTCGGAGTTCGGCGCCATGATCAAGACCGACGCAAACGTCGCCGCCGGCGACCACCTCGAATCGTTCACCACGGTGATCAAATAATTCTATGTCGAAAGATCGGCTTGAAACGGCGAACCAGATCTTGCGCGACGCGGTCGCAACATTTCTCGCGCGCGAAGCTGGACCGCAGTCGCTTATCACGGTGACGCGCGCACAATTCTCCTCAGACTTTTCTCACGCGACCGTCTACCTCTCGGTACTTCCCCGCGAAAAAGAAGTTGCCGCACTCGGCCTTGCAACCCGCACCCGCGACGAGCTCAAAGACTATCTCAAGAAGCACACTAAGCTTCCACGCAATCCGTTCATCATGTTCAAAATGGAACCGAGCTTGGCGTAGTGACAGCTTTCTAGCAATGTGCCGTGTAGGATTCGGTCACGAGTTACTAAGCCTTTTGCTCCTAGCGTCCGCAAAAGTCTAAGTACTCGCGACCTCGCCTCGCTGTTCTTCGCTCCGCCAGCTGGCGGAGCGAAGAACATGCTCCGGCATTCGAACCCTAGCGCAAGCAAAACTGTTTGCTTGCTCACGGGGCACACACAGAAAAACCTCCCAAATCGGGAGGTTTTTCTGTGTGTGCCCCGTGTAGGATTCGAACCTACGACCATCTCCTTAAGAGGGAGTTGCTCTACCAACTGAGCTAACGAGGCGGCTCATAGAACAATACAATAAACGGTCTTTCGTTACAACTGTATCGGTACTGGGGAGAGGACGTGGCCAAGAACATTTTTACTCGCCGTCGCTCATAAAAATTTCTCGGCCCTGCTCACGCGACCTGTCCTTCTAGCCAGGTGCCCGCGCTCGCTTTCAAGTCCTCTCCTTGCACTACAAAACAATAGTCGCTCAAAGCTAGACGCTTTGAGTTCCTTGGTTTTGTGCTGGGGAGAGGACTTGAACCTCCATGGATTGCTCCGCTTGCTCCTAAGGCAAGTGCGTCTACCAATTTCGCCACCCCAGCATAAGAGTGAGGCCTGGGCGGGAATCGGCCACGAGTTTCTAATTCACTTCGTTCATAAGAACTCGCGACCCCACCTCGCTGTCCTTTGCTCCGCCAGCTGGCGGAGCAAAGGACACGCTCCGGCTTTCGGTTCCCGCACGCAAGCCGCGCAGGCGGCTTGCTCCAGGCCTCAAATATATGTCGAAAGAGCTTCGACATATATTTGAGGCCTGGGCGGGAATCGAACCCGCGCATGGGAGTTTTGCAGACTCCAGTGTTACCACTTCACCACCAGGCCAATGTCCTCTACTCTAGCACGCGATCGTACTTCGATAAATAGCGGCGGTATGGTAAAACTAAATAGTTATATACTTTATGCCGGGGTGGCGAAATCGGTTAGACGCCGGAGACTTAAAATCTCCTGTCGAGTAACATCGGCGTGTGGGTTCGAGTCCCACCCCCGGCACAAATGAAAGCAGGCTTCGCGCCTGCTTTCATTTGTGCCGGGGAGAAAAGTGCCTGCGCACTTTTCACGTGGGACGAGAAAGGCGCAGGCATATCGCTCACTCCGCCATCTGGCGGAGTGAGCGATGCCGAGCCAGGGTCGTGAGCCGCTGAAAATTAGCGAGCGCAGTGAGGATAATTTTCGCGGACTCCTGACCGAGTCCCCCCCGGCACAAAATTACGAAACACTTGGAAGATTCGCTTCCAAGTTAAAAAGACCGGATCGTAAGCCGGTCTTTTTGTTGGTCACGCAACCGATCGCTACTGCGTGGGCAGATTCACGTTGAATGTTCCGAGAACGATGGTGATGATACCATAAGCGCCCATCATGATCGCCATGCCAAGTATTCCCCAGAGCATGTGCTGTTTTCCTTGTTCAAGATTTCCGCCCTCTCTCAAAGCATTAAGAAATTGCACGACTCCCCACGCAAAGATCACGAGCGCCACGGCGAAAAACAACTGGAGGAGCGGCGTGATGATGACAGAGATAAGCTTATTGCGCAATTCGATGGCAGTCATGCGAATGCGAGAGGTTACTGAACTTGCGGAAGGACAACGGTCTGCTGGCCGGTGACGCCGAATGACGTGCCAACCAAAGCCACGATACCCCACACAGAGAGCATGACCACGAGGCCGATGATACCGCTGCCGATAACATCAAGCGCCTTGTGTTTTTCATCGCCGCCTGCGCTCTTGATATACAGGACAATGCCCCAAAAGAAATACAGGACCGCCAGCGCCACGAGCAGCGGGATAACATAAACGTTTATAAGATTGAGAATACTTGCAATAAGAGCTGCGATCGGGGTCATCATAATAACTTTTATACAAAACTAACGATAATACTTCACTTTCGGAGACCTGAGTATAGTATAAACCCGCTCGAAGACGACGCAAGGCTCTATGTGAACACCACCTAGGAACTGACCGGGATCTTTTACACGCCGAGCGAGTGTGCCACTGCGTCAAGAATCCACCACAAGATCATGATCGCCAGGATCCAAAGCGAGCCGCTTATGAAAGAGTTTTTTGCATGCGCGCGGTGCGTATCATCTCCCTTCCCTGTTGCGTACATAACGAGCGCCCAGCCGGAGTACATGATCACGAATGCCAGAGCAAACGCGCCGATGATGGTGGCGACATGAAATGAGAGTGCGAAGAAGGTGGTCATGGAGAGGCTAAGTAAAGGCCGACTAAAATCCGAGCGAATGGCTGAGCTGGCTCCACCAGCTGCTTGCATTGGTCGACACCGACACACAGCCGTAAGTACCGCAGGTGGTGGTGACAGGAATCGTTCCGGTGGTACCAGCCGCGCCGGTATTGAAGAGTGAGACACTGACCATACTGGCAATGCCCCAGACACTCGTCAGGACCGTGAGCGCAATGATACCCCACATGATCAGATCGCGCCCCTTCGTTTTCGCTGCGCTATCGCCCGCGCTCGCGATGTATGTGACGATACCATAAAGAAATACGACGAGCGCTACCGCGATGAGGAGCAGCGCAAGCGGTCCCAAGATCCCAAGAAGTACTTTTACGAAGCCGGCGAAGTCCATAGGATGTTATAGTGTGCAATCACCCGCATTGAGAGCGCCGAGGTTCACCATGGTCGTTATGATGACCTGCGCGATAAGACCAGCACCGAAGAAGATCGCAATTCCGAGAATGGTCGTCCAGAGATTCTCGCGCGCCTTGCTTAGTTTCGTGGTATCCCCCATCGCCATGACGAACTTGAGACCCGCGAACACCACCAGAAGCACGGCGACCGGCACGCCGATCACCATCGCTGCGCTCAGCACGGTCTTGATCAAGCCGCACAGCGTGACATTGCCGAGAGGGTTGGTGACCGCCGTCGCGCCGACCAGGATCGGCACACTAAGATAGACGAGTGCGGACAAGATCGAAAGATGTCGTGCGACAAAAGTTTTCATGGTATGCGTCTCTGACGCGCCTTGTTATTGCTGCGGGAATAATTGTGCGAACTTCTGCGCGCCCGCCGAGACCGCGTCCGCCGGCGTCTGCGCGCCGCTTACCACCGATTCTACCATGGTGCGGAACACGCTGTCGGTCGCGGTGGGATTTGGATCGACGAAACCGCGCGAAATGAGCGCCGACTGCATGAACACTAGCATGGCCGGATCGTTGGCCGGCGCCTGCTGCAGAAGATCGCGGCGTGCGGGCGGCAGGTGGAACGCGTTGGCAAAGAGCGCGGCGTCGGTGGCGCCGGTGAGCGCTCCTGCAACCGTCACCGCGCCGGTCACATTCGCGGCACCGCGCGGTATCGCGAAGCCTATTAATTTGCCGTAGGTGATCGATACGCCGCTTCCATCGACCTGCGGCATGAGCGCGACATCAGCGCGCAGATTCGGGTTGCTGCCGAGAAGCGTCTGCTCTTCGCTGGCAAAGCCGAAGTACATCGCGGTCTCCCCTGCCGTGAAGGCGTCGCGCGCCAGCGGCTGTGAGCGATTCCATGAATAGACGGTCTTGGACGGATCGACGAAGTCGGTATAGAAACGCAGGGCGGCTTCAGCGGGAACTTCCGTGGCGCCGGAGGGGTTCGTGCCGAATACCGGCGTCGCCAGAGAATTCTTCTGCGACACGATCGGATCGCCCGCTTGCATGACGAGCGTCGCGAATATCTCTTTGGCATTGGTGACATTGCTCCAGAAGCCGAGCGCGGCTGCCGAGCGCTTGATGGTCGAGGTCTGATCGATGACCGTTAGCCGCGGCGCGTCTGCGAGCATCTCGCTCCAATGCGAAGGCGGGAGCGGTATGCCCGCGGTCGCGAAGAGATCGCGGTTCCAGTACATGACGAGCGGATCGACCAAGAGCGGCAGCGCCATCGTTCCGCTTGGTGTCAGGTACAGCTGGCTCTCATCAATATAGGTAGAATCGAATGTGCTCTGACTGATCGAGCTGTATGGGATCACTTGGACCTTGTTAGAGAATTGCGCTATGTCATTCTGCGGAAGCAAGAAAAGGTCGGGCGGCGTACCGGCCGCGATCGCATTGATAAGGTCGCTCTCGTACGTGGCGGGATCCTTCTCGACATAACTGACCTGGCTGAGCGTCTTGTTGCTCTGCCTGATCGTATTGAGCGCAGACTGCACCGTGGGGCCATCAAGCGTCCCCCAGATCGTGACTGAGCCAACTGATGTGCTTGAGAACGAGCCGCCGCGCAAGGCAAACACCACGAGACCAATGATCAAAAGGAAACCGGACACGGTCATGACGATCACCTGGAATAAGGAAATGTTTTTCATGTATCGATGATTGTTTTGTTCTTTATTATACCTTTTGCACGACAAACCCCCAATGATACGCACCGGCGGGTACCTGCTCAACGAATTGGAAGCCGTTCCGCTCAAAAAACGCGCGCGCCTCGCTCTCGCTGATCATATGTCTCTCCTCAGGACCGAAGCTGAACGCGCGCTTCCAGTCAATGACCAGCGCACGACCCGGCTTGCGGCCTCCTTTCCCCCGCTTCAAGACACGCCAGATCTCCTCAACCAGCGCATCTTTATCCAGAGAGGAGAAAAGAATATTTGCCGCAATGACCATATCCATGGAGTCATCGGCAAGCTGACTGCCGCCGCGCACCTCACAGTCGCCCGCGACGATCTCGATATTACGCAAACCCTCAGCCACGCCGATCGACTTCAGACGCGCAAGCATATCGCGGTGCACGTCGATCGCCCACACACGCCCGCGCGGTCCGACCGCATGAGCCGCAGCACGCGCAAAAAATCCTGAGCCGCTGCCGAGATCCGCTACGATCGCACCGTCGCGGATATGAGCAGCACGTATTACCGCAACCGGATCAAGAAAAGACCGCGTACCCGCTTCAGTACCTTTCTTCATGCAACTATTGTACCACTGATATGCGCACCTGCACCGGACTATAGCGCCTCTCGCTTCCGATCAAATGTCTGGCTTCGAACACTTAGTGTATCGGCACATCTACAAATGAACTACCTCGCAGCAAGCTGACGAGGTATCAAAACAACACCAGCTGGTCGGTGTGGAGTGTGGCGTATTCCTTTTCCCTGCCTTGTGATTTAACGTATGCAAGCACGGCTTGTTCAGAGTT
>JAKBZO010000004.1 GCA_021839985.1 bacterium
ATGCCGGTCGGTACCTTCGTCTACAATGTCGAGATCAAGCCGAAGAATGGCGCGAAGCTCGGGCGCTCTGCTGGTACGCACATCGAAATGATCGCGCGCGACGGCGGCTATGTCGATCTCAAGATGCCGTCGACCGAGATCCGCAAAGTGCCGGAGACCTGTTTTGCGACGGTCGGCGAAGTGTCGAATCCGGAAAATAAGCTCGTGAAGATCGGCAAGGCAGGCCGTGCGCGCCACATGGGCATCCGCCCGACGGTTCGCGGTTCTGCGATGAACCCGGTCGACCACCCATACGGCGGCGGTGAAGGACGCTCAGGACGCGGTTTGCGCCGCGCGAAGAGCAAGTGGGGCAAGCCGACCGGCAAAGGTCAGAAGACCCGTGCACCGAAGAAGTATTCGAACTACCTTATCGTTTCCCGCCGCCGTGTCGGTAAGAAACGAAAGGCCGCTTAGTTACTTGCAATTACGTGTTTTTTCCGGTAGAGTGTTTGCACTCCCGCATGGCGGGTATTTAAATTGAAATCATGGCTCGATCACTTAAAAAAGGACCCTACGTTGATGAAAAACTCCTCAAGAAGATTGAGGGTAAAAAGCCGATCGAAACCGGCATGATCAAGACGTGGGCGCGCCGCAGCCAGATCTCTCCGGAGATGGTCGGCTTCAAGTTCGGCGTCTACAATGGCAAGACACACATCGAGGTGCTTGTCGGTGAGGACATGGTAGGTCATCGCCTCGGCGAATTCTCCCCGACCAAGAAGTTCTTGCGCCACGGCGGTAAGATGCAGAAGGAGCTCGAACAGAAGAAGAAGGAATCCGAGATCGCCGCCGCACAGGCAGCTAAGGCAGCAACGACCGACACGAAGAAGAAATAATGAACCCAGGCATCAGGCTCTAGGCGCTAGGAAATCCCTAAAGCCTAAAGCCTAAAGCCTAAAGCCTTATGAAAACCGCAACCGCACAACTCTCGAACTATCGCCAATCACCGCGCAAGGTGGGGTTGGTCGTTGGTCTGGTCCGCGGCAAGCGCGTGAATGAAGCGCTCGTTGTTTTGGATGCGATGCCGAAACGTGCGGCGGAGCCGGTCGCCAAGCTCATCCGCTCCGCGGTCGCCAATGCGCGCACCAAGGGCATTTCGCAAGACGACCTCGTCGTGTCGAAGATGACCGTCGGCCAGGGCGTCGTATTCAAGCGCTCAATGCCGCGCGCACGCGGAAGCATGTCGATGCTCCAGAAAAAATCAAGCCACGTCACCGTAGAACTTTCGCATGTGGAACCGAAGGCGAAGACTATTAAAAAAGTTTCGACCAAGGCTAAAGCGCCGAAGGCGGTAGAGGCTGAAGCAACCGAATAATCATATGTCTAAAGTCGTTAATCCATTTTCACATCGTTTGACCATTCTGCGCGACTGGCGTCATCGCTGGTTCGCGGAAGGCCGCGAGTATCAGCAGTTCCTTAAGGCTGACATTCTTTTGCGTGAAGAACTCCTCCGCACGCTCCGCGGCTCATATGTCGGCGCCATCGAATTCGAGCGCGGCGCCGGCACGCTTCGCATCATCATCAAGACCTCGCGCCCGGGTATGATCATCGGCCGCTCCGGCGAGGGTTCAACGAAGATCAAGAACCAGATCGTCGCGTTCTTGCAGAAGAAAGGCATCAAGGTGCCGGAGATCAAGCTCGACATCGAGGAGATCCGCACGCCGGAGGCGAATGCTGCGATCGTCGCATACATGGTCGCTGAAAGTCTTGAGAAGCGCATGCCGTTCCGCCGCGTGCTCAAGCAGACGATCGAGAAGGTCATGGCGAATCGCGAAGTTAAGGGTGTCCGTATCGCGGTTGCCGGTATGCTCGGCGGCGGTTCGATGTCACGCACCGAAGAACTCAAGCGCGGCCGCGTCCCGCTTCAGACCCTTCGCGCCGATGTTGACTTCGCACGCGAACGCGCGAATCTCCCGCTTGGTGTCATCGGTATCAAGGTGTGGATCTACAAGGGTGATGTGTTCGCCAAGGACGCTGCGAAAGAGGCGAAGACGTCAACCAATCGATAATTGAGGATCACCTATGCTTTTCCCTAAGAAAGTCAAACACCGAAAATGGCAGACGGCTCGCCGCAACCCGAAGCGCGCGCTGGTCGCCACGCGTGGTGCCACGATCGCCTTCGGTTCATTCGGCCTCAAGGCGCTGACACCGGCACGTCTTCGCTCGAACCAGATCGAAAGCGCCCGCAAGGTCATCTCTCGCACGGTCGGCAAGACCGGCAAGGTGTGGATCCGCGTGTTCCCTGACAAACCATTCACCAAGAAGCCGCCGGAAGTGAAACTCGGTAAGGGTAAGGGTGATCCGGTCGGCTATGAAGTCGAAATTTGGCCAGGCCGCGTTCTGTTCGAAGTCGACGGCGTCTCAGCGGACGTGGCAGAGAAGGCGCTTCGCAAGGCGAACATGAAACTGCCGCTCAAAGCTCGGGTAGTCGCTCGCGAATAAACACTATGGACTTCAAAAAAGCAACAACTGAAGAGCTGAAGAAATTCGTGAATGAGAAGCGCGATGAAGTGCGCGACTTGCGTTTTTCTTCATCTGGGAGTAAAACACGCAATGTAAAGCACGTGCGTGATCTGCGAAAGGATATCGCACGCGCGCTCACGGCAGCGAACCAGAAGTAGGATAAGGGGCACAGCTAAAACAACTATGGAACAGAAACCAAAGATCAAGAAGACGCTCAGCGGCACCGTGGTGTCCGACAAGATGCAGGAAACTGCCGTCGTTGCCGTGTCTCGCTTCGTGAAGCACTCGAAGTACAAGAAGTACATCAAGCGCACCAAGAACTACTCCGTGCACAACCCGGGCAACAAAGCGAAAGAAGGCGACACCGTCACGATCCGTTCATGCCGCCCGATCTCGAAGACCAAGACGTTCGAAATAGTTTCCGAATAATACTATGATCCAAGATCGCTCAATCGTCGTTATCGCAGACAACACCGGTGCCAAGATCGGCCGCGTCTTCAAAGTGCTTGGCTCAAGCAAGAAGCGCTACGCCCGCATCGGCGAAGTGGTGGTGCTTTCTGTCCAGACCGCTGAGCCGCGCAAGACGATCAAGAAGAAGCAGGTGCTCAAGGCGGTTGTCGTGCGCCAGAAGCAGCCGTTCCGTCGCAAGGATGGTTCGTATGTCCGTTTCGACGAGAACGCCGTGGTGATCATCGAAGGATCCGGCAAGAATGCGAAAGAGCCGAAAGCAGGCCGCATCTTCGGTCCGATCCCCCGTGAGCTCTCAGAACTCGGCTATCAGACGATCATTTCACGCGCGCCGGAAGTCGTATAACTACTATGAATACTTTGCATATTAAAAAAGGTGATATGGTCGTCGTCCTTTCCGGCACTGACAAAGGAAAGAAAGGCGCAGTGACCGCATCGTATCCTTCGATCGGCAAGGTGGTCGTCGAAGGTGTCGGCATGCGCAAGAAGCATCAGAAGCCGCGCCGCGAAGGGCAGCACGGACAGATCGTCGAAAAGCAGCATGCGATCAACGCTTCGAAGGTCATGAAGGTTGAGGAACAGGAGCGAAAGGCGAAGAATAAGAAGAAATAATATAGGTTTTAGCTGGTAGCTTGTAGGTGTTAGGGAAACCAAAACTCCTAAAAGCTAAAAGCTAAAAGCTAAAAGCTAAACATGGAACTCATTCAAGACAAACAGAAGACCGCATACAAAACACTCAAGGATGAGTGCGGCTGGAGCAATGTCATGCAGACGCCGCGCATCGAGAAGGTGGTGGTGTCGGTCGGCACGGGCAAAATGATCAAGGACAAGCACCGCATCGAGGTGGTGACGTCTCGCCTTGCGAAGATCACCGGCCAGAAGGCAGCAAGCCGCGGTGCCAAGAAGTCGATTGCGACGTTCAAGACCCGCGAGGGCGACACGATCGGTTATCAGGTGACGATTCGCGGCGCGCGCGCCAATGATTTCGTTAATCGCCTCATTCATATCGCACTTCCGCGCACCAAGGACTTCAAGGGTATTTCCGCAAACAGCATCGATGCTATGGGAAACTACACGCTTGGCATCAAGGAGCATGCGATCTTCCCTGAAGCGGCGGACGAAGACATCAAGGATATGTTCGGTCTTGCGGTAACGATCGTGACATCTGCGAAGAACAAAAAGGATGCGAAGGCGTATCTCACGCACCTCGGTTTCCCGTTCAAGAAGTAGATAAAAACGTAACTACAAACAAAAAGCGCCGGCCATGCCGGCGCTTTTTCGACCTGGTTTTCGATCTGGCTTGCTCACCACGGGGTTTTATGGTTGCATATCCCGAGGTGCTCTTGTTCAGGGAGGTATAGACATGAACGGTATCATTTCTGGTTTTGCTCCACCCTCAGGCCAGTCGACCGGGACACTTGATCTTTCCGGTTTTGGCACCGTCCCATTGGTGCGGCCCTTGCCCGCTAAGTCACCATTCGATCCTTGGCTGGAGATAACCCTTGGCGTCCACAAGACAGCGAATGCATATACCTCGTCTCTTTCCGCCGCTGGCTATAAAGTCAGCAAAGGTTCACGAGCGATCGCTCCTGTGATCCCGATCAGCCCCTGCAGAGCTAAGATCCGTTTTGCTTTGACGCTTGGGCACGACCTCGGCCTCAAATATGGTCGCATGGACTATCGTGAGGCATGCGAGATGGGCGCGGCGTGTGGTCTCGGTCTATGTCCGGCAGAGGTCGGCTTCATTCTTCGATCTTTGTATCGAAGACCGAGTCCTTCTGTCTCGCGATATCTTTTCTTGGCCATGCAGCCTATTCTCGATCCGGAAGGGCGGGGGAGGATCTTATTCTTGGAGCACCGTCGTGCTGGCCAGTGGCTGGTGGTTCTTACGTTCCCGGCCGACGCAGAGTTCCCATTCTTCGCCAGTTCGCAGTTCGTCTTCGCGCTTCCTGACTAGCGCTGTTCCCTAGCCAGAAGGCCTCGAGCCTCGTGCCAATATGGCACGAGGCTTTATTTTGATCTTTGAGTGGTCTTGCTAGATAACGCTTAGCATGGCACTCTGTTCTTAGATACGTTCCTAAGGAGTATTTTATGGATGACGCCAATAACACGGTCTGGCGGTTTTATGACAAACCGCTCGCTGTTATGACGCTTTGCAATGACTCCCGGTTCCTGCATTTTTTCCAAGACTGGTGCTTATCTCGAGCGCTTAAGGAATCGTTGCATGGACCGTTGGCCACGGGCGATGCCGTCAAGCTGCCAGATGGCAGTGAACCACCACACGGTTAGCTCAATCCCTCCCGCCGACAGCCTCGGCAGGAGGGATAACCTTTGCACCCATTTTCAGTCCACGAAGACAAAGAAGCCGATTTTGTTGCATCTGGCAAACACCTATGATAGTATGTTGCAGCAAGCCTCCGTGGCTTGTTTTCGTTAATCTACATGGCAAAAACATCAACAGTCGTCCGCTCAAGCCGCACGCCGAAGTTCAAATCGCGTGTGGTACGCCGTTGTTTCCGTTGCGGCCGCAAGCGCGCCTATATGCGTGACTTCGGTATGTGCCGCACCTGTTTCCGCGAAGCGGCGAGCGAAGGACTCATTCCGGGCGTTCGCAAGTCATCCTGGTAATCTCTCTGACTCTACGAACTACATTCTACGACCTACGTACTAAAATCTATGACCACTGATCCCATTGCCGATCTCATCAACCGTCTCAAGAACGCAAGCGCCGTGCGCCGCGAGCGTGTGGTCGTGCCGTTCTCGAAGATGAAAGAGGCGATCGCCGAGGTGCTCTCGAAGGCAGGCTATGTCGGAGAGGTGAGCCACACGGCCGCAGGTTCGCTCCAGATCGAGCTCTCGTATCGCGAGGATGGTCGTCCGACCATTTCTGACGCAGAGCGCATCTCAAAGCCGTCACGCCGTCTCTACACAGGCTCTCAGGATATCCATCCGGTCAAGCGCGGTCACGGTCTTTTGGTGCTTTCAACACCGGCTGGCATTCTCACTGGCGAGGAAGCGCGCAAGAAGCACGTTGGCGGCGAAACCCTGTTCAAGATCTGGTAATTGATTTTTATGAAACTCCCACGTCTCGCAAAAAAGCCGATAACGATCTCCGCAAAGACAGAAGTCGTTTCTGAGGCTGGTGTCGTGCGCGTGAAGGGTCCGAAGGGCGAGCTTACTCGCGCCATCCACCCGCTCGTGAGTGTCGAAGTTACGCCGGAGGGTGTGAAAGTGTCGCCGAAGAAAGAGAGCAACGAAACTCGCACGCTCACTGGCACCTATGTCTCGCATGTTAAGAATATGATCGGCGGCGTAAATGAGGGTTTCTCAAAGAAGCTTCTCGTCGAAGGCGTCGGCTTCAAGTGGAGCGTTGCCGGCAACAATGTCGACCTCTCCCTCGGCTTCTCGCACCCGGTGAAGGTAGCGATCCCGGCAGGCCTCACGGTGGTGGCAGAGAAGAACGCACTCACGATCTCCGGCATCGACAAAGAGATGGTCGGCCAGTTCGCCGCAGACATTCGCGCACTCAAGAAGCCGGAGCCGTACAAGGGCAAGGGTATTCGCTACGAGGGCGAAGTGATCCGCCGCAAGCAGGGTAAGAAAGCAGCATAACCATGAATAACGCACAGAAAAAACAAGAAGGACGACAGCGACGCCATGCGCGTGTTCGTGCGCGCATTGAGGGCACGACACAGCGCCCGCGGCTGGCGGTCTACAAGTCGAATCGTTATTTGCACGCGCAGATCATTGATGATACGGTAGGCAAGACGCTTATTGCCGGCTCAACCAAGGCTATCGCAAAGGAGACCAAGACGGCAGGCGCAGAGCTTCTCGGCAAGGATCTCGCAAAGCGCGCGCAAGCAGCTGGCATCAAGACGGTCGTATTCGATCGCGGCGGATTCCGCTACACTGGTCGTATTGCGGCACTGGCTGACGCGGTACGCGAGGCAGGACTCACCATGTAATTTTTATGGAAACAGAAACAACGACCACTGAGAATACCACGAACACAACGCCGGCAGCGGAAGTTGCTTCGACAGCAGCGCCTCGCGAGAGCGAGCGCCGTGGCGGCCGCATAAAGCGCGAACGCCGTCCGTCATCGCGCCCGCCGCGCGCCCGCTCCGAGTTCGATCAGCGCATCATCGCGATGCGCCGCGTGACTCGCGTCGTCTCCGGCGGCCGCCGCTTCTCATTCAGCGTCGCTATCGTAATCGGCAATAAGAAGGGCAAGGTCGGCGTCGGTATCGGCAAAGCGGGCGACACGTCGCTCGCGATCGACAAGGCCGTGCGAAGCGCCAAGAAGAATCTCATCACCGTTCCGCTCACGAAGGACTCGTCGATCGCTCATGATGTGTCGGCAAAGTACTGCGCATCGGTCGTAGCGATCATGCCGGTCGCCGGCCGCGGTACGGTCGCCGGTTCGTCTATCCGCCCCGTGCTTGAATTGGGCGGCATCACCAACGTCATCGCCAAGATGCACTCCGGCAGCAAGAACACCCTCAACAACGCACGCGCCGCTATCGAAGCGCTCAAGACGCTCAAAGCGTAACGTGATCGGTAATCAATTTCATTCACTATGCAACTTCACGAACTAAAACGAGCAACGCCGAATAAGGATGAGAAACGCGTCGGACGCGGGGGTATTCGCGGTAAGACGTCCGGTCGCGGTACCAAGGGTCAGAAGGCGCGCGCTGGTCATCGCATCCGCCCAGCTATCCGCGAACAGCTCAAGAAGCTCCCGAAGCTCCGCGGCTATGCTCAGAAGAGCATTCAGGAGAAGCCATTCGTCGTGAATGTCCGCGATCTCGACGCGGTATTCGCAAGCGGTGAGACCATTACGCCGAAGGTGCTCGTCGAGCGCAATGTCGTTCGCGCGAAGCGCTCGCAAGCGCTCGTGGTGAAGGTGCTCGCGGTAGGGGAGATCTCGAAGAAACTTACGATCTCCGGATGCTCGGTCTCGAAAGCCGCACAGGCAAAGATCGAAGCGGCGGGCGGCACTGTAAGTCATTAGAACGCAGTCCGTAGAAGCTCAGGTACAAGATCAAATCATAACTACGTTCTACCTTCTACGCACGACGAACTGATTATGAATTCTTTCTTCTCAAAACTTTCGATCCTCTTCACCGACAAAGCGTTGCGCAACCGCGTACTCTTTTTGTTCGGCGCACTCTTCGTGTTCCGTGTTCTTGCGGCGATCCCGATCCCGGGTGTGAATGCGGCAGAGCTCTCCGTGCTTTTCAATAACAGCCAGTTCCTCGGCCTGCTCAACCTTTTCTCTGGCGGCGGTCTTTCGAATCTTTCGATCGTGTTGCTCGGCGTCGGCCCATACATCACCGCGAGCATCATCATGCAGCTTTTGACGCTCTTAGTGCCGCGCTTCAAGGAACTCTACCAGGAAGAAGGCGAAGCAGGCCGCCAGCGCTTCAGTCAGTACTCGCGCCTCCTCGCGTTCCCGATCGCACTCGTGCAGGGAAGCGGCTTCTTGCTTCTTCTTGAGAAGCAGTCGATCGTGGCATCGCTTACGCCCTTCCAATTCTTGACCAACCTGCTCGTGATCACGGCTGGTTCGATACTTCTTATGTGGCTCGGCGAACTCATCTCCGAGTTCGGCATCGGCAATGGCGTTTCGCTCATCATATTCGCCGGCATTGTCGCTCGTTTGCCGCAGGCGGCCAATCAGGCGCTCTTTTCATTCGATGCCACGCAGCTTCCGGCGTACCTCGCGTTCCTTGCGGCAGCACTTCTGGTGGTCGCGGCGGTCGTCTTCGTGACGGAAGCGGAGCGCGCCGTGCCGGTCACCTATGCTAAGCGTGTGCGCGGCTTGAAGGTTTATGGTGGCGCATCGACCTATCTGCCGCTTCGCCTCAATCAGGCGGGCGTCATCCCGATCATCTTCGCGCTCTCGCTGCTCCTCTTGCCGCAAATGCTGGCGAGCTTCTTCGCGGTGTCGACCACGCATCCGATGCTTCAGCATGTTGCGCAAGGAGTGCTCTCGTTCCTCCAAAATCTCGGCTTCTATGGTGCCGCATACTTCGTCCTGGTCTTCCTCTTCACATACTTCTACACGGCTGTGACGTTCGATCCGAATTCGATCGCAGAAAATCTTCAGCGCAACGGCGCGTTCATCCCAGGCGTGCGCCCCGGCGCATCGACGGTCGAATACCTCAGCAATGTGATCACGCGCATTACCTTCGTCGGTGCGCTCTTCCTCGGCGTCATCGCCGTGCTCCCGATCGCCATGCAGGGCCTCACGGGCATTCAGTCGCTTACGATCGGCGGTACCGCGCTTCTCATTGTTGTCTCCGTGGTGCTTGATCTGGCTCAAAGAATAAACGCGCAGCTCTCCATCCGCGAGTATTAGAACTTCCATTTTTGGCGATCTGCTCGTCAAGATCTGCGATGCTCGCTCACCGTTTGTCTCTATACGCCTCGCTTCGCTTCTCGATCTTGACTTCGCGTCTCATAACCGGAGCGAGCGAGAGAAAAGAAAACTGTTCCCAGTATTCTTTTCCGAGCGAGCGATGGTTATACAAGAGCGAAGCTGCTTTTATCCAAAAATGGAAGTCCTTGCAGCTCATCGATTTTAACGACACTTTCCACTTTTGCGACGGTCGTCGGGAAAGTGGAAATTTTTTTAGAACATAGCAGTATTATCTTTTCATTCTATAATCATTCCTATATGAACACCGGAACTCTTGTCCTTTTCGTCGGACCTCCAGGAAGCGGGAAGGGAACACTCAAAGCATTTGTGCGCACGCAATTTCCTGAGGCGGTGTTTCCGATGTCGTGGACGACGCGACCGCAGCGACCCAGCGAGGCCGATGGCGACACCTATCATTTCGTTGATGAAGATACTTTCAGACACGCCGCCGAAGCGGGCGAATTCTTGGAATGGGTCTCGCTCGACGGCAGCCACCTCTACGGCACGCCGAAGAGCCAATACATCCCGCCTCTTGAAGCGGGGAAGCTCGTGATACGCGAAGTCGAGCCGCAGGGCGTGCATAGTTTACAGAAACTTTTGTCGGAGTACGCGATCAAAACGATCTTCATCGATCCTGGCACATGGGATGATTTGGCGCGGCGCATCATTGCGCGCGCACCGATCAGCGCAGAGGAGTTGGAGAATCGCCGATTGCGCTACGAGCGGGAGATGCCTTTCAAACAAGAAGCTGACTTCGTGATCGAGAACCCGGATGGCGGCTTAGAAGCGGCAAGGCGCTCTATTATGGAGGTCCTCAAGTCGCTTGTGCAACGTTAACTTGCGGGTTGCAGACATCGTGATACCCTGAGCATATGTACACCGCTCTCTATAAAAAGGTGCGAGGAGGATATGTCGCGTGGGTCGAAGAGATCTCTGGCGTGGTGACGCAGGGTACTACGAAACGCGAAGCGCAAGAAAACCTCAAAGATGCGTTGCGAGAAGTATTGTTGGCGCGCCGACAACTTGCAAAAAAGGAATTGCGCGGCGCTGACGTTGTGCGAGAACGGCTTGTTCTTGCTAAGTGAAAACCGGCATGAAGCGTACCGATCTTGAACGCCATTTACGACTGCATGGCTGTGAATTATTGCGCGAAGGCTCTCGACATTCGGTGTTCTATAATTCCGACAACGATAAGACAGCAACTGTTCCTCGGCATGCTGAGCTACTGACGTTTTTGACGCGTAAGATCTGCAAGGATCTTGGTATACCTCCGACAAGCAAGAAATAGCCTTGCGCTACAGCTGTTTCCTAAAGAGCTTTTTGAGTTCGGCTTCATGTTCGCGCGCCGCTTCCATGGTCGCGGTCATCTGACTGGCACCAGCCTTCATCTTCGCCTGTGCTGACTCAGCGATCTTTTGGAAGATCTCTGGGTTCTTTGTCACCGCTTCGATAATTTGATCCTGCTGATCTTTAGGTAATTGCTTGAGCTGTTTTGCGAGCATCTGCCGCATCATGAATTCTTTGAACATGCGGAGAGTATACCAGACCGGAAGCTTTTTGCGCCAACGCGGCGGTGCGTGCTACGATGACGGAATGGAACTACAAACGATCATATTTTTAGGGCCGCAGGGAAGCGGCAAAGGGACGCAGGTAGAATTGCTGGCGCAGTTCTTGGAGAATAACGACTCGGCACATCCAACCTTTCACTTCAGCGTCGGCGAGTTGCTGCGCGAGTTCGGTCTGGAGACCGGCTACACGGAGGCGCGCGTGCACCAGTCGCTCCTCGGCGGCAACATGCAGCCGAGTTTCATCTCAAGCTATCTGGTCGCTCGTTTTTTCATTCGCCATCTCGAAGGGAAGGAGCACCTCATCATCGACGGATATCCGCGCAGTCCGGAGAATAATGTGAGCTTTGATTCGGCGATGGAGTTCTACGACCGAAAGACGCCGACCCTCATTTACCTCACTCTCTCCGATGAAGAGGCGGTCACACGCCTTCTTAAGCGTGGGCGTAACGACGACACGGAGGAGGGGATCCGCAAGCGCTTGGCGTGGACGAAAGAACAATTCTCGACGACCATCGAACATTTCCAGAACAACCCCGCATATCGGTTCATTGAGGTCGATGGTGTGGGCACGATCGAAGAGGTGCACGGCCGAGTGCTCAAGGCACTTGAACTCGCATAATCATGATCATCAAAACCGACACAGAACGGGAAGGCATACGGCAAGCAGGAAAACTGCTTGGTGAAGTGCTGCGCGATGTCGCGGCGCATGCCACAGTGGGCACCTCGACGCTCGAGCTCAATGATCGCGCAGAGACGCTCATTCGCGCAGGCGGTGCTGAGCCGGTGTTCCTCAACTATGTCGCAGATGGTGCACGCACGCCGTATCCGGCGACGCTCTGCACTTCGGTGAACGATGAAGTTGTGCACGGCATCCCGCTGTCTAGAACGATCCTCAAGGATGGCGACCTGGTCTCACTCGACTGCGGGCTTTCGCTCGATGGTTTCATTGCCGACAGTGCGGTGTCGGTCATCGTCGGCAAAAGAGGAGACGAAGCCGACGCGGTGTTACTTGAAGGCACGAAGAAGGCGCTTGCGGCAGGCATTGCTGCGGCGCGCGCGGGCAACACGACCGGCGACATCGGTCACGCGATCGAAGAGGTGGCGAAGCGATATGAGCTTACCGTGGTGCGCGATCTCGGCGGCCATGGCACCGGCAAGCTTTTACACGAAGCGCCATACATCGCGAACTTTGGCGCGAAAGGAAGCGGCGAGAGACTTGTCGATGGCATGGTGCTCGCGCTTGAACCGATCTTCACGCACGGCAGCGGCGCGATCAAACTCAGCGGTGATGGCTGGACCTATCTTATGCGCGATCATGCACGTGCCGCGCATTTCGAACATACGATCATCATTGGTGCGCACGGTGCTGAGATCGTGACGAAGTGACCCTTCCACAGTTTTCTTTTGCGAAGTGCGGGTAGACTGCATGTCTCTGTTATACTTTGAGATATGGAATCAGAGAACACGACAGAAATGTCGTCGGAACATGCTGCGGTGAAAGCCGAGCTCGAAGCGCTACGACGCCGTGCCGATGAACTCGAAGCGCGGTTATATGTGCGCTCTGCTGAACCGGCCGTGCCGGCAGCGCCTCTTGAGGTGGCGCAACCGACCGTAGAGACAGAACCAGCTCCACAAATGCAGGAGGAAGCCGTGCGCGAGCCAGAGGTCGCACCGATCACTCCGGTGATCGCGCCGAGCGCAGAATCATTCACGCCGCCGCCCGCACTTCACCACGAGACGGTGGTGCTCAACCTTACGCCGGAGGCGCATGATGATAAGATGGGAGAACTCATCGGCATTATCCAAGAAAAGGGTGTCGTGGCGGCGGTCGCAGCGGCTGATGCGACGAATGAACCCCATCTCATCGATGACTCGCAGCGCGTCATCAGCGAATATGTCAAAGAGGGGAACCCCGTGCAAAGTGCGCCTTCCGAGCGTAGTCCGCTGGGGCGCGCGCTCGGCCTCTCACTGTTTGAGGTGACGCTCGCAGAGCGCGGAGTGTCGTCGCAGGGCGGGGCGCAGCCGACCGATCCCGCTCGCGCTATGCGCGATCATATTGCACTTATGGAGCAGTTCTACCGAAGCGTTCTCTCGCTCGGGAAAGAGACCTTTTTCGCCTTCGAGATCGCGAACTCAGCCGGCGCATCAACGACCAGCGCTTACGTTGCGGTGCCGCATGCGCGACGCGAACTTTTCGAAAAGCAGATCACCGGACTCTTCCCGCACGCCCGCATCACCGAGTCGCCCGATGATTACAATGTTTTTGCGGAACATGCCGCGGTCGCTGCGTCTCGCGCCGCGCTCAAGGAGCAGCCGCTCTTCGCGCTTCGCGATGTCGCTGAGCTGCCGAACGATCCGCTTGAGACGCTGCTCGCGGCATTTTCAAAGCTCGACAAAATAGGCGAAGGCGCGGCGCTACAATGCGTCGTGTGGCTCTCCGATCGCGGGCTCGGCGAGAAGTATCGCGATGTGATGCGAAAGATCCACGAGGGCACGCCGCTGAAAGAGGCAACCAAGATGCGCGGCATGTTCGGCGGTTTTGCGCACGAGCTGTCGAGCGCGATGTTCGGCGAAGGACATCACGGTGCTCAGGAGTCCAAGCCCTCCGCCGCACCGAATGATCCGCGCGTGAAAGCGATCGAGCGCAAAGTATCGAGCCCGCTCCTGCACGTCGATGTGCGCCTCATCGCGAGCGCCGCCACGCCCGCTCGCGCGCAGGAGATCCTTATGAGTCTTGAAGCGCCGTTCCAGCAGCTTGCCGACACCTCGGGCGGCAATGCGCTTTCATTCAAGCGCCTCACTTCGAAGAACGACATCAAGAATATGGTCCACGCGTTCGCGTACCGCACGTTCGATGAGAAGCGCTCGCTCCCGCTCTCGGCGCTTGAGCTGGCAACCTTCGCGCACCTTCCGCGCACGCAAAGCGCGGAGGTAGCGCCCGAGCTTCAGCGAGAGCTCAGCGCAGCGTCCGCCGCGCCGCTCGATCTTCCGCAAGAGGGCACGCAGCTTGGCACCAATCGCTTCCGCAATGTGGCGACCGGTGCCTACCTGCTTCCCGAAGATCGTCTGCGCCACCTCTACATCGTCGGTCAGACCGGCACCGGTAAATCGGCGCTTCTGAAGAACATCGTCATCCAAGATATCAAAGCGGGCAGCGGCGTGTGCTTCATCGACCCGCACGGCTCTGACGTGCAAGACATCCTCTCGGCGATACCGCCCGAGCGCGTGAAGGACGTCATCTATTTCGATCCGAGCGACACGAACCGCCCGATGGCTCTCAATATGCTCGAGTACGATCCCGCACATCCAGAGCAAAAGACGCTCGTGGTCGATGAATTGCTCGGCATCTTCAACAAGCTGTTCGACATGAAGACGGCGGGCGGGCCGGCGTTCGAGCAATACTTCCGCAACGCGGCGCTCCTCGTGATGGAAGATCCGGCGAGCGGCAACACGCTTCTCGACATCGCGCGCATCTTCTCCGATGAGAGCTTCCGCGCGATGAAGCTCATGCGCTGCAAGAACCCGATCGTGACGCGCTTCTGGCAGGATATCGCGTCTCAAGCGACCGGCGAGCAGGGCCTGCAGAACTACGCGCCGTATGTGACCAACAAGTTCGACGTCTTCACGAGCAATGAGATCATGCGCCCGATCATCGCGCAGCAGCGCTCCTCATTCAATTTCCGCGACATCATGGACGATCGTAAGATACTCTTGGTTAATCTCGCCAAAGGCAAGATCGGCGATATCAATGCCAATCTTCTGGGCCTCATCATCGTCGGCAAGTTCTTGCTCGCGGCACTTTCTCGCAGCGGGGAAGGAAGCGAGCTGCCGCCGTTCTATCTCACGATCGACGAGTTCCAGAATGTGACGACGCCATCGATCGCCACCATTCTCTCTGAGGCGCGCAAGTACAAACTCTCGCTCACGGTCGCGCACCAATTCATCAAGCAACTCACCGACGATATCAGCGGCGCGGTCTTCGGCAATGTCGGCTCACTCATCGCCTTCCGCGTCGGCGCCGACGATGCTGAGTTCCTCGAAAAGCAATTCGCGCCGACCTTCACCGCGAGCGACCTCATGCACACCGATAATTATCACGCGCTGGTGCGCCTGCTTGTCCGCGGTCGCCCGACGCAGCCGTTCAATATCGAGACGTTGCCGTTTGAAAGCGGCAGCGCCGAGAACCTCCGAGATCTTAAAGAGCTTTCCGCGCTCACCTATGGTCGTCCGCGCGCCGATGTCGAGACAGAGATCATCCGCGGCCACGGGTACTGAGAAGAGCATTTGTGATTTCGTCCATTGTGCTTTATAGTGCACGCATATTCATCAGTTTTTAAGCATCATGCATCCGAAAGAAGAAAAGACCCTTATTATCCTCAAACCGGACGCGCTCAACCGCGGTCTCGTCGGCGAGATCACCAAGCGATTCGAACAGAAAGGCCTCAAGATCGTCGGCATGAAGATGATGCAGCTCGATGATGCGATCCTCGAAGCGCATTACGCCCACATCGCGGACAAGCCGTTCTTCGCCGGCATCAAGAACTTCATGAAAGCATCGCCGGTCGTTATCATGGCGCTCTCCGGCATCAACGCAGTTGCGGCTGTGCGCCTGATTGTCGGTCCCACTAAAGCGTACGAAGCGACGGCGGGAACCATCCGCGGCGACTTCTCGCTCTCCATGCAATCGAACATCGTCCACGCTTCCGACAGCATTGAGAACGGCCTCGCAGAAGTCGAGCGATTCTTTGAAGCAACAGAGATCTTCGAATACAAGCGCAACGACTTTGATTTCATCAACGCAGAAGAAACCTTCTAGCTCTCTGCTGGTGCAACAAAAAACGCGGCTGTGCCGCGTTTTTTGTTGCACCCACCTCTTCCCTTGATTTCTTTTTTTGGAGTATTACACTTTAGAGAGGGCAGAGGAGGTAAATGTCCTTAAATCCATTTTCAGGGAGCTCGGCGTTCTCCGACCATAAAGATCGAAGACAGGGCACCCACCTGGCATAAGCCAGACATTACCTCTGATGTCCTCGAAAGGATCGCTACCAGTTGTAGCGATTTTTTCGTTCCATCACCCTCTTCTGCTATGATGTATCCATGCCTACTACTATCACGTTCTGCGGCGGTGCCGGTTCAGTGACCGGTGCAAATTTTCTTCTTAAAACCGATCGTGCAGCGATCCTCGTCGACTGCGGTCTGCAACAGGGCGGCGAACTCACCGAAGGTATCAACTGGAAACCGTTTCCGTACGATCCGTCGATCATCGATGTCCTTTTTGTGACTCATTCGCATATCGACCATATCGGCCGCATACCGAAGCTGGTGCGCGATGGTTTTCGCGGCCGCATCATCTCGACCGAAGCGACGCGCGCGGTCGCTGGAGCGCTTCTGGAGGACAGCGCCATGCTTCTCGAGATCGTGGCGAAGCGCACCGAACACCCTATTCTCTACGACGCGCATGATATCGAAGCGGCGATGAAATTGTGGGAAGGCGTGCCGTATCATACGCCGCAGAGTCTGCCGGATGGCCTCTCATTCGAATTCATCGACGCCGGTCACATTCTCGGTTCAGCGATGGTAAAGATCTCGCGCGGCGGCCGCACGATCGTGTTCACCGGCGACTTGGGCGGTTCATCGGTGCTGCTGCCGCCGCGCGATTCCGCCGTGGGCGCGCAGTATGTGGTCATGGAGAGCGTCTATGGCGATCGCACGCATCCGTATGAAGATCCGAACACGCGCCGCGACAATCTGCGCCGCGCGATCGTCGAGACCGCGCACCGGGGTGGAGTGCTGCTCATTCCCGCATTTGCGACCGAGCGCACGCAAGACCTCCTCTTTGAACTCCGCACTATCTACGCCGATGGCGGTATTCCCGAAGTGCCGGTCTACCTCGATGCGCCGCTTGCCGAAAAACTCACGGCATCGTTCCTCGCGCATCCGCAGTACTTCAACGATGAAATGCATGCGCGCATCACGATGGGGGAGAACATCTTTTCATTTCCACAGCTGCATGTGGTCGCGGATACGGAAGCGTCGCATGCGCTTGACCAAGTACGCGGTCCCAAAGTGATCATCGCGGGGTCGGGTATGGCGCAGGGCGGCCGCGTTTTGCAGCATGAGAAGACCGTCCTGCAGGACCCTCATTCAACGCTGCTCATCGTCGGCTACCAAGTGGCGGGCAGCCTCGGACGACGCCTCATCGACGGCGCAAAACAGGTGACCATCATGGGGGAGAAGATACCGGTGCACTGCCGTGTTGAACAGAATCTCGGTTACTCCGCGCACCTCGACGGTCCGCACCTCCTTGAGTTCATCGAAGAAGCGAAAGAGACGGTCGAGGAAGTATTCGTGGTGATGGGCGAGCCGGTGTCGGCGGGATTTTTGGTGCAGCGCATGCGCGACCATCTCGGGATCAATGCGCGCGCGCCGGAGAACGGCAATTCATTCCCGATCGAGTTGTAAAAAACGGTCTGAGATCTAATGGCTGCTCAAACAGTTTCCAATGCTTGTGATACACTAAAAGTACTATGAACCCTCGTCGAGAACAGAATCAGATAAAGTTGTGCGTGTCCGGAGCGGCGGAGACCGCGTACTGCGGCGTCAACGCATTTGAAAAGGGCAAAGCACTCGGACGCGAGATCGCGCTTCAAGGATGTATTCTCACGACCGGCGCGACGACCGGTTTTCCGATGTGGGCGGCGATCGGCGCCAAAGAGGCGGGAGGATTTTCACTCGGCTTCTCGCCGGGCTCGTCGGAGAAAGAGCATGTCGAAGTGTACAACCTTCCGACCGACTTCATGGATGTGATCGTGTACACCGGCTTCGGCTATCCGGGCCGCGATCTCATTCTCACGCGCTCGGCTGATGCGGTGCTCTTCGGTTGCGGTCGCATCGGCACGATCCACGAGTTCACGATCGCGTTCGAAGATGAGAAGCCGATCGGCATCCTGCAGGCAGAGTGGCAGACCGACAAGGTCATCAAGACCATTCTTGAGAACGCGCATCGCGGCGGCGAGGACCGTATCGTGTTCGACAGCGATCCGCACGAACTGGTGCGGAAGGTGATCGAGAAGGTGGAGCACGACCGCGTGCACCGCGCATCAAAATATCTCAAGAAGGCAGGGGAGTTGGAGACCGCTGCTGCGCCGTCGCCGCTCTCCGATCTGCAGACAAAGTAGATATCCCCAAAACAAAAGCGGTCTGGCCAGAGGGCCAGACCGCTTTTGTTTTGGGGATCCTTTTTGATCTATGCACCCATCTTCTTTGCGATGCGGGCGAACGTCTCCGGATGCTCTGCCGCGAGCGTCGAGAGCATCTTGCGGTTGATCGCGACATTGTGCTTCTTGAGTGCTGCGATGAGGCGGCTGTAGGAGAACGTCTCGCTGATCATATCGAGACCAGCGTTGATGCGGACATTCCACAGCTTGCGGAAGTCGTTCTTCTTATCTTTGCGGTGCGCGAATGCGTACTTGCCGGCGTGCACGATCGCTTCGTATGCAGCACGCTTCTTCTTCGAGCGTGCAAAACGATAGCCCTTGGTGCGTGCTAGCGTATTGCGGCGGCTTTTCGCTGCCATCGTACCTCCTTTTACTCTTGCCATACGTTGATTACTTTAAAAACTTTATGAACTTTATAAACTTTACGAACTTATTTTGATGCCGTCGTGATGTAGCGCTGCGAGACCTTCTTGCTGAGCGAGAGATTCTGGGAGCGGCGCTTATCCATCTGCGCTGAGCGATCCGCCTTCGCATTGAAGTGGTTCTGTCCCGCCTTGCGCGCCACGACCTTGCCCGTGCGGGTGATCTTTACGCGCTTCGTGAATGCCTTGTTCGTTTTGATGCTCATATGATGTTAATTACTGCTATTTCTTGCTCTCTGATTCAAGAACGGTAGACAACCCCTTCGGGCTCTTTGTGATAGGATCCGCGATCTTGTAGTCCGCAGGAATGAGCTTGAGAAAACGTTCCAAGCGCTCCTTGAGGAAGCCGAACTCCATATATTTGTATCGGCCCCACAAAAAGAGGTCGACCTTCACGCGATGTCCTTCTTTGAGCCACCCAGCTGCCTTATTCGCTTTGATATTCAGATCGTTATCGCCCGTTCCGATCTTGACCTGAATGCTCTTGGTCTCGGTGGAATGCGATTTCGCCTTTGCTTCTCGGCGTTTTTTCTGCTGCTCGTACTGAAATTTACCATAATCCATGATTTTTGCAACCGGCGGCACCGCGTTCGGCGAGATCTCGATAAGGTCGAGTTCAAGGTCATGGGCGCGCTGGATCGCCTCCGACAACGCCAAAACACCCAGGTTTTCTCCTTCGGCGCCGACGACGCGCACTTCTTTGGCGCGGATCTGATGATTTACACGTGCAGTTTCCAAGTACCTGCTACTATAACACACAAAAAGAACCGCACAACGGTGAGGTCGGGGGTTGGTTCTGGGCTACTATGATAGCTATGCCTCGCCGACATGTCTGGTACAGCCTTCTCGCGCTGAGTGTTTTAGTGGCGGCGATCTTCTCTCTTGGTCGCGCGGCGCCGGTGCCGCCGACTCCTCCGAGCTCTGACGCGGCCTCTGCCCGCGGAGCGCTCGGCACCAGCACGGCACCGGCGCCGCGCCCACAACCTGCCGCTCTCGCCGAACTCTATCCGGTCGTGCGCGTTATCGACGGCGACACCATCAAGATCCTCTATAAGGGCGCGACCACGACCGTACGGCTTATCGGTGTCGATACGCCAGAGACCGTTAAGCCGAATACGCCGGTGCAGTGTTATGGTCCTGAATCGTCGGCTAAGATGCATGCGCTTTTGGATGGCGAGAAAGTGGCGATCGAAACTGATTCGACGCAAGACCTTCATGATATGTACGGCCGGCTGCTCGCGTATGTCTTTCTGCCGGACGGCACGTCGGTTGATGAGCTGCTCATCGAGCAAGGCTACGGCCGCGAATACACGTTCAAAGATCGAGCGTATGAATATCAGGCGCAATTCAAACAAGCAGAGCGCGATGCGCAAGCCGCCCTCCGCGGGCTGTGGGGTGTGTGTAAATGAATCGCACGCCGCGCGTGTGTGTCATACTTAAGGCATTACGAGTAGCGACAAGAACCAGCATGGCCAAGTATACGGTAGAGAGATCACCACTTATCAATTTCTTCGTGGCGGATACGCGCAGCGCGTGGTTGTGGCTGGTGCTGCGTCTCTATCTCGGCTACGGGTGGCTCACGGTCGGATGGGAGAAGATACAAGATCCGGCATGGGTGGGAAATAATGCGGGCGCAGCACTCGCCGGCTTCATGCAAGGCGCGCTCGCCAAAACGGGCGGCGCGCACCCTGATGTCCAAGGGTGGTACGCGTGGTTCTTGGAGCATGTGGTCATTCCGCATGCCGTCGTGTGGTCGTACCTGATCGCCTGCGGCGAAGTGCTCGTCGGCATTGCGCTTCTGCTCGGCTTCCTCACCGGCGTCGCGACCTTCTTCGGCATGTCCATGAACTTCAATTATTTGCTCGCGGGCTCGATAAGCGTTAACCCGATCTGGCTCATGCTCGGTCTGCTGCTGCTCCTTTCGTGGCGCGTGTCCGGCTACATCGGGCTTGATCGATGGGTCTTGCCGCGTTTGTTCGGCTCGACCGAAGTGAAGCGGGTGGGGTAGTGCACGTTTGCAAGCCCCCATTCTCTGGTATCATGATCATATGACCATTGCGATCATCAATCTCATCTTGGACGCGACCATTGTCGTGCTCTCCCTGTGGGTCCTTCAGATCCTGATCGGCTACGGCGGTTTGATCGGACGCGCGCTGACCTTGATCGGCTCGGGTACGGTCATCATCGGAGTGGCGCAGATCATCGAGACGATCATGAACCAGTGGCTTACGAGCGATCCGCTGGCGATCGAGCTCATACACCGCATCATTCTCGTCATCGGCTTCATCTACATCGTGTGGGGGTATCGGGTGCTGATGAAAAAATAGCCGCTATAGACATCAAAAAAACCGCTCTCGTGAGAGCGGTTTTTTTGATGTCCTACTTTTGCAAGAAGCGACGATATGCAGCGTGCCACGCCGCCGTGCCCGCAAGAGCGATGAGCATGCTGCCGACGACGTCGATCGTATGATGCACGCCGACATATACGCGCGCGACCGCGATGATCGCGGCGATCGTCCACAAGCTGAGGCCGAGTCGTCTATTCCAATACATGCCGATGGCGGCAAGCGCGGAAGCGAGGAGCGTATGATCGGACGGGAAACCGTTGTCGGCTGCATGAGGGATGAGCGGAGTGAAATGCCCGACCACGAACGGGCGCGGATCGAAATAGAGGTGTCCGGCAATGAGGGCGAGCACATAGGCGAACAGCGCCGCAGGAATCGCAAAGAGCATCATGTTCTTCTGCTCCCGCCACGGCTTCATAAGAAAATATACGCCGAGGATCAGCACCGGAAGAGCGATGAGATATTTTGCCGCGAAGATGAAGAAGGTGGTCATATGGAGCATTGTAGCATTTCTCACGTCGGTAAAGCAGTTTACCTGCATCAAACACCAAAACCCACCCGTCGAGGGTGGGTTTTGGTGTTTGTGGCGCCGAAGCGCAGGGCCGCTTCGGCATCCTACAAAATTATAGTCGCCCCTCGCCATGCTCGGGGCTCGTTAATTTTGTGGAGATGGGGAGAGTGAACCCCGCGATCGCAGCCACGAAACAGCCGACGCGTAGCGTCGGCTGTTTCGTGGGCGTCGCTGGACGCGGCTCGCCTTTTTCCTCCCGGCAGGTCGGAAAAATATGCTCCGCCGAGTTTGATTCTCATGCAGGCAAAGCAGTTTGCCTGCTCCCATCTCCACCAGAAAAAGTTAAAGCCCCTTTCGGGGCTAAACTTTTTCGGTGGAGATGGGGAGAATCGAACTCCCGTGCAGTGGGTTATGAGAGAAGTGTCTACGATGCGTAGTTCATGTTGAATGCTCAATGCGGTAGGTAGAACACGAACGAAATCCTACCGAACCAGAGTCTCGAAGTTTCGCCCCGCCGGCGAGACGATCAGCAGGGCAGAGTCTGTATATTACACCGCGATCACACTACAGACATGGTGTGGACGGTGTCGGTTGGCTGGGGCCTAAAGTTAGGCGCGAGCGAACGCGAATTCCTGTGCCGAGAAATACGGCGAGGTAACTGAGTTTGCAGTTATGGGTCGCAAGGTTTTAAGGAGACTTGCACTCCTGCATCGCAACTTCTGTCAAAGATCCATTGTCTAGGCCAAGCATCCCCAGTGAACCAGCTGGTAGGTTGTAGGTGTGAGGTTGTAGGGAAACCAAACACCGAAACCAACTGACTCAGTGCGAATGCTTAGCGATTCTTAAGAGTACGTTGAATTTCGCGAGAAGTGTCTCGTTTTTTGAGCACCTCGCGCTTGTCGTACTTCTTACGGCCGCGCGCGATCGCGATCTTCAGCTTCAATTTTCTGTTTTTAGAATACATTGAAAGGGGCACTATTGTCAAGCCTTTCTGCTTTTCAATGCCGGCGAGGGTTTCGATCTCTTTCTTGGTAAGGAGCAGTTTGCGCGTGCGGGTCTGTTCGTACTCCTTGGGCATGTTCGCTGGTTGATAGGGGCTGATCGACATGCCGACCACATACGCTTCGCCGCCGCGCACGATCACATGCGAACCTTCAAGTTTGCCCGCCCCGGCGCGGACACTTTTGACCTCAAAGCCGAGCAGTTCAATACCCGCCTCGAATTCTTCGAGGGTTTCGTAGTTAAAGCGGGCCTTTCTGTTTTCTATGAGGGCATTCATGAAATTTTGGCGCATTGCGTTGTCGGGCGCTCCGGCGCTCACTCACCTTACGAATAAGTAAGGCTCGCTTCGCTCCTCGCGCTCTCCTAGCACTGCATCCAAAATTTCATGAATGCCGTGCCACGCTGAGCGTATGGTTCTACTATTACATAAAAAACCGCCAGACACATGGTCCGGCGGTGAGTGGGGGATCGAACGGCTTAGCCTTGGATGCTGGTCGAGCCTCTGCGGTTTCCCCCGAAGGTTAATCCGCAAATTGGATCCGGGCTCGTTGAGGTCTTCACCGCAACGACATATCCCGGATCGTTGGCAGCCACCCGTCTTCGACTTAGGACTCTCACCATCGGTCTACTCTAGAAGAGCGTGAGCGTAGTTCTTTCGAACAGGCCTTGGGCATCTCCTTTGGGCTGATCCCGTCCGCACGGCCTTTGCGGGGGAGTCTCTATTGATTTCCTCCATTCAATCCATCGCAAATGTATCACAAGTAGAACACGCGTGTCAAAAGTGGTATAGTCGTTGCATGGCGAATCCTAAAAACACTCAATCGAACAACGAAGGGCAGAAGAAGGGGCGCAAGCCGGGTCGCTTGCCGAACATGCCGAAGAAGCAGGGCTTCTGGCTCAACTTCAGCTCAAGCATCATCATGCTTGTTCTGCTTGCGATCACCTATTCGTACTTGGTGACCGCCGGAGAACAGCAGCCGAAGAGTATTCCTATCTCGCAGCTGGCGCAGGACATCTCGGCTGGTAAGATCACGTCGGTCAGCGTCGATGGCGATGCGCTCACCGCGACCTACAACGACGCAAGTTCGACGGTGAAGGTCTCGAAGAAAGAGCCGGAGATCGCGCTCTCGCAAACGCTCTACAACTACGGCGTGTCGACGAGCTCGCTCGACCGCGTGGCGATCGACATTCAGCAGCAGAGTCAGTTCATGTACTGGCTCGGCCTCCTCTCGCCGTTCCTCGGCTCGATCCTGCTCATCGGTTTCTTCGTGTGGTATCTCTCGCGGCAGGTGCGTGGCGCCGGCATGCAGGCATTCTCGTTCGGGCAATCGCGTCCGCGCGTGACCGAGCCGGGCGACGAGAAGCAGCGCGTCTTGTTCAAGGATGTCGCGGGCGCCAAAGAAGCCAAAGAAGAGCTCAAAGAGATCGTCGACTTCCTGAAGAATCCGAAGAAGTTCCTCGACATCGGCGCACGCATTCCGAAAGGCATTCTCCTTATGGGGGCTCCTGGTACCGGCAAGACCTTGCTCGCGCGCGCGGTGGCGGGGGAGGCGGGCGTGCCATTCTTCTCGATCTCCGGTTCTGAATTCGTGGAGATGTTCGTCGGCGTCGGCGCCTCGCGCGTGCGCGATCTCTTCACGACCGCCAAAGCAGCAGCGCCCGCGATCATCTTCGTCGACGAGATCGATGCGGTCGGCCGCGTGCGCGGCACCGGCGTGGGCGGCGGCAATGACGAGCGCGAACAGACCCTCAATCAGATCTTGGTGGAGATGGACGGCTTCGAGCCGAATGAAAAAGTCATCGTGATGGCGGCGACCAACCGCCCCGACGTGCTCGATCCGGCGTTGCTTCGTCCAGGCCGCTTCGATCGCCGCGTGACCATCGACCTGCCTGATCGCGAAGACCGCCTCGGCATTTTGCAGATCCACGCGCGCAAGAAGCCGCTTGCCGAGGATGTGAATCTCGAAGTGGTCGCGGAGCGCACGCCGGGCTTCTCGGGCGCCGACCTCTATTCGCTCATGAACGAAGCGGCGATCCTTGCTGCGCGCGAAGATCGCAAGAAGGTCTCGCAGTACGATCTCATCCGCTCGATCGAAAAGGTGATGCTTGGTCCCGAGCGCCGCTCGCATGTGCTCTCGGTCGCCGAGAAGAAGATCACCGCGTATCACGAGGCGGGGCACGCGCTCGTGGCATCGGTGCTTCCGCATGCCGACCCGGTGCACAAGATATCGATCATCAGTCGCGGCCGCGCTGCCGGCTACACGCTCAAGCTGCCGTTCGATGACAAGAGGATGCAGGGCAAAAAAGAATTCCTCGATGACATCGCGGTGTCGCTCGGCGGCTATCTCGCAGAAGAGCTCGTGTTCGATGACGTGACGACCGGACCGTCGAATGACTTGCAGGTGCTCTCGGCGCTCGCGCGCGATATGGTCGTGCGCTACGGCATGTCGGAGAAGATGGGACCGATGGCGCTTGAAGGCGAGGGCGGCCGCGTGATGTTCGGCGCGGGCGTCGAGCCGCACAAACATTCAGAAAAGGTCGAAGGCGAGATCGACGCGGAGGTGAAGCGTATCGTCGATGAAGCGCGCAGTAAGGCGCAGAATATTCTCGAGACGCATCGCGCGCTGCTGGATTCGATCGCCGGTGAGCTCGTTGAGAAAGAAACGCTTGAACGCGAAGACTTCGAGAAGCTGCTTATCGCCGGCGGCGTCGTGCCGAAGAAGAAGGAAGCGAACGTGTAGATGAAATACAAAAAAGCGCCGACCCCTGGTCGGCGCTTTTTACGATCTGACTTCATTTCTGGCCGCGCCCATTTTTTGCTGGAGCGTTGACAGAAGTATAAACTTAAGGCACTCTGGTTGCTAGTTAGGCAGCTCTTTGAGACCAGCGTTCGCCACAGCAGAAAGTCGCCTAGAGAATAGGCCGTTCTCTGCTGTGGCGAAACCTGTCGGGTTGAGTCGTACAGCATGCTCCTGAGGAGAAAATAATGTCGAAAGATATGTTGGGTTCAGTCGTCCGCGCCGCAGTCGGCGTCCCGCAAGATCGGATGAATGCGCTCGCGAAGCTTGCGAGCGCGATGGCGGCAAGCGCCTCGGAGGGGAGGGCGTGGCACGCGCATCTCAAGACCTTGCTCCAGCAAGGTCTGCCCTCATCCGAAGGTATCGCGCCTACCACGTTCGAGCGCAACGAGTACGGCCACATCGTCTTCACGATCACCGGCCTTGACCTCACGGGCGCCGAAGAGATCGAGCGGCTCGAAACTGCCGATTATCGCATTGGCGGCTACGCGCGGCAAATGCTCACCAGCACGAAGGGCGATAGTTATGATGCCAATCATCGGCTCATTGCTGGGCGGCAGTACAGGATCGCCCTCCTGCCGGGTAAGCACATCGTTCGCGACTCGGATCGCACGACGAACAACTTGCGTGCGGAGGGTATGAAGCTCGGCTACGGCAAGCCGCTCGCCGGCGTCGCGCCTCGCATTCGCGAGGTCGTATCTGACAAGCGGATGGGAGAAATGGGGTTCGAGTACATAGCCACCCTCCATGATTCGATCACCGATGCAGACGGCTTCCCGGGCGTCCTCGGTGCGAGCCGCCGCGATAGCGGACGACGGCTGGGCGGCGCTTGGGGTCGTCCCGGCGAACTGTGGAATGACATCGGCGCCTTCCCCTTCCTGCTTCCCGCAAGTTAGCGTTCTGGACTCAGTCGCTCGTGAACGTTTCAGCCCCGCATCACGCAAGCGATGCGGGACTTTCTTTTATTATGTTTTGGCACTAATTCACTACCTGCGTGCAGTAGGCGCAGCGGTGCGCGGTGAGGGGAATGTCGCTGAGGCACTCCGGACATTTCTTCGTGGTCGGATCGGCGGGCGGCTCGGTTCGCATGCGCGAGATGAGCGTGTTGATCGGCGTCACGACGAAGAAGTACACCGCGATCGCCGTGAGGAGAAAGGATATGAGCGTGTTGATCAGCTCGCCGTACATGAACTGGCTGCCGTTGATCGTGAAATAGAGACCGGCGAAATTCGGCGCGGCGAACACTGCGGCGATGGAGGGCGTGAGCAGATCTTTCACGAGCGCGGTGACGACCAGGTTGAATGACGCGCCCATGATAACGCCGACCGCCAGGTCGACGACGTTTCCGCGCAGGATGAATTGTTTGAAACCGGCGAGGATCTTTCTCATATATCGGTACTATATCACTATTGTCACCAGCGTCCGTGGCGAGTAGAGTGTACTCCATGGGCGTATAGCTCATCCGCCATTGGGCAGAGGCAGAGCCATCGGCTTATAATGACGAAGGAGTGAGATTGAAAATAAACGTGGGTGCGTAGCTCAGTTGGTTAGAGCACGGAGCTTATACCTCCGCGGTCCCTGGTTCGAGTCCAGGCGCACCCACGTTTGTTTTTAGATCGAGCGAGCGACGATGTTGTGCGAGCTGTTCACAACTGCAAGCGGCTTCTCGGGGCGGTGCTATCCTTGAATCAAGGATGGGCAATTTCTTTCAAAGGTTAACTCGTAAATATTCTCCGATCCCGGAGCTTAGCGTCACCCTCGTCTTGTCGCTGTTCTTGTTCGTCGTCGTCGAGATGTTCCGCGATCGACTGTACTTTGTCGTAGGCGCGCCACTCTACCTCGATTTTCATAACATCGTCGAGTTCGGAAGCGTCGTCGTTTCGCTATCGATATTCAGTTTCGGGTGGTTTACCTACAAGCAGTCCAAGAACGACTTCGCTCTTTTCTTGGGAGTGATGTTCCTCGGCGTCGCGATACTCGACTTCATGCATGCGCTGAGTTTCCCCGGCATGCCGGCGTTCGTCACGCCGAGCTCGACCGATAAGGGTATTCAGTTCTGGATCGCCGCTCGCGTGCTTGCCGCGGTCGCGTTCCTTGTGGTCGCGTTCATTCCATCGAAGTCGAAGACAACGTCGTTCCCGAAAAAAAGCCTGCTCGTGATCGCCCTTCTCTTCGTATGCGCCGAGTTCATGTGGGTGACGCTCGCTCCGGCTACGCTACCAGCTATGTTCGTTGCGGGTATTGGGCTTACGCCGCTGAAGATAGCGATGGAATATGTGATCATTGCGCTCTGCGTGCTTGCGCTCGTGGCGTTCTATGCCCGTTTCCGAAAGACGCGGGATCAGATCTTAGTGTGGTTCATGTGTGCGCTGGTCATCAGCGTGTTCAGCGAGTTGGCATTCACGCTCTACACGAGTGCGTATGACACCTACAACATGCTCGGGCACGTGTATAAATTGGCGGCGTACCTGCTCATTTATCGAGCGATATTTACCACTTCTGCGCGCCGTCCCTATGAAAAGCTTGCTGAAAGTGAGCAGGCGCTTGAAGCGTCTGTTCGTACGCTCAAGATGCTCAGCGCGTGCAACCAAGCGCTGGTGCGAGCGCAAAACGAACAAGAACTATTCCAGCAGGTCTGTGATGATATCGTTCACATTGGGAAATATCGCTTGGCTTGGGTCGGCTTTGTCGATGGGGAAGAACAAAAAGGAGTGCGACTCGTCGCTGAAGCAGGATTCGATACTGAAGATCCAACCGGATGGGCACGTTCCTTTTGGGCAGACACTGAAGGAGAGGACGGACCGGTGAGCGCTGCGGTCAGCACGAAGACGCCGGTCATCATGCACGGTATCGGAAGCGGTGCGGGGTCTCCGAAGATGCGCGAAGCTGCGGCGAAATACGGCTTCTCATCGGTGATGGCGTTCCCGCTCATATACGACGGCACGATAGGAGCGCTGAGTGTCTATTCGACCGACCCGAGCGCGTTCACCAAGAGTGAGGTGGCGACGCTCTCGGAATTGGCAAGCGACCTGTCGTATGGAGTGCGATCGCTGCAGATGTATGCACACGAGAGACAAGGCGAGGAGCGACTGCGCCAGTCGGAAGAGAAATTCAAAGCGATCTTCAATAATGCGATGGACGGCGTGATCTTAGCCGATGTTGAGACAAAAAAGTTTTTTGACGCGAACGCTACGATGAGCCGCATGCTCGGGTATGATCTTAATGAGATCAAGGAGCTGGGAATAGCCGACATCCACCCGGAAGAAAGCCTGCCGTACGTGCTTGACAAAGTTGAGCAACAGCTCAAGGGGGAGACAACGCTGGCAGAAAACATTCCCGTGAAAAGGAAGGACGGCGGAGTGTTTTATGCGGACGTCAACTCAAGCCAAGTCATCATCGGCGGGAAAAAGTATCTTCTCGGCGTCTTTAGAGATATATCGAAGCGCAAACAGGCGCAGGAGGCTGTCAAGGAGAGTGAAGAAAAATTCTCCAAAGCTTTTTTTATCTCTCCTAACCTAATGGCTATCACCGTACCAGAGACCGGAGAGATCATTGAGATCAATGATGCATTCTGTAGATTTTTCGGATATGCTCGCGAAGAGGTCATTGGTCACAGCACGATCGGGCTGCGTATGTGGGCTGATCTGAACCAAAGAGATCAAATGCTCGAAGAACTGAATCGGTCTGGAAGCGTTCGCGATCAAGAGGTTGGTCTGCGGATGAAGTCAGGTGGGATACGATCCGTCCTCGATTCGTTCGACTTTATCTTGATCGGCGGCAAGAAATATCTATTGAACGTTGCCGTGGACATCACGGAGCGTAAACAGTCTGAGGCGGCATTACGTAAGAGCGAAGCCGACCTGGAGGAAGCCCAGGCCCTGGCGCGTCTGGGCAGTTGGAGCTGGGACATACCGACCGACACCATTTCTTGGTCTGCGGAGTACCGTCAGATCTATCATATCGGCCCTAACGATCCGACGCCGAATTATGAAGAACACCTCAAGGCCTATACGGCGGAAAGTGCCGCAGCGCTTGATGCGGCGGTCAAGAAAACTATAGAGACCGGCGAATCATATGCATTGGAACTTCAGTATGCGAAGCCTGATATTGCTGGCATGTGGGTACTTGCGCGCGGCGTTGCGGTGCGCGATGCACAGGGTAAGGTTACGGGTCTCCATGGGACCGTGCAGGATATAACCGAGACGAAAGTGCTAGAGAAGATGCGCACCGACTTCTTGTCGCTTGCGTCTCATCAGCTGCGCACGCCGCTCTCTGGCACGAAGTGGCTCATTGAGACGCTTATTGCAGGCCGAAAGGGGCCGCTGACTCCGGAGCAGAAAGATTATTTGAACAACATCTATGCCGTAAATGAGCGCATGATAAAGCTGGTGTTCGATATGCTTGCCGTGTTGCGTTTCGAGAGTGGCGTGCTCACCGTGGAGAGAAAGAGCGTCGATGCGGGGCAGGTCTTCTCGAATATCCTATCGACTATGGGTCCTGCCGCAGCCAGCAAGCACGTGACGGTCACCGATCTTTCTGCCGCAAGAAGTCTCCCAACCATTGAGGCCGACCCGATTCTTCTGAATACCATTCTTGAATCCTTGGTGTCCAACGCTATCGAGTACTCGCTTCCGGGCGGGGAGGTGGTCCTCGATGTAACGGTTCTCGGTGATCGCGCGGCCTTTTCGGTGAAAGATTCCGGGATCGGCATACCAAAAGATGAACAAGACAAGATATTCGACCGTTTCTATCGGGCGTCGAATGCCAAGAAGCTTAAACCGGGTGGAAGCGGTTTGGGGCTGTATCTCGCCGCCCTTCTCGCTAAAGCATTGGATGGCGCCATCACGTTCGAATCGGAGGAAGGGAAGGGCTCGATCTTTTTGCTGGCTATCCCCACTACGACGCCGAACCGACCTTGAGAGTGATATCATTTGAATATGAGTAAAAGCAATACCATTCTGGTCGTCGAAGATGAAGATTTCTTGGGGCGAGTACTTATCGACAATCTCTCAGCCGAAGGATTCCAGACCGACCTTGCGGTCGACGGCGAAGAAGCTGTCGAAAAGATGCGCAAAGAGAAGCCGGCGCTCATCTTGCTCGACCTCTTGCTCCCGAAAAAAGACGGGTTTTTTGTCTTGGAGGAGGTGAGGAGTAATCCTGAACTCAAACTAGTGCCCGTTATCGTGCTCTCCAATCTCGGGGGCGATGAAGACATCAAGCGCGCGCTTGCGCTTGGTGCGAATGACTATTTCGTTAAATCGCAGCATCCGATCGTTGAAGTGATCGAAAAAGTGAAGAACATCATGGAGGGCAAGAGGTCCTGACGCAAGCTTCGGCCGGAGAGCCCCGAGAGTCATTACCAGGCAGCGTAATCGTACTTTATATGTACCGCACTCTTCGGACATACTCCTCATCGGTAGGACACCAGATCGCGCTCGGGAGGGAAAGTAAGAAGTCTCTCGCACGATTCGTCATGCAGCTTCTTATTGCGGGAAGCGCGTTCGGTCTGCTTGCTCCCGTCGCATTTGCGGCGACGGTCACGAGTACCGCCACCGGCGGCAATTGGAATACGGGTTCGACATGGGTCGGCGGCACCGCTCCTGCAGCTGGCGACACCGCTGTCATCGCAACGACTGGCGGAAACAGCGTGACCATTACGGCAAACGCAACGATCGCGAACCTTACGGTGAACTCGGGCAGCACCCTCGCGTTCTCTGGCTCGCAGACGCTTACCTTCGGCACGGCGGGCGGCGGCGCGACGGTGAACGGAACCGTCAACGGAAGCGGCACTTTGGTGATGAACAAAAATCCGAACGTGCTCGCCGGTGTGGGTACGATCAATAGTTTGATTAGCGCCGCGCAGCCGACCTCTGTTTCCGCATCGTCCAACCTGACGGTGAATGGCACCATCGCGGTCGGGAATACGTTCACCATCAATGCGGGCGCGATGCTGAATGCGAGCACCATCAACTCGAACGGAAAGACCGTTGCGAATAACGGCACGGTGAATCTCAGTGGCAATTATGCGCGAACCGGCGGGACCGCGATCTGGACGCAGGGCACCAGTGCCGTATTGAATATAGGAGGCATATTCACTCCTTCTGCCAACGTGACACTGACTGCCACGGGAAGCGGTAACACTGTGAATTACAACGGATCGGCACAAGCGATCAAGCCTGCCAGCTATGTCAATCTGACGCTCTCGGGAAGCGGCATCGCGACACTCGTTACCGGCACCTCCGTGAGCGGCACCATGAATATCGCGCAGACCGGCTCCGCGACGGCGAGTATCGGCGCAGGACTCACGCTCACGGTCGCAAATCTGACGCTCGGCGGACTCGGTCGCATCAACGGCACCTGGGGTTCCACGAGCTCGACCGCGACGTATCAGAACAATACGTACTTTGCGGCGACGACGGGCAAACTGTCGGTCACGAATGATACGCGCGCGACACCGACGATCTCCGTTTCTAATTCTCCGGTGACCTATAGCGGGGCCGCGCAGGCGGCCGTGGTCACGGGTTCCGTTTCCGGTACGGCCTCCAGTATTCTTTATGGCGGTTCAGGCACGACGCCGACGAACGCCGGCACCTATGCGGTGACGGCGAACTTCACGCCGACCGATGGGACGAGCTACAAGAGTTTGACTGGCGCTTCGGCAGGGAACTTCATCATCAATCAAGCGACAACGACGACGTCCGTGGCGACGTCGGGCACGCCGACGGTCTACGGTACCACCGTGACATTCACGGCGACGGTTGCTCCACAAAATGGCGGCGCGCCTTCTGGGACCGTTACCTTTAAAGATGGCGCGACGATCATCGGCACCGGCACCCTCGGCGGCGGTAGCCCGGACACCGCTACGTATGCGACGGCGGCACTCTCGGCGAGAGCTCATTCGATCACTGCGGTGTACGCCGGCGATAGCAACTACGTCACGAGCACATCGGGTCCGATCTCACAGTCGGTCACGCAAAAGACCCTCACCATCTCCGGCATCACGGCGAATGACAAGCCATATGATGGAGGCACCACCGCCGTGCTCGCGGGCACGCCGGGCACCCTCGTCGGCGTCATTTCCGGCGATGCAGTCTCGCTGAGCGGCACTGCCGTGGGCACCTTCGCTTCACCGAACGTTGGCACCGGCATCACGGTCACCGTCTCCGGTCAGTCGCTCACGGGTGCGCAAGCAGGGAACTACTCGCTCACGGAGCCGACCACGATGGCCAACATCACCGGCAAGACCCTCACCATCTCCGGCCTCACGGCAAACAACAAGACCTACGACCAGGGCAATACCGCAACGATCTCCGGTACTCCCGTGCTCGTCGGCGTTCAATCAGGTGACTCCGTCTCCCTCGTGGGCACCGCGGTCGGCACGTTCGCATCTGTGAATGTCGGCACCGGCATCTCTGTCTCGGTGAGCGGCCTGTCACTCACCGGGGCACAGGCAGGCAACTACTCACTGACGCAGCCGACCCTGTCAGCCAATATCACGCAAAAGAACCTCACCATCTCCGGCATCACGGCGAATGACAAGCCATATGATGGAGGCACCACCGCCGTGCTCGCGGGCACGCCGGGCACCCTCGTCGGCGTCATTTCCGGCGATGCAGTCTCGCTGAGCGGCACTGCCGTGGGCACCTTCGCTTCACCGAACGTTGGCACCGGCATCACGGTCACCGTCTCCGGTCAGTCGCTCACGGGTGCGCAAGCAGGGAACTACTCGCTCACGGAGCCGACGCTTTCGGCGGACATCCTTAACGCCGGCCCCACGGTCACATCGATCTCGCCGTCGTCGAAGAATGTCGGTGACGCAGGCTTCACTCTCACGGTGACGGGCTCGAACTTCGTCGCCAGCTCCACGGTCAATTTCAATGGCTCGCCGCGCACCACCACGTTCGCTTCATCGACAGAGCTCACGGCGTCGATCCTTTCATCCGACCTCACGACCGCCACTACCTCAGCGCTCATCACTGTCACCAATCCCGCTCCAGGCGGCGGCACTTCGAGCGCGGCGGTGTTCAGCGTCATAGCTCTCAATACGGCACCGACCATTTCCTCGATCACGCCGAGCTCGGTCTCGGTAGGGTCGCCGGATACGGTCGTGACGATCATCGGCACGGACTTCCTCGCATCGTCGACCGTCCAGTTCAATAGTGCGGATCTCGCGACGACGACCTTCGCGTCTTCCACGCAGATGACCGCGACCATTCCTGCCGCACATTTGACCGCCACCTCCACCAATAGCATCACCGTCACCAATCCTGCCCCCGGCGGCGGTACCTCGAGCACGCAGACATTTTCTGTGGTCACTGCAGCTGACACGACCGCGCCGACCGTGACCTCGTTCTCTCTTCTGGCGACCTCTTCTGCCCTCACCATCTCGATCTCATCGTTGTCAGCTACCGACAATGTCGGCGTCACGGGCTACCTGGTGACGGAATCTTCAACGACGCCAGCGGTGAGCAACTCGGCGTGGTCGGCGACCGCACCCTCGAGCTACACCTTCGCGCTTCAGGGCGACAAGACATTGTATGCTTGGGCAAAAGATGCCGCTGGCAATATCTCCACCGGCGTGAGCGCGACGACCACGATCACCTATGTGCAGGTGAGTCCGGGGGGAGAGCAGACACTTCTTACCAACGGGACGATGAGTCCCAACAACACCGCGGCGTCTTCAAGCAACGTCACTTTCAAACAAGCGGTGCATGTGGTGTTCGGAAACGGATCGACCATCGTCGTCCCGTTGAGCACTGTCATGACGGCCTCGACGACCTCTGATTGGACGACGCTCCTCTCGACTAACAGCGTCTCGACGACGGACATTCCATCGAGCGTGACATCGGCGGGCGCGCTGCAGTGGGGGCTTCCGAGCACTGCGATCACTGCCAGCCAGCCGGTCACGATCGAGATCTACGTCGGCGCCGCATTCAATGGCCGTTCGCTCTCGTACTATCGGAAAGAGGCAGGAGGGACTGCATGGACGCAAGCGGGCACCTGCACGATAAGCTCCGGCCTGTGTCAGTTCACAACCTCGACATTCTGCTCATTCTTCGTGGGAGTGCCGGTCACGGCTCCCGCGTCATCGGCGGGTGGAGGTTCGACCGTACCGCCAACGACCGTGACCATCGACGGCGTTGCATTCCCGGGCGCATCGGTCTCCGTGATCGACAAAGACTCACCGTACCAGACGATCTTCACCAAGGATGTGACGACCGGCTCTGACGGCACGTTCCATATAAGTTTCGTCGGCGTTCTCATGAGTCAGCACAGCTACGGTCTTATCGTTCGTGATAGCCAAGGTCGCCTCTCCCAATCGAAATTCTTTAACATCGACACGGTGACCAATTCGCTGACCGTCAAAGATGTCGTGGTGTCTCCGACCATCGGTTTCCTCCAGACGGCGGTGACTCGCGGCAACCCGGTCACGATCGTCGGCTTCTCAACGCCGGGCAGCACCGTTCATGTGTCCCTCGATGGTACAATGCAGAAAGATGTGACGGCAGGAAGCGACGGATCGTACCGACTCTCCGCGGATACGGGAGCGCTTGATTTCGGCGGACACCAGGCACGAGCGAGCCAGACCACTAAGGCGGGTGTCACGAGCGACTTCTCACCGACGCAGATGTTCACGGTCGCTCAGACGTCCAACGTATCGACCGACCTCAACGGAGACGGCGTGACCGATATCAAAGACCTGAGTATCTTCCTCTCGCGCTGGCAGTCGACCGACCCGGCGGTCCTTAAGACGATCGATTTCGACGGCGATGGCAGGGTAGACCTTACCGACTTCAGCATTCTCCTCCGAGCTATTAGAAAGCAGTAGAGCTTATTATTTACAAAGCCACTATGAAAAAATTCGATCGAGCTCTTTTTGGTCTTGCTGCAGGAATGCTGTTCTTCGGCATGGCGTCGAGCGCGTCTGCCGCCACCCTTTTTCTCTCGCCGCCGACCGTCGTGATAGGTCCCTCGCAGAACTTCAGCGTTGACATAAAGGTGGACGGCGCCGGTGTTGGGTTCAACGCAGCGCAAGCGACCATCCGATTCCCAACGGATCTGCTCCAGGTCAGCTCGATCGATAAAACGAATTCAGCTTTCAGTTTCTGGCTTGAGGACCCAGTCTTCTCGAACGATCAAGGAGCCATTTCGTTCATCGGCGGCTCTCCATTCGGAGTTTCCGGGGCGGCTATTCAAGTGCTTCGCGTGAACTTCGTACCAAAGGGGACCGGTACCGGCACTATTTCAGTTGCGAGCGCCGCGATCACCGCCTCTGATGGCAGTGGTACGAACATCCTCTCGACGACCACCAGCGCGTCCATCACCGTCTCTCCGACGAACGTGACATCTTCAAGCGCGGTAACAGCGCCGCAGCAGATAACGCGCACACCTGCTCCGGCGACCGGCGTGCCGGCGGCGCCGTCTCTCAACGTGTCGCTCTATCCTGACCCTACGCAGTGGTACGACCAAGTGAGTCCGTTCTCGGTGAGTTGGAACCTTCCTGCTGATGTCTCCGCCATTGCGACCGCGATCAACAAGCAGCCGAATTTCGATCCGACCACCTCGGAGGGTCTGTTCGACAACAAGACCTTCGACGCGCTTTCAGACGGGATCTGGTATCTGCATGTGCGGTTCAAGGATAGCGTCGGTTGGAGCGCGACCGCGCACAGCCGCATCGCCATCGACACACAACCGCCGCTCGGCTTCAAGATAACGACGCAAGGCGGGGACACGGCAAATGATCCGGCGCCGACGCTTCAGTTCAAGACCGACGATGCGCTTTCCGGTATGAAGGAGTATGACGTGATCGTAGATAACCACGACCCCCTCGTTGTGCCTGCGAAGGGTTTTACGGGTAGCTTCACCCTGCCGCTTCAGGTGCCTGGTGATCATCACGTCCAGGTGAGGGCGGTCGATAATGCAGGCAACAGCGTTGAAGATTTCATCACCCTTCATATCCTGCCGATCGCGTCCCCGACGATCTCCTTCACAACGCCGCAGCTCTTCTCTGGCGAGCCGACCGGTTTGACCGTACAAGGTTCCGCCTTGCCGAATATCGAGGTCGTCCTCAATGTCCATCAAGCCGATGCTGTCATCGCGAGCTCGACCGTTCAGACGGACGCCCAAGGTAATTGGGAATATACGTTCAGCGAACCGCTCCACAATGGCACCTACAACGTGAGTGCGGTGAGCCGCGATGCTCGGGGAGCACTCAGTCTGACGGTCGAATCACCCTCTGTCGTAGTAACGAACCGGCCTATTCTTGAGATCGGCTCATTCCAGCTCGGTTCCGGCGGCGCCGCAGTTCTTCTCTTGATCATCCTGCTCGGTGGTTTTGGGAGCGGGGTGTGGTTCTATCGCAAGCGCACGGCACTCTTCGCACAACGTCTCGTCGCTGCTTCAAGAGATCTGTCCACCGTGTTCGACCTCATTCGCAAAGACGTTGAGCGGATAGACGCGGAAATACCAGCAAACTCGGAACACAAGTCGGTCGTTAAACATTTGAGGGAAAATGTGCAAAAGATGGAGGTGCTCCTGAAGAAAGAGATCGAGCGTATCGACAAATAGCTCACCCACTAGCCATAATGAACCTATCAATGGAAAATTCTCAGAAAAAGATCCTGATCGTAGAAGATGAAGATGTTATTGCACTTCCGCTTGCCGACACACTGCGGGCTGAGGGATTTGCCGTGCTTACGGCCGTTGATGGCTCAGAAGGTCTTGATATTTCACTTCGTGAAAAGCCGGATCTGATCGTGCTTGATATCCTCATGCCGAAGATGGACGGAACTGAGATGCTCAAGCGCTTGCGTGCGGACGAATGGGGGAAGGATGCGCGCGTGGTCGTTCTCACGAACGTCGCTGAAATGACAAAGATGGCGGATGTGATCGATGAGCGAGTGACCGACTACTTGCTGAAGGTTGATTGGGATCTGGAGAGTGTTGTTTCCCTCATCAAAGAGCACCTCGGGGTGTGAACCGCTTTAAATCGCGAGCTACGTCGTTGCGAGCTCAGGTACTCCCTCACAATACCAATTCAGTATTGCTCGGTTCATTCCTCGCTCGCGCCTAGTATCTCACTGATTTTAAGCGGTTCATAAGCTACCGCTCGCATTGGCACATCACTGCGTTGTGCTTCGAAAAATACCGCTCACTGTATGTTGAATACGACTCGCGGTATTTTTCTTGCACGCCTTGTGCTGCTCTGAAATTATGCGGAGACAGTACGGTGCGGTGAGGCCGCTTCGCCTGCGCCGCACCGTAGCTTCAGCGAAGGCACGCCCAGCATTTCATCGATCTCCAGTGGGTTAAGGGCTTACGCTCATTCGAAGTGGAAAGAGGCGGCGCGCCGCGAGAGCGCGAGGGCAAGCGCGGGCGATGACGAGAGCGACTCGTCCTTCTTTATGATGGCGATCGCCTCGCGGCGCGCCGCCTCGACCAGCTTGAGATTTTCGAGCGCTTCCATGCCGATATCGGAGATGCCCCATTGGCGTCCGCCGCGCAGTTCACCCGCGCCGCGCTCGCGCAGGTCGAGTTCGGCGAGTTCAAAGCCGTTCTTCGCGGTCGTGAGCGCTTTGAGTCGCGCGCGCGTTCGCTCGCCGCGGCTCTCCGCCACCACGAAGCAATACGCTTGGTGCGAGCTTCGCACGATGCGCCCGCGCAGTTGATGCAGCTGTGCGAGGCCGAAGCGCTCCGCGCCCTCGATCATCATGACGGTCGCGTTCGGTACGTTCACGCCGACCTCCACCACCGACGTGGCGACGAGTATGTCGATCTCATGCTCCGCAAATCGCTTCATGACCGCATCTTTTTCGGTAGGCGTCATCTTGCTGTGCACGATATCGATCCGAAACTCCGGGAAGACATCTTTCTTGAGCCGCTTCGCCTCTTCCTTCACTGACTTCGCCTGGATCGCGAACGCCTTTTCAGGATCGGGTTCATCGATGCGCGGACAGATGACGTATGCTTGGCGGCCAGCCTGCAGCTCCTGCCGCATGCGCGCGTACGCCGCTTCACGCTTCTTCGGCTCGACGACCTCCGTGATGATCGGCTTGCGCCCGCGCGGCATCTCATCAAGGACCGTGAGATCGAGATCGCCGTATACCGTGAGCGCAAGTGTGCGCGGGATCGGCGTCGCGGTCATCGAAAGCAAGTGGGGAAGGCGAGTCTCTTTGCGCGCCAGCATGCGGCGCTGGGCGGTCCCGAAGCGATGTTGTTCGTCGATGATGACGAGTGCGAGATGTTTGAATTGCACGCTCTCTTGAATGAGCGCGTGCGTGCCGATCACGATGCCGATCTCGCCGTTTGCGACCCACTTCAGGAGCTGGGCGCGGGAAATTTTTGTCGCTTTGTCGCGTGCGATCTTGGACGGAAATCTGTAGCAACCACTGCCAGTGATGAGCCCGATCGGCATCGGATGATCGCTAAAGAGATGAATGAATGATTCAAAATGCTGCTTGGCGAGGATCTCGGTCGGCGCCATGTAAGCGACTTGCAAGGCCCCGCTCCTTTGTCCCTCAGGCCGCTGCGACACGATGGCAAATGCAGCACTTGCCGCGACCGCGGTCTTGCCGGATCCTACATCGCCCTCAAGCAGCCGCGACATGGGAGCGCCTTTCTTGAAGTCGCTCAGAATAGTGTCGATCGCGCGGCCCTGAGCGCTCGTCAGCGGGAAATCGAACGTGCCAATGAAATCGCCGACATCTTCGCGCGGCGTATCGATGGCAAAACTTTTTTCGCGCGCCTCGAGCGCGCGCGTACGCTGGCGCTCAAGCTGAATGAAAAATACTTCTTCGAATGCGAAGCGTTTGCGTGCGGCGAGTGCATCTTTGTGGGAGTGCGGCGTATGCGCATAGATGAGTGCGTCGTGAATGTTCGGCAGATGATAGGTGCTGAGAATATGTGCGGGAATCGGATCTTCGATGCTGGAGAGCGTGTCAGGTGCCAACAGTTTCGCGATCGCGTGCCGCATCCACAGCGACGTGACGCCTGCCGATTCGGGGTACACAGCAAAAAGCTGCTGCCCGAGGAGATCAGACTTCCGCAAGCTTGCGGAGGTCTGATCTCCCCCAAACAATCCGTCCTCGATGTTTGCCGCGCGCTCAAGCTGCGGGTTGGCGAGGTAGAGTTTGCCTTCGCTTCCGGTGACTTTGCCGGTCGCCTTCACCCGCGTGCCGTCTTGCCACATCTTCGCGATGTATGGCTGGTTGAACCACATGCACTTAACGCGGCCGGTTTGGTCGCGCACGTATCCTTCGGAGACCGGCACGCGCCGCTTCCATGATTTCTTCGTCTCCAACTTCTCAAGCGTGCCGATGATGGTCGCGTCCATGCCAAGGGAGAGCGCCGAGACGCTCGTCTCCGAGCCGCCTTCGTCATAGCGCGTGGGGAAGTGCCACAGCAGATCGCGCACGGTCGCGATGCCGAGTTTTTTGAGCGCGGCCTTCTGCTGCGCCGTGAGGCGGAAGAGATCGGTGATCGACGTATGAGCATCCATCCTCCAATGATATACTGGTGCGTATGACAACAAAAGGCACAAAAAAAGTATCGAATATCGGCAAGGAATCGCTCGCGCTCCACAAAAAATTGAAAGGCAAGATCCGCATCGCGCCCGCGATGAAGGTGAAGGATCGCGCAGCGCTCTCGCTCGTGTACACGCCGGGTGTGGCTGCGGTGTCGACCTTTGTCGCACAGCATCCGGAGCGAGCGCGCGAGTATACGATCAAGAACAACATGGTCGCGGTCATCTCTGACGGCTCTGCAGTGCTCGGGCTTGGCAACATCGGTCCCTATGGCGCGCTGCCGGTCATGGAGGGGAAGGCCGTGCTCTTTAAAGAACTCGGCGGCGTGGATGCTTTTCCGATCGTCTTGAGTACGCAGGACACTGATGCGATCGTGGAGACCGTGTGCGCGATCGCGCCGGTGTTCGGCGGTATCAATCTCGAAGATTTTTCCGCGCCGCGCTGTTTTGAAATAGAGGAACGTCTCAAGGAGCGCCTCGATATTCCGGTGATGCATGACGATCAGCATGGCACGGCGATCGTGGTCGTCGCAGCGCTCATGAATGCAGCGAAAGTGGTGAAGAAAAAGTTCGCATCGCTTAAGGTGGTGGTATCTGGCGCCGGTGCCGCAGGCACGGCGATCACGAAACTCCTCTTGCTCGCTGGCGTTCGCGATGTGATCGTGCTCGACACGAAGGGTACTATCGTCGCAAGCCGCAGTGATCTGACGCCGCACAAAAAAGAATTGGCGAAGATCACGAATCCGCGCAAGGTCGCAGGCGATCTCTCCGCGGCACTTAAGGGCGCCGATGCCATCATTGGCGTTTCCGGCCCAGGACTCATGGACGCGTCGCAGGTAAAGCTCATGGCGGGGGACGCGATCGTCTTCGCGATGGCGAATCCGACGCCGGAGATCATGCCCGAGGAAGCGAAGCGTGGAGGTGCTGCGGTCATTGCGACCGGCCGCTCTGATTTCCCGAATCAGGTCAACAACGCTCTCGTATTCCCGGGCGTCTTCCGCGGCGCGCTTGATCACAAGGTACGGAAGATAACCGACGCAATGAAACTGAAGGCGGCGAAGAATCTCGCAGCGCTCGTGAAGCGCCCGACGGCTGAAAAAATAATCCCAAGTCCGTTCGACAGATCTGTCGTGCCGGCGGTGGCGAAGGCGATCAAGTAGGAGAGAAGGGTTTAGTTGTTAGCCAATAGCCCTTAGTACAAATCAGAACCAAAAAGTGCGCGGCGTTGCCGCGCACTTTTTGGTCGGTTGTCCCTAGTGGCTAAACCCTCGTGGCTAGTGCTGCCTCCTCGCGAACAGCGACAACACGAATATCATAATGAATACGATGAAGCCATACACGCAGGAGGGGAGAATGAGCGCGTAGGACTGGCCCGACGCGAGCCAGGTCATGACATCGCCGTATATGAAACTTCCGGAGAAGATCACGCCGGTCAATGAGACGACAGGGATCCCGTAGCGGCAGGTAGGGAAGCGGAGCGTGAGCGCTATGATCGATTGGATCGTGAGGATCACGAACAGCGCGAGGCCATACCAGCATGCTGGATGACCGAGGAAGAATGGGCACGGCTCATTGAGCGCGCAGTTGCCCGTGAGTAATTTAAAGAAACTGAGATATCCTGCGAATAAGGTGCCCGCGATCGACAGACCGAGAATGATCTTGGTATATGCCTGGTTCATACGAAATAGTATAGCGTATGAGGGAGTGTTGGCGAGAGTTGGGGGCGCAAGGCAGCAGAAAGGAGATAATCTATGCTTTCGTCTTCGCTGCAGTAAATGAACTACCTCGCAGCAAGCTGACGAGGTATCAAAACAACACCAGCTGGTCGGTGTGGAGTGTGGCGTATTCCTTTTCCCTGCCTTGTGATTTAACGTATGCAAGCACGGCTTGTTCAGAGTTA
>JAKBZO010000005.1 GCA_021839985.1 bacterium
CCGATCTCATGTACGTAAGAGCCTAGATGAAACGGAACAAGAGAAAGGGTTTTAAATGAGCTTGTAGGTGTGAGGGTAGGTGTTAGTAAAAATCTACGCCACAAAAAGCTCTTTCCAGTGGAAAGAGCTTTTTGTGGCGTTCTGAAAAATTTTCTGCTATTATGGGCGAATCTCGATTCTTGTATCTCGTATCTTGAATCTTGAAATGCGGGCATAGCTCAGTTGGTAGAGCGCTCGACTGATACTCGAAAGGTCCTAGGTTCGACTCCTAGTGCCCGCACAAATAACGAACGCAGTGAGTGTATTTTGCGCGGCAAGTACTGCGCCTGCGCACAGTACGGCTAGGAGTCGAAAGTGGTTGAGCATATCGCCGCGAGTCCGAGGTTCTGCGAGGACGAAGCGAGATGCGAAACCCGTACTGCGGCTGTAAGCCGAGACTCGGAGTAGCCCGCACACAGAAAAGTTCCCCCTCGCTCGTTTTCAAGTCAAAGCCTTAGACGTCTATCCAGTCGGCGTCTCGACATTGACGCGGTCATGGTTGCGATACCATGCCGCGATCGCAAGGGCGATCAGAACGATGGTGCCGAAGGCTATCCAACCGGCAAGACTGAATATACCGGAGACTTCTTGCCAGTTCGCGCCGAAGAAATATCCCGTGTAGAGGATGCCGCCGTCGGATGCGAGGTTGCCGAGTATGTCATAGGTGAGGAACGTGGGATAGGAGACGCCGCTGAAACCGCACAGCAGGCTCGTGAGCGGTTCGACCGTGCCGACGAATCGCGTGAAGAAGATGGCCAGTCCGGGATTATTATGCACATAATGCTCAAGGTGTTTGAAATAGGTCGGGAGTGTTTTGATGCCAAGCATAGAGATCGCGCGGTGTCCGTATCTGCGTGCAAGAAAAAAATCGAAACTATCACCGAGCACGTTCGCGCCGATCGCGGCCGCGAGCGAGAGTGAAAAACTGAAGTAGCCCTGGCTCGCGAACGCGCCGGCGGCAAGCAACACGCTGTTGGACGGGATCGGCAGTATGATCGCCGCTGAACATACGACCACGAAGATCGCAAGGTATTTGTAGAGAAGCAAGAACGCGAGGAACGGCGTGATGATAGAACTCATAGCGGCGTAGAAGTGCTGAGGCGCGTGCGGATCGCAGACTGTACGGCGCTTAAGGCGGCGGAGGAACTTAAGTCGGCGTCGCGCGCATAATGCGCGATCGTGATATGAGGATAATTGTTGTCCGTTATGCGGAGCGTGCTCTGCAAAAAGCTCGGCGGCAGTGCGAAGACGTGATCGATATAATCGAAGGTCATCCATGTCTGCAGGGAAGCGACCTCGTCTGCCGTTGCTGGCGTGCGAGTGTGCAGTGCGAAGAAGAGTGACTGATATGCCGATAGTCGGTGCTCTCTTCGCAGGCGCAGATAATCATAGCCTAAGACGATCACAAAAAGCAGGAGCGCCGCAGCAATGATGGCGATCGTGGTCTTAAGGTAGGGAAGTATGCGACGGTAAGTTGGCAGTTCCATATATGTACAGTATACGCCGATGAATTCGTTATGGTTGCCGAGCTCGCGAATATGCAGACCATTTCCTCAGAGGTTATTTTGACGGCGATGGTTCAAGTTATTCGTACAACGATCCGACGTATCCGAACAGCTTTCGATTCTATATCTCTTTCACTTCTGCGAGCCCAGCATTCTTTAAGTGGCTGAGAGGGAAACTTTTTGATGTCGCGGGGGTTAAAGGATACATAAGCCGCAATCGCAATAATCCATACCTGCAGCTGAAGTACGCAAAGAAGGAGTCGGTGCTCATCAGTGAGAAAATGTATTACAAGGGGTCGGTACCTTACTTGCGCCGCAAGCATTTGAAAATTAAGCGATCTTTGTGCATAATCAACGGACGCCGGAGTGGTGAAATTGGTAGACACGCTACGTTCAGGTCGTAGTGCTCGCAAGGGCATGGAGGTTCAAGTCCTCTCTCCGGCACAAAACAAAGAAGCCAAAGCGAATAGCTTTGGCGACTATTGTTTTGTAGTATGGAGAAAGGACTTGAAAGCGAGCGCGGGCATCCGATCGGCAGGGCGGGTCGCGCGAGCAGGGTCAAGAAATTTTTACGAGCGACCGGCAAGTAAAAATTTTCTTGACCGAGCCCTCTCATGCCCACAGAAATGAAAACTAGACGAACACAGTCGATCGGGGTATTTGACTCGGGGTTCGGCGGGTTGTCGGTCCTCAAGGAGATCGTGAAGGCATTGCCCGAGTATGACTACGTGTATCTCGGCGACAATGCGCGTGCGCCGTACGGCTCGCGCTCAAAGGAGGTTGTGTATGAATTCACGAAGCAGGCGGTCGACTTCTTGTTCACGCACGGCTGCGACCTGGTTGTGCTCGCGTGCAACACCGCGTCTGCCGAGGCGCTGCGCAAGATCCAGCGCGAGTATCTGCCGAAGAAATACGGACCGCATAAGCGCGTGCTCGGCGTGATCGTGCCAGCGATCGAAGAGACGGTCGTGCGGACGACGAACGGACGCGTCGGCGTCATTGCGACGCAAGGCACGGTCCGCTCCGGCGCTTTTTCTCGTGAGTTGAATAAGGCGTCTCCCGGCATACAAGTATTTGAACAAGCGTGTCCGCTTTTGGCGCCGCTGGTGGAAGCGGGCGAACATCGCTCAAAGACCGCCGATCTGATGCTCGCACGATATCTCACGCCGCTTCTGCGCAAGCGCATCGACACGCTCGTGCTCGGCTGCACGCATTATGGCCATCTTGAGGGAAAGATCAGGAAGATCGTCGGCCAGAATGTCGCGATCATCTCAGAAGGAAAGATCGTCGCGAAAAAACTGCAGCAGTATCTCGTGCGGCATTCCGAGCTTGAAGGCGCGCTCGCGCGCAGATCGAAACTCAAGTTCTATTCCACTGACATCGGCGAGCGCTTCGACGACCTTGGCACGATATTCTTCGGCGCTCCGGTCGTTTCAAAAAAGGCAAAATTGGGCTAGTATGGCTGCATGCTCGGGTACCAAGAATTCTTCAGGGGCAAGAAGATAACCGTCATGGGGATGGGGCTCCTCGGCGGCGTGGGTGACATCCGCTTCTTGGCGGAGAATGGCGCCGACCTTATCGTGACCGATCTCAAACAAGAGAGCGAACTGTCTCCGTCGCTTGAGGCATTGCGCGAGTTCACTAATATTCGCTACACGCTCGGCCGCCATGACCTTGCCGATTTTCAGGGTCGCGACCTGATCATTATGGCGCCGACGACACCGAAAGACTCGGTGTTCGTCGCCGAGGCACGATCGCACGGGACGCCGATCACGATGTGGGCGGCGCTCTTTTCGCGCTTCGCGCGCGAGGCGGGTGCGACGATCGTCGGCATCACCGGCACGCGCGGCAAGACGACCACGACCGTGCTCATGGCGCAGACGCTCACGGCGGCTGGCAAGCAGGTGATCACGGGCGGCAATGTGCAGGGCACGGCGATCCTTTCGCAGCTCCCGCAGGTGACGCGCGACACGATCGTCGTGCTCGAGCTTGATTCGTGGAAACTGCAAGGCTTCGGCGAAGAAAAACTAAGTCCCGATATCGCGGTGTTCACGACCTTCTATCCCGACCATCTCAATTACTATGGAGGCGATATGCAGGCGTACCTTGCCGACAAGGCGCTGATCTTTCTCAACCAGCGGCCGCACGACACGCTTATCATCGGCGAGCAATGTGAGAAGATCGTGCAAGAGACCTACGAAGGCAAGATCCCGTCGCACGCGGTCGTGGCGTACGGTGATGACGTGCCGAGCGATTGGAGTCTGAAGATCCCTGGACAGCACAACCGCGACAATGCCGCGTGCGCGCTTTTTACGCTGCGCATTCTCGGCGTGGGCGAAGATGACATCAAGAAAAGTTTTGGAGCATTCACCGGTGTCGAGGGCCGTCTGCAGTTCGTGCGCGAGTTCTCTGGTGTGAAGATCTACAACGACACCACCGCCACCACGCCGGATGCGACGATCGCCGCTTTGCGCGCGCTTGATCCTGAGGATAAAAAGAACATCGTGCTCATCATGGGCGGAGCGGATAAGGAGCTCGATATGACCGCGCTGATCAAGGAGATCCCCTTGCATGGTAAAAAAGTCATCATGCTTGACGGCACGGGAACGCAAAAGATGGCCCCGCAACTTGCGGGCTCTATGATATATCATAGTATCGCCGAGGCAGTCGATGCCGCGATGGCGGCTGCGAGTGCAGGTGATATCATGCTCTTGAGCCCCGCGTTCGCATCATTCGGTATGTTCAAGAATGAATACGATCGCGGCGACCAGTTCATGAAAATTATCAACTCACTGGAATAATTATGAATATATTTAAGATCATGTGCGTGGGCGTATTGATGAGCGTTATGCCGGCGATCGCGTTCGCGGATACGTCATCGTCCGATCTGCATATCGCACAGGACGGTACGGTGAGCGGCACGAATATCGTCGTGATGCAAAAGTCCGGCACCTCGAATTTCTTCACGCGTGCGGTGTGGGGCAGTGCGTTCGTGCGCGTCACGGTGCTTGCGCATGGTGATACGGTTGTGACGCGCGAACACGGTGAGTCTGCCACGAGCGACACGGTCCAAGCGGGCGACTTGATCGATTTCGACGGTACGCTTACGACCGGCGATTCGCTCGTGGTCAATGCCGCACATATTCGCGACCACTCGCTTCTGCAGGCGCAGAAGACGATCTCGGGGACGATCCAGAAGCTGAATATGGCACAGAACTCATTCATCTTGCCGAACAATTCATTCGGACAGACGATCGTAGTCGTCCCGCAAGGACTCTCGATCCAAAAAGGCGCACGCACGATCGGCTTCGGCGATCTTGGGGTGGGCGATAAGATACTCTCCGCATCGGGCACTTATGATTACACCACCAACACGCTCACAGCCAGCGCGCTCAGCGTATATCAGAACCCGAGCGTGTTCGTGTGGCAGAATTTCCAAGGTACTCTCAAGAGTGTCTCTGGTTCAACGCTTCCGACAACGCTCGAACTGACGATCGGTGGCAGCGACTACACGGTCTCACTGCCTACCACGGCGCGCATCTATAATAATGCACGAGGACTGACGCAACCCGCACGTTTTCAAGTGGGCGACATGGTGCGTGTTTACGGCGCGATCCGCACGACCGACCTTTCTGCGATCGACGCGATCGTCGCGCGTGACGTGAATTTTTAAGAAGCCTCAAGAAAAAGAAAACGCTATCCGATCAGGATAACGTTTTGGTACTGCAGAGCCCTGTCTTCAGGAGCGCCGTACGACGGCCATGAGGTATCGCGCAGAGTTGCCGCCGCGGAACGTGCGAGACACATCTGCCGGCAAGTAGGCACTTGAGAGGCTGACCTGGCTGCTTTCTGCGCCGCGGCGTACGAACTGCTCCCGGATGATCCTTGGAAGATCCGGGTATACCGCGACGGCTTGGTCGTGCGCAAAACAGTCACCGGGATAGTAGCGCCTGAGGTGATGATACAGCTTCGCGTTGTGATCGCCGTGCCGTTCGTTGCCGAACGGATGGATGAAGTCTTCGGGCCGGATCGATCCGAAGACCCACACGCGTACTTCGCTTGCATGTTTCGCCTCAAGCGCGCCGAAGATCGAATCGACGACGCTTTCGTGCTCGCGACCCTTCTTCTTGCCGTCGCTGGTGAAATATGTGCGGTCGAATAGACAGTCGCGGCCGGCGTGTGCGAACACGCATTGCTCCTCGTATGTTGCGACAATGATCGGACAGCCGCCCGCGCTGATGAGACCTGCATCGCCAAGACGTGACAGAAGCGTGCCGTCCGCTGGTTTTGCGGGGTTGCGGTACAGCGCGATCGTACTCATCCCGATCGAGTTTCCGATCGGAATCCTGATATTGAGCTCTTGTTGCCTTATGATCTTGCCATTGAACTCGATGGGCGAGGGAGCGTACGCGTGATGCGCCCCGATGCTATACAACGCTTGTGCGATCTTTTTCGCATGCTCCGGATGAGCGGCCGCGCTCTCCGGTCCTTGGAGGGGAGCGAGCGACCATTCGGCGCCGACAAAACGTGTGATGCTGAAATCCGCATCGGAATTGGTGATGGTGATCTGTTCGGAACCTTCAAAGCCATGTACGACCATGATCTGCACCCTCCTTCCAGGATGAACTTAAAGCATGCTTCCATGCTCTTTCTGCACTGAAATATAGGCATTCTCACGCATGATGTCAATGCCGTGCGCCGTGTGATCATCGCGTATACTGATGGAATGGACCCCGTTAGAAGTCTGTGGGCAACGTGTCATGAGACAATGACGGAGCGAGCTGTATTTAATGACCATGCATACTAGTCCCATAAAACTTATAACTTCTAATGGGGTGGAACTTCCGCGGCGCATTCATATCATCGGTATCGGCGGCATCGGTTTGTCAGCGCTCGCGCGCCTTTTGGTGCATCGTGGACATGTGATATCTGGCACCGAAGACAACCCCAGTCACGAGACGCTCGATGGCTTGCGCGCAGAGGGCGTCCCGATATCGGAAGACCTTGAACCCTCGCACCTGCCACAAGCCGAGTGCTATCTCTACAGCGACGCATGGCTTACTAAACACATTGCCGTGCTTGAGGAGGCGCGCCGGCGCGGCGCACTGACGCTTTCATATTTCGAAGCGCTTGGGCGCGTCGCGCAAGAGTATCAGGTGATTGCCGTCGCCGGCGCGCACGGCAAGACCACGACGACCGCGATGATGATCGACGTGGCTGAGGCAGGAGGGCTTGACCCGTCCGCTATCGTCGGCTCTCTGCGCGCAAAGACCGGCAGCAATTTTCGCGCGGGCGGTGGAGTGTATTTCATCGTCGAGGCAGATGAATACCGTCGCCACTTCCTTAACTTCACGCCGCACATTCTCATCATCACCAACATCGATGCCGACCACCTCGACTACTATAAAGACCTTGCTGACATTCAGAGCGCGTTTCGCGAGCTCGTGCAGAAGATCCCGTCGGATGGTTTCGTCGTGTGCGATCCAGACAATGCTGCGGTGAAGCCGGTGCTCGAGGGCGCTCACTGCACGATCATCGATTACGAAAAATATTTCGATCCTCAGTTGCCCCTCAAGGTCTTGTCGCTGCATCGCATCAATGCTGCGGCCGTGCTTGCCGCAGCGCAGGTGCTCGGCATTTCGCAGGCGACCGCACGGCAAGCACTCGCTGACTTCACTGGTACATGGCGGCGCTTCGAATATAAAGGAACGACGAAAAGCGGTGCGATCGTGTATGACGATTACGGCCATCACCCGACGGAAGTGAAGACGACGCTCGAAAGCGTGCGGCAGCAGTTTCAGGGCAAGCACCTCATCGTCGCATTCCACCCGCACCTGTATTCACGCACGAAGATACTCATGAAAGAATTCTCGGAAGCGTTCGGCGCGGCGGATGACGTCATTCTCGCACCGATCTTTGCTGCGCGCGAAGCGCCGGACCCGTCGGTCACGAGCGAGATACTTGCGCAGAGGATCCGCGAGCATGGCACGCCGGCGCAGGCCATGAGCTCGCTTGAGCTCATCGCAGGGTACCTGGAGAACACCGCTGGGCCCGACGACATCGTTCTCACTATGGGGGCTGGCGATATCTATAAAGTTGCAGAGACGCTCGTGAGCCGCTAGAGCGTGCCCCCAGGTTTTTCAAAGTGTTGCCAATCTCGGTTGTCGATCCAGTCGCCGCCCCACGTCCAGCCGCGCTCTTTAAAAAGCTGCACGACGATACTGTCTGCAGTGATGGTGCCGGACACTGAGGGGTCATGCGTCGCGCCTTCCGGCACGACGACGCCGTCGCGCTGCGTGTAGGGATTGAGCTTCGGGTTGATGTCGATCGCGCGGCCGAATGAATGATTGGAGAGCCGATCGGTGCATGCAATGAATCGATAGTTGAATGCAGAGGAGTTGTTGTCTGCCATCGACGCATTGTCGTCCCAGTCGTACGCATTCACGGGGACGATCTTTTCGATAGGGAAGCCATGCGCACAGAGCTCAGCGAATATTTCTTGGAGGTCTGGCGCACAATCATGGTGGACAACCAGCTCGCCGCTCTGGTATGTGCCATCAAATGAGACGTAGGGCACGGTGATGAGGGTGAGCGTTTTTCGGATATCTTCAGGTATGTCTTTGCCGGACAGAGCTTCGTCGAGGGTCATGTGGTTAGTATATCAAGGTGTGCTATGATGCGGTCAACATGAGGAAAATGGCAAAACTATCTGTGGTCGCAACGCCGATCGGCAATCTCGAAGATGTCACGCTGCGCGCGCTTCGAGTGCTGCGCGAGTGCGATGTGATCGCGTGCGAAGATACGCGTCAGACCCACAAGCTTTTGGCGCACTATGATATATCAAAGAAACCGACCATCTCATTTCACGGCAATAGCGGCGAAAAGGGTTTTGAAAAGATCATCGCGCTGCTTGAAGAAGGCAAACATGTGGCACTTGTCTCCGACGCAGGGACGCCGGGCGTGTCCGACCCGGGGCAGGAGCTCGTGTCGCGCGTACGAGAACATTTTGAAGGTGACGTGGCGATCGAAGCGATCGCTGGTCCGTCGGCGCTTGCCGCGGCGATCTCTGTTGCCGGACTCCGCGCCGCGAGCTTCATGTTCTACGGCTTCTTGCCACTTAAGAAAGGTCGCGAGTCGCTCTTCAGCGAGATCGTAGAAAGCGAGCGCGCGAGCGTTTTTTATGAGTCGTCTCACCGGATCGTGAAGGCGCTCGAATCGCTCGCTGCGAGACTTCCGGACACCAGGCGAATCGGCGTCTTCCGCGAACTCACCAAACTTCACGAGGAGGCGATCATTGGCTCCGCGAGCGAGGTATTGGCGCGCGTCATGGCTGATCCCAACAAACAGCGCGGCGAATTCGTCGTGATCATAGAAGCAGACACTAGGCGTTAGGAATTAAGCCCTAGGCTTTAGGAAAACCAACAACTCAAGAGACGCGAGACTTCGCCGCGGGCTTTTTGAATTTAGAGAATATGCTAAAAGCGCCCGTCTTCCTAACGCCTAACGCCTCATAGTGTGCTAAGATAGCACTATGTCGAAAGAAACATCGGTCATTTTGCTCGGCCTCCTGGTCTTTCTTATGCCTCTTTCGGGCTTCCCAGGCGCATGGCGTACCTTCTTTATCATGGCCGCAGGTCTGGCGCTTGTGATCATTGGTTTCTTCATGCGATCACGTGCACTCGGAAGCGGCGAACGCCCAAGTGCCGATTCTTTTGTCGAAAGTATTCATCAACCGCCCGCAGAGCGCTAGGTCGTATCCCCTCTCTTTCTCGATGCGAACACACGAATATTTCCTATGAAGAAAAAGACAGCCACACCGTCTAGACCCACGTGGCTTAAGAGTGTCGGGGTGGTGCCGCGCGGTGTCGCACTGCTTAGCGCATCTTTTCTTGCTCTCGCATTTGCGGTGGGCTATGTCGATCTGTCGCCCGCGACCTACAACATCATGGCGGATGCCAACGCTTCTTCAAGTACGGTGGCACATGTGATTCAGGTACTGCCGCTCGCGCCGAAGCTTGACCTCGCGGCATACAACAAAAAGATACTTCAGATAAGTAATACGCCGGGCGTCGATGAAGCACAGCTTGCGGCGGTGCGTGCGGCAGGAGAGCGGCTTATTGCGCAAGCGTCCACGACCGCAGAGCGCGACGAGGCATCATCAACGCTTGCGGTACATGTTGCCGAGCTGCTTCGCGGCACGACCGCGTCGGCGCAGTCGAATAGTGCGGCGAGCGTGTGGGTGCCGCACGCACTGTGGCCGGTGAGCGCTGCATATCCGAAGTACGGAGCGATCCTTCCATTCTCACGCATCGTCGCGTACTACGGCAATTTCTATTCGACCCAGATGGGCGTACTCGGGCAGTATCCGCCCGACGAAATGTTGCAGCGGCTTCGCGATGCGGCGGCACAGTGGGAGGCAGCCGACCCTTCGACGCCGGTCATTCCAGCGCTTGATTATATCGTGGTGACTGCGCAGGGAAGTGCCGGTGCCGATGGTAAGTATCGTCTGCGCATGCCGGATAGCCAGATCCAAAAAGCGATCGACTTGGCGGGACAAGTACACGGTTTGGTCTTTCTCGATGTTCAGGTTGGGCTCAGCGATCTGCAGACAGAACTTCCGCTTCTTAAGCAATATCTGGCACTGCCGCAGGTCGAGCTATCTATTGACCCGGAATTTTCGATGAAGACAGGCGCGAAGCCGGGCACGGTCATTGGCACCTTCGATGCCTCCGACGTGAACTACGCCGCGAACCTTCTTGCCGGTATCGTGAAGGCGAACGATCTGCCACCGAAGATCCTCGTCATCCACCGATTCACCGAGGCAATGGTCACCAATTACGAGCAGATAAAGCCGCTCCCTGAAGTACAGATCGTTATGGATATGGACGGATGGGGGTCGCCGGCGAAAAAGATCGGCACCTACCGTTCATTCATCGCTTCCGAGCCGGTCGAATTCACTGGCTTCAAGCTCTTCTATAAGAATGACATCAAGCCGCCCTCAACGCGCATGCTGACGCCGACTGAAGTGCTCGCGCTCACGCCGCAACCGCTCTACATTCAGTATCAGTAAGAGGTTCTTTATTGATAGTTATTGATAATGGGATCCGTATGACGTCACTCATTAAGGCAGTTCAGGATCGCTGTGGGTTCCTGCTTGTTCAGGGCTTGCTTGAGAAGGAGCCGAATGGTTGGCGTGTTTTGATCCCCGAGAAAACAAAGTTTGCTGCCCTTCCAGAGGAGCGCAGGGCGTTCGAACAAGACAAGGGGTCTTGGCATGTCGGAGCGGGAGGCTGCCTGATGGTACTTCATTGCACGGACGTCTCGGTTGCTCTGATGCGGTACCGCGATGCTGGCGCGCCGAGTTACGGTGACCACTGGACGCTCGGTTCAGGGCTCACGGCCTCTATCGAGGAGATCGTGCGCCCCCTCCATGTCGCCGTACGCGAGTGCATCGAAGAATTCGGTGTGGTCACGCCGCGTGGAATAGTCATTCCGACGTTTGGCGATGACGAGCTCGACGGTATCGTCCGCGGGGCAGTGCGCTCGAGCGATTTTCTTCACCAGAAAGCGACACTCAAAGACTTTGAAGCTGATTCATATCTTTCTGCTGAAGCGTCCTTCAGAAAGGTTCCGGGTGAAGAGACTCTTACCGTTGCTTTTGAGGGGGTAGGCGAGACGAGTACTGCTGGCATTCTCGCGATCGACCCCAACACGCGCGGCATCGACCTCCTCAAGATCATCGATGTGAAGATACCGTACCGGCTTGCTGAGATCGCCATCGTGGATGGCGAAGAAGACAAGTACGGCAGGGCGCTCAACGCGCCGATCGGGTGCATGAACATTGAGAATCTCGTTCCAGGTCGTCAGTTCGACGCTGTATTCCAGCACGGCCAACAGCAAGATTCGACCGGGTATGTGCTCAAGAACATGACACCGCCCCTGCGAGCTGTTATTGAACGGTTCCGGTGATCGATCATCAGGTGATTTGTTTGTTATACTTACACCATGGCAGATGATCCAAACAAGGTGACGTATTTCGCTGTCACCAATTCGCGCGGCAAAGAAGTGCCGTTCGGTATCAAACGCAAAGACCGCGCGCGCCATATGTATGTGATCGGCAAGACCGGCGTCGGCAAATCGACCCTACTTGAGAACCTCGCGATCCAGGACATTCGCAATGGGGAAGGGCTCGCGTTCATCGATCCGCACGGCTCGACGGCGGAGAAACTTCTCGAATATGTGCCCGAGCATCGCCTCAAAGATGTCGTGTACTTTGCGCCGTTTGATATGGAGCATCCGATCGCATTCAATGTGATGGAAGATGTCGGCTATGATAAGCGCCACCTGGTGGTCTCCGGCCTCATGTCGGCGTTCCAGAAGATCTGGGTCGACGCGTGGAGCGCGCGCATGGAGTACATTCTCTCCAACGCCCTGCTCGCGCTTCTCGAATATCCGGACTCGACGCTGCTTGATGTGAACACGATGCTCATCAACAAGAACTTCCGACAGAAGGTGGTCGACAATGTGAAAGATCCGCTCGTGAAGAAATTCTGGGCGGAGGAATTCGCCGGCTATTCCGACCGCTACACGCAAGACGCCACGCCCGCGATCCAGAACAAGATCGGCCAGTTCTCCAACAACCCGCTCATTCGCAACATCATCGGCCAGCCGAGGTCGTCGTTCGACATGCGTCGTGCGATGGACGAGAAAAAGATCCTCATCTTCAATCTCTCGAAAGGCCGCGTTGGCGATGTGAATACGCGCCTGCTCGGCTCGATCCTCGTGACCAAGCTCTATCTATCCGCGATGAGCCGCGCCGATGTACCGCCCTCTCGGCTTGCCGAGCTGCCGAACTTCTATTTTTATGTCGACGAATTCCAGAACTTCGCCAATAAGAGTTTTGCCGACATTCTCTCCGAGGCGCGCAAGTACAAACTCAATCTCATCATCGCGCACCAATATGTGGAGCAGATGGAAGAGGAGGTGCGCAACGCGGTCTTCGGCAACGTCGGCTCGACCATCGTGTTTCGCGTGGGGCCGTTCGACGCCGAGGTGCTCGAGACCTTGTTCCAGCCGCATTTCGAGGCTGCAGATCTGGTCAATCTCGGCATGGGGCAGATCTATCTCACGCTCATGATCGACGGCATCGGTAGCAAGCCGTTCTCCGCGACGACGCTCAAACCGTTCGACGCGCCGCCGCAGACATTCGTCGATGAGATCATCGCGTCGTCGCGCGCGCAATTCGCGAAGCCGCGCAAAGAGGTCGAAGAGTTCATTGCGCAGTGGCAAGCGAATGAAGCGCCACCTGAAGAGCCGAAGAAAGCGCCGGCGCGCAAGACGTGGAGCGGCACCGCACCGCGCTCTACTGCGGAGCGGCCGCGAAGCGCACCACCGGCCATGTCGGAACCGGTTTCTGCGCTGCCGCGCCCGCACGCCGAAGAAGAGCCTCGCGAGACGACAGAGAAAGCAGCGAGAGAGCCGGCCGCACCGGAGCGTGAGGAGCGCCCCGCGGGCGCGGCGGCGCCAACCCCTGCGCCAATCTCCGTACCTGCTGCGCACCCTCATCTGAAGATGAAGCCGGCTCATGTCTCGGAGCGAACACCGCATAAAGAACCCATCGCGCCGCGACCGGCACTTGAAGGCAACACCTCTCTGCGCGACGCTCTTGCCGCTCTCGCCAAACCACAACCTCACATTGAGCCAGCGCCCGAACCAGATACTCACACGGCACCGAAGCCTCCGCCACATAAACAAGTCTCATTGAAGGAGGCGCTTGAGCGTGTTGCGCCGCCTCCGGCACAGGTGTCGCCCGCATCACCTCACGCGCCGCAGAAGCCCGCCGGCATTCCCAACGACACGCTCAAAGATATGCTCAAGGTCGATGATGTGAACGAATAGATTCCTTCCGCGGACTCTTAGTTTCGAGTACAATGAGACCCTATGTCTCTCATTGCCTTAGCGCCCGCCGCGTTCATCGCAGGTTTCTTGATGTTCTTGGCGCCCTGTACGCTGCCGCTTATCCCGGCCTATCTGGTGTTCATTGCCGGTACCTCGGAATCGGACATTACTAAGGCTGGCATGTCACGCGTAATCGTTCGACGGCGCATTCTGCAGAACGCCCTCGCATTCATCTTCGGCTTCTCTGTCATTTTTGTCCTGCTCGGCATCTTCTCGTCATTCATCGGTTCGATGCTCGGCGTGTGGCGCTATACGCTTGGTGTCCGGGTCGCCGGCCTCCTCCTCATACTCTTCGGCGTTATGATGCTCGGTCTTCGCGTGCCGCTTTTGGCAGGGGAATGGCATCTCCGTATGCCGAGATTCTTACAACTCGGCAAGCCGGAGAGCGCATTCTTGCTTGGTTCACTGTTCGCGCTCGGCTGGAGTCCGTGTATCGGTCCAGTTCTCGGGTCGATCCTGTTTCTTGCAGCCACCACCAATACAGCCCTTCAAGGCGCGGTACTCCTCGGGATCTTTTCGCTCGGTCTTGCGACGCCGTTTTTCATAAGCGCGCTATTGATCGATCGCGTTGGTCGGTCGATCGAGAGCCTGACCCGCATCTCGTCTGCGCTGTATATGATCGGAGGCATTCTTCTCGTTGTCCTCGGCATCGCGATGTTCACCGGAACCATAGGGCTGCTGTTTGAGCCGATATCCGGTATACTATTTACATAGGCATGTGGCGTATGCCAGCGTCAATTATCCGTAGTTCAGCTTTGTATGATAAAGATATTGCTCAAGTGGATCGTCTTATCAGGTGCGCTGCTCTTGATCGCACGATTTGTGCCGGGCATCGCTGTCGCGGATCTCTATACGGCACTCATCGTCGCGTTTTTGTGGGGCGCGCTTCTTTTGTTCGTTAAGCCGGTGCTTTCCATTCTTACGCTACCGATCAATCTTCTTACGCTCGGCCTCTTCTCCTTGGTGGTCAACGCATTTTTGTTCTGGTTCCTCGCGTCATTTGTCGCAGGCTTCACGGTCGCCGGTTTCATTCCGGCGCTCATCGGCTCCATCATTCTCTCGCTCGTCGCGTGGGCGCTCCACATCATCCTCTAGCAGGGTAGGAAGCTCAAATAGAAAAAACCGCCGGCGAGGTTCGGCGGTTTTTCATGTCCGCGCGTTTCCTTGAAATATGACATATTTTATGGTATTGTTCGCTCATGGCACTTATCGATAAGCTCACTATTTACGCACGGGCAGGTCGCGGTGGCGACGGCGTTGTGCGTTGGCTGCACCTGAAAGGAAAAGAATTTTCCGGTCCAGCTGGCGGCAACGGTGGCGATGGCGGTGATGTTTATTTGCGCGCGGTCGCAGACATCGATCAGCTTGCGCGATATCGCGGCGCAAAAACTTTTTATGCAGAGAACGGTGCTCCTGGAGAAGGAAGAAATAAAGATGGTCGTCATGGTGAAGATCTCTACATCGACCTGCCGCGAGGTTCGATCGCGATCAACAAGACGACTGGGGAGAAGTATGAACTCGTCACAACCGGCGAAACTCTGCTCATCCTGAAAGGCGGTCGAGGCGGTGCTGGCAATCGCGTATTCAAGTCGTCGGTTAATCGGAGCCCCGAGACAGCACTGCCGGGTACAAAAGGAGAGGCGGCTGATCTTGATATCGAACTCCGCCTCATCGCTGATGTCGGCTTGATCGGTCTGCCGAACGCCGGCAAGTCGACACTCCTCAACACGCTTACTCGGGCAGGTGCGAAAGTCGGCGCTTACGCTTTCACCACGCTCGAACCGAATCTCGGCGCTCTTGCAGAGTTCGTGCTCGCGGATATTCCCGGTCTCATCGAAGACGCCTCGCAAGGGAAAGGGCTCGGAAATGTCTTTCTGCGACACATAGCCCGCACGCGACTCTTGGCCCACTGTGTTTCTCTGGAGGAAAAGGATCCGATGTCTAACTATAAGGTCGTGCGCTCGGAGCTTCAAAAGTGGTCTGGTCTGCCAAAGCAGGCAGGCGGACTCGAAAACAAAGACGAGATCATTGTCCTCACCAAATCGGATTTCCGAGATGCCTTGGAAATAAAAGAAATATCAGAATCATTCAGATCGTTAGGACGAGATGTGTTCGTTGTGTCGGCGATCGATGATGAAGAGATAAAAAAGTTCAAAGATGATCTTGTGAAGCTTTTACGATGGGTTCCGACCCAGGAAAAATAAAATTCGATTGCTCCCATCCTTGCCACTTTTTGGAGCTTGAACACGTGCACGGGGCGCGTGTTTGTTCTTTGCGGCCCCTTTCTGCTATAGTCTTAGGTAATGAGTTACACCCCCACGATAGGTCTTGAGATACACGCCGAGCTTAATACGACATCGAAGATGTTTTGTCTGTGCCGTAATGACGCTGAAGAGGAGACGCCGAATCTCAACATTTGCCCGATCTGTATGGCGCACCCGGGAACGCTTCCCGTGATCAACAAAGAGGCGGTGCACAAGGTATTGAAGGTCGGCGCAGCTCTTGGCGGTAGACTTGCCGATCACACCATCTTTGATCGAAAGAATTATTTTTATCCGGACATCCCCAAAGGTTTCCAGATCAGTCAGTATGAACATCCGCTTGTATCCGGGGGCTCTCTTGCAGGAGTTGAAATAACCCGTGTGCACTTGGAAGAAGACACTGCGCGTTCGAGTCACCTGCCTGCGCAGGCGGGTGAAAAAGGGAAGAGTCTGGTCGATTTCAATCGCGCAGGCGTAGCACTTATGGAGCTCGTCACCGAACCGGTCATTCACGACGCAGAGACGGCGGGCACTTTCGCTCGAGAATTACAGCTATTGTTGCGCTATCTCAATGTCGGCTATGCGAATATGGAGAAAGGAGAGATGCGTGTGGAGGCCAACATTTCAGTGAGCAAAGACAGCACATTTGGCACTAAGGTCGAGGTCAAGAATCTCAACTCATTCCGCTCCGTCGAGCGCGCCATTGAACATGAAGTGAAGCGGCAAATAGCCGTGCTTGAAAGCGGCGGCACGATCACTCAGGAGACTCGCGGTTGGGATGAAAATAAGCAGGCAACATTCTCACAACGTAAAAAGGAATCCTCGCATGACTACCGCTATTTCCCAGAGCCAGATCTGCCCGCTCTTGTTATTTCAGAGATACCAGAGTTCTCTTTGGTAGCACTTACTGATGAACTGCCGGAACTCCCCGCGGCGCGTAGAGAACGCTATAAGAAACTCGGATTGAAGGACGACGACGCAATGATGTTCGTTCGCAACACGATCTTTGGAGATTTCTTTGATGCGGTGGTCGCGAATGATGTTTCTATCGCTCCGAGTGCGGCGAACTACCTTGCAAGCGATATTGCCGGAAAGATCGAAGATGGGACCATGACCGAGGATTGGCTCAGTCCTTCCAATGCAGCGAGATTCCACAAACTCATTACTATGGCAGTGAGTGGCGCTCTTTCGTCTCGTGGCACGAAGGACACGCTTGCATTGATGGTGGTCCATGGGAGCGACCCTGAAGATATAGCGAAGGACAATGGCCTCATACAAGAGAGCAATGAATCTCTGATAACCGAGATGGCACAAAAGATCATTGAAAACAATAGTGAAGTCGTATCCCAATATCGGTCAGGCAAACTATCAGCACTTCAGTTTCTCATTGGCCAGGGGATGAAGCAATCGAAAGGTTCAGCGAACCCAGGCATGTTGAAGGAGGTGTTTGAGAGATTGCTCAAATAGAGCGAGCCCAGAGAGGGTTTTGCACCCCTCTTCTCCTGCGCATATGGAGAGAACTTACGCCCACCGATCCGTTGTCCACTCCTGCCGAGAATTTTTGTCTCGCGTAGCCGATACCCTTTGATATACTATATTCAATGGATACATTACAGATATCGGGTAAGTGGTACATCTCGACTGGTCGTGCTGCAAAGGAGCATGGTTATCATGCTGACTATATCGGTCAACTCATTCGTAGTGGCCAGATAAAAGGCCAGAAAGTTGGTAGAAGTTGGTATGTGTTGGCAGACTCCCTCACTGATTACTTCGAAAATAATAAAAGCACTAAGAAAGTCCTCAAGAGCAAGAAAGATAATAACAGGACCGTTACCGTTCATGCCAAGGAAGATGCAACGCACATCTCAGCGCCTATAAAGGAGGATAGGGCGGCTGATCTTTCCAAAGTAGAGTCCGCCAAAGAGCGTGTGCCAGTTATGCAGAGTGCGTCGATCGTATCAACGTTGAAGCCTTTGATAAAGACTGAAAAAATTCCAGCCACGGAGACAAAGCTTATGACCTATATACAGGACTCCAATGAACAAAATGACGAAAAGAGCATAGTTCCCATAGAGAAATCGTCTGACGACGAGCCCGCGACCCCGATCCACATCAAGACTCTCAGCGGCTTCTCTAGCCGTTTTGCCGACCCAAAACAGATCGACCCACTGCCGATCGTGCCAAGGGTTACAGGCGGTATGATCCGCACAATGCCCGCTAGTCCGGCCACTCAAGCGGTATCTGCAGTATCTCAAGGGGTCGGAGTAACCGTGTCTCGACCAGCCGAGGTGAATATTAAAAGTAGTCTAAGGACGACCCATCGTCCGCTGTGGCACTATATTTTCATGTTTTTTGCTGGGGCCGTGTTGTTTATTGTTGCAAGCAACATAAATATCTGAAGTTCCATATCAAGGGTCAGGTCTATGAACAAAATTCGGCGGCTACACTAGAACCACCGAATTTTTGGATCAAGTTACCTCTCAACCACGTATCTTCCAAATTTGCAGAATATGTAGGTGTTTGCCGGCTGCTAAAAATATAAAAACAAAAATGGTGTTTGTCGAGTTATCCACACCTTGCGCCCGAAAAGTATTAGGAGGATGTGATGGTTGCCGATTATACTAAGTGGCATAGGGATTGGTCGCCAGGCGACCGGTCTGTTTTTTGTATGCAAAAAATTAGCGCCCCATTCAGAGAGCCGCAAGGATACACTTCTTCTCGCGACGCGAGTAGAAAATTCGATCTATCAAACGACTATATATCTCGTCTATGTCGTTTTGGAAAAGTCGAAGGCGTGCTTATCGGAAAAGTATGGTACGTCAACGACGAGTCACTAGCAGCTTTCATTGCTCATACTGTTTCGCGGCGCGCAGAATATGCGAAGTCTCTTGCAGAGCAGCGTAAAAAAGAGTATGACGAAAACCTCAGTCGTGTGACGAACCAGGTAGAAGCTGCCGCACAAAACGCACAAGAGAAGATAGATAATGGATCGCGTGCGCCGTTGTCTGGCCGAAAGGGACCGATGAAGATCGAAGCTGTTGTCGGGCGCTCTGCGTCAGTGGCAGGTCGGTTCAGTGCCGCTCTGGCGACTGCTTTTGTGAGCATTGCGCTCGTGGGAGTGGCATATGCGATGCCGTTCATAGCGACGCCAGCGATATCTTCGCTTGCAAGTGCGGTGCAAGGCGCTCAGTCCGCGTTCTTTTCACAGCCGCAACTAACTGATACTGGCGTATTCAGCCGAGCACTCTCTCATCTTGAAGAGTTCGGCGCAAGCGTCATCTCTTCACTTATCCGTTCGGTCGCGTCGACGACTTCTTCGCCGCAGATCGTCTATATTGCGACTTCGACGAGCGCTGTTGCTGGTGGGGTAAGCGGCAATGCGGCGCCTGCGGTAGTGTACTTGCCGTCGCCGACCATTCAAAGAACTACTATAGTGCAGGGAGGCGTAACGCAAGAAGATCTTACCGCGCAAATGCAGGCGCTTAAGAACTCAGTCCTCTCGCAGATCTTCAGTGCGGGTCCAACGCCAGGATCAGGAGGTCTCATCAATATGATCGCGGCAAGTCAGCGAGTCAACACGATTTCCAACGCCACTATCTCTGGCGCGTCTATTTCCGGTTCGAGTGTCAGTGGTGGCTCAGGCTCATTCACTTCACTTGATACCAGCGGAGTCTTGTCCGTCACGGGGACAGGAACCTCGACGATCACAAGCGATCTCAATGTGGGAAGCGGCGTGTTGTACGTCGATTCGATCAATGGCCGAGTTGGTATTGGCACGACCACTCCGTCCCAGACTTTCACGGTGAGCGGGGATGGTAATTTTACCGGCGTTCTTACTGCAGCAAACCTCACCGCATCAGGCGGACTTACCCTTACCGGTCTCGCAAAGAATTCGGTGCTTGCATCCGATGCAACGGGCGCTATCACAGCAACGAGCACGCCTTATGTCGCAGCTATCGTTGCGACATCCACATCGGCAACATCAACTCTCGCGGGCGGTTTCGCTGTTGGCGGCGATCAACTTCTCGTCCAACAAGCGACGGGATATATTGGCATCGGCACGACCTCACCATTCGCACTGCTCTCAGTGAACGGCAGCGGCTTCTTCGGCGGCAGCATGACCGCCACCGACCTCACCGCGACCGGCACGGTCACTGCGGTGAACATCCTCGCGACCGGTTCGACCACGCTGCAGAACTTCACGGGCATGAATGCTACGACAACGAACGCCACCACCACCAACTTCAACGCCACCGACCTTGTCGCCAGTGCAGCCACTTCCACTTCGCTCTATGCCTCGGTCGCGCACTTTGCCTCAAGCGTCTTCGATTCCTTCACCGCCACCCTCGCCACTATCGCCGGTCTCAACGTCACGAACTCCACCACGACCAATGCGACGTCGACCAATTCATACAGCAGCACGCTCGAAGCAGGCGCTGCATTATTCGGAGGGACCGCAACCTCTTCATTCGCTTCAAACGGTGCGCTGACGCTCTCGCAAGCACTTGCCGAGACGTCTGGCGGTACCGGTCAAAATTCGTACACGCTTGGAGATATGCTCTATGGCTCTGGCACCAACACGCTCGCTAAACTGGCAGGCAACACGTCGACCGTACAAAAATTCCTCTCGATGACCGGCGACGGCACCAATGCCGGTGCGCCATCGTGGCAGGTGTTGCCGGTGTCTGGCACGTTGTCCTACTATTTCTATGGCCTCCAGGCAACCTCTTCTCCGGCATATCTTTTGATGCAGTCGGCCGCGACCTCTTCAGAGGTCATAAATACCTATTCGGGCCTTACATCAACAACGCTTATTCAGAATTGGATAACGCCGACTGGCTTCCCAGCACTTTCATTCATCCCAGCAGGCGAGTATGAATTCCATATACACGCCTCTCAGACAGCCGGTACGGCGGGCACCTTGTATGCCGAATTCTGGGAAGTAGATTCAACTGGCAAGGACATCGCGAAGATCGGCACATCAGAATCTTCATCGGCGCTTCCGGGCACTGAAACCGAGTACCGGCTGTTCTTCTCGAATCCCAACACCTACACCATGGCATCGACTGCCTCGCGTATCGTCGCGAAGGTCTACTTCACCTATGTGGGCGGGACCGACACCGTGAATCTCTACTTGGGCGGTACCGCTGATTCGCATATCACGCTTCCGAGCAACACGGTCGACGCAACGAACTTCGTGCCCTATGTCGGTGCGACAAAGAATCTCGATCTCGGCTTGTTCAATGCGTCGTCGACAGAGTTCACCACCTCCGGCACGACCTATCTCGCGACAGCGGGCGGCAACGTCGGAGTGGGCACGACTTCTCCATGGCGCTCTCTCTCAGTGAGTGGTTCGTCGGATCTTGGCGTGAACGCGCTTGCCGGTTCCTTTACCGCTACCTCGACGGCAACATCGACCTTTGCCGGTCCGATCTCATCTCCATCAGGTAACCTCATCATCAGCTCTTTCGATGGTGGCAACAAACTCCTCCTCAATCCATACGGCAATGCGGTCGGTATCAACACACTCAACCCGACTTACCAGCTCGACGTGAACGGTACGGGGCGATTTGGTGGTACGCTCAATTTGGCAACGGCACTTTCTTGTACGGGTTCGCAAGCACTTCAGACCGATGCTTCCGGCAATGTGTCCTGTGGAAATCTTTCTGGCGTCTCCACTATCGCGGGCGCAGCCGGTTGGGTGACGAATAATGTTGGACAGATCACGCTCGCGACCACGACCGATCAAGTCGGCATCGGCGCAACGACGACGCCCTATGCGAAGCTCTCGGTTATATCGGGGAGTACAGGCACTACGACACTCGCTCTCGTGCCGTCTCCGTCGGCAACCGCTCATATCTTTGACATCTACGACAACTTCGGCAACCTCGCATCAGTATTTACCGCGGACGGACACTTCGGCATCGGTACGACTTCGCCAATGTCGCAGCTCGCGATCAGTAGTTCTTTGACCGGCCCGTCCGACGTGTCGCTCACGTTCGCCGACACATACAGTGGCGTTAATGGTTACGTTGGTGTCGACAATGGTGACTCGGCGATCGATCTCGGTTCATACACGGCAAGTGACGTACGCCTTGAGACGCATGGTACTGAACGTCTGCGTGTGCTTGGCACCAACGGTTATATCGGCATTGCCTCAACATCGCCGTGGGGTCTGCTTTCGATCAACGCGAACGGCAATATCACCCCGGGTACGCCCGAATTCGTCGTCGGCTCATCAACGGTGACCGACTTTATCGTAAGTAATGGCGGCAACGTCGGAGTGGGCACGACCTCGCCCTTCGCACTGCTCTCAGTGAACGGTAGCGGCTTCTTCGGCGGCAGCGTGACCGCGACCAACCTCACCGCCACCGGCACGGTCACTGCGGTGAGCATCCTCGCGACCGGTTCGACCACGCTGCAGAACTTCACCGGCGTGAATGCAACGACAACGAACGCCACCACCACCAATGCATACGAGTCGAACCTGGTAGCAGTGAACGCAACATCGACCAACCTTTATGCCTCGGTCGCGCACTTTGCCTCAAGCATCTTCGATTCCTTCACCGCCACCCTTGCTACCATCACCGGACTTAACGTCACGAACTCCACCACGACGAATGCGACGTCGACCAATGCATACAGCAGCACGCTCGCAGCAGGCACTGCATCATTCGGAGGGACCGCAACCTCTTCATTCGCTTCAAACGGTGCGCTCACGCTGGCAGGCCCATTGAATGGCCCGCTTCAGGCGAACAACGGACTCGTCTCAGCGACAACGTCAGTGGGCGTTCTGTATGGCGGCACGGGCCTTACCGTTGCGCCGACCTACGGCCAACTTCTCGTCGGCAATGCCACCGGCGGCTACGCGCTCACCGCGACATCAAGCCTCGGCCTCCCGACCTTCGGCACGCTCGCTGCCACCTATCCGCTTCAATATGACGGCACGGGCACCTTCTCGCTTGCTTTCGGCACCACGACCTCCAACGCCTGGGCAGGCACGCAGACCTTCACCAATGCACCGACACTCAGCAACTTCACCGGCCTCGTCGCGGCAAACGGGGGAGTGACCTATGCGACCGCGACCACCACGCTCGTCGCCGGTACGAACCTCACCTTCTCAGGCGGCACCCCGGTCGTTCTCGGCTCATCGCCGATCACGCTCAACGTAGCCAGCTCGGGCAATGTCGCCACCTCGTCGGCCGAGACCGCCGGACAGCTTCCGTACTGGACCACTACATCGGGAACTCCTGCTAAGCTCGGCAGCATCGCCACTTCCTCGCTCACGCTCGGCCTCGGTCTGAATTACTCGGGCACACTCGGTTCGCTTGTGGGCGGCACCTCCGGCAACTTCACGCTCGCGACCTCCTCACTCTTCACGGGAGCGCTCGGTCAGGCTGCATACTTCAACGGCGCGAACGCTCTCACGGCTACCTCCTCGCTCTTCTTTGCAACGAGTGGCAACGTCGGCATCGGGACGACCACCCCCGGCTCGCTCTTTGCAATACAAGGCATCGCAAACTTCACCACGGCGACGAGTACCCTCTATTCTTCAGGCGGCATCAACCTCACGAGCGGCTGCTTCGCGATTGCGGGCGTCTGTATCACTGGCACTGGCGGGGGAGGCGGCACGACGCTCACCGGCCTGCAGGTAAATGATGCGACCAACACCGGCGCCACCCTTCCCAGCAACCTCTACACCTCCCAAACCGCCGTCATCGGCAACACCATCTACCTCTTCGGCGGGTACAACGGCAGCGCCGTCACCAACGTCATATATAGCGCCCCCGTCTCTAACCCCACCAGCTGGACCAACACCGGCGCCACCCTCCCCGGCAACCTCGACAGCTCCCAAATCGCCGTCATCGGCAACACCATCTACCTCTTCGGCGGGTACAACGGCAGCGCCACCACCAACGTCATATATAGCGCCCCCGTCTCTAACCCCACCAGCTGGACCAACACCGGCGCCACCCTCCCCGGCAACCTCGACAGCTCCCAAATCGCCGTCATCGGCAACACCATCTACCTATTCGGCGGGAGCAACGGCAGCGCCGCCACCAACGTCATATATAGCGCCCCCATCTACTCCAGCAACCCTTCAAACCTCGCCTACAACAACTCGTGGAAAGTCGATGGCAATGGCGTGAACTCTGGCGGCGTGAATGTCGGCACTCAGGGTCAGCTCCCGTTCTACAATGCCGCCGGCACTACGCTCTCCGCCACCTCCTCGATCTTCCTCGCGCAGAGCGGCTACGTCGGCATCGGCACGACCACGCCGAACTGGCTCCTGCAAGTCGCTGGCACACGCCCATCGCTCGCACTTACGGACACCTCAGCGGGTACGAATCTGAAGCACTGGCTCTTCTCCTCAATGGGAGGAAACCTCTACATCGGCACTTCGACCGATGCGTATGCCACCAGCACGCCATCGGCGCTCACGATATTGAACAACGGCAACGTCGGCATCGGCACGGCGAGTCCGACACAGAAGCTTGAGGTATCCAGCGTAGGTGGCAGTTATCCACAGGTGAAAATCGACAACACTAGCGCCGGTGGCTCGGCGGGTATGCGGCTCTCCGGTAACAACGGCAGCTCGGTATGGGATGTCGCCTCAAACTGGTCCGGCTCGAACAACGAGTTTACCGTCCTCTACAATTCCACGACGAGCGTGATCACCGCATTAACAAATGGCAACGTCGGCATCGGCACGACAGGACCGCTGACGAAGCTTGACGTGAATGTTCCAGGTACTACGACGCTCGCGAACATTCAACAGAACTTGAGTAGCAATGGTATCGCGTTGAACGGAGGAGCCTATGGAGCCGGAAATTATTTGCCGGGTCTTATCTGGTATACCGGCGACCAGGTGAAGCCCAAGGCGGGAGTATGGGCTCAAGAGACCGCGAATGGTTCGTACCTCGACTTCGGTACGTCGAATAATTATGGTATTGGAATCACTAATACGGCACTGGCCATAGATTATGACGGCAATGTCGGTATCGGGACGACGAGTCCTGTCGCCCCGCTCTCTGTAGTGGCCGTGTCGTCGGCAACTTCGACGATCACTGTCGGTCGGAGCGAGGTAGGTAGCGAGTCGCAGATCCTCATGTACGGCGGCCTTGGCGGGCATAATTATTCGATTACAAACAACAATTTCGTCGACGGGCTCGAGTTTACGCCTTCGACGGCTATAGCCGGCACGGCATTTACCACACCGACACTCGAACTCCTCGGCAACGGCAACGTCGGCATCGGGACGACGAGTCCGGCGACCTTGCTCGAAGCGGGCGGTTCGACGGCGAACGTGACCTTCGACGGGTATAAGAACTGCACCGGATTCACGAGCAACGCCAACGGCCTCCTCGCCTGCACCGCATCCGACGAACGCTTGAAGCAAGACATCACGCCGCTTGATAGCGTGGCTACGCTTGCGGGCATCGATGCACTCAACCCGGTCTCGTTCTATTGGGATCCAGAAACGCAGCGCGGGCCGAGAGAGCAGTTCGGCTTCATCGCCCAGCAAGTGCAGCAGGTGTTCCCGAACCTGGTCGCCACGAGCTCGCCGACGAGCCTTACGCCTGACGGCACGCTCTCGCTTGACTACAACGGCCTCATCGCGCCGGCAGTCCTTGCGATCCAGGAGCTCCACCTCGATCTCAATGCCATTGCGTCGGCGGCCGCATCGTCGACGCCGGAGTCTCAGAGCTTCGCATCGTCGTTCTTCAGCAACCTTTTCGCGAAACTCGTGCAGTGGTTCGCGGATGCGACGAACGGCATCGGCAAGTTCTTTGCCGGTGAGGTGCACACGAAGGAGATGTGCGTGGCGAAGTCCGACGGTACGGAAGCCTGCCTCAATGGCGATGAACTTGCAGCGCTCATGGCGGGCCAGACGACCTCATCGTCAACCACTTCTTCGACCTCAACTTCGACCTCAACTTCGACAACGACCTCGACAACGACCTCATCGACGAGCACGTCGACGCCGCCGGTCATTTCAGTGAATGGTGCGGATCCGGCGGAGATTACGGTCGGTGACAGCTATGTCGATCTTGGCGCGACGATCACCGGTCCGTCAAGCGACCTCAATCTCGGCATCTCTGCGATCGTCAACGGCGGCGCGACGACCACGGTCGATCAGATTCACATCGACACTTCCACCGCAGGAACGTCGACGATCGAGTATGTCGTTGTCGACCAAAACGGACTCATGGGAACAGCGACGCGCACGGTGGTCGTGAATCCGGTAACGCCCGCGCCGGCACCGACCACATATTCGATCATCGCATCGGTCTCGGGTACTGGTATCGGCGCTATCTCGCCGACCGGCACGACGACGGTGACGAGCGGCAACACACAGCAATACACCGTCACGCCGGACGCATCGTCGACCATCAGCGCGCTCATCGTTGACGGCGCATCGGTGGCGACCAGTACGACCTACACCTTCTCTAACGTAACCGCGAACCACACGATCGACGCCGAGTTCACCCCGCTGCCATAAGGAAGGATAGCTACAAGGTTACAAGGGGCACCCTTGTGCCTAACAAGGGTGCCCCTTGTAAATTGTGATATACTAAATGTCAAACAGGCCCGATCCGCTCTACCGACGCGGGAGGCCGAACCTTTTTAGAGGTTCGGCCTCTCTTCTTATCACAAGGGTGCCCCTTGTAACGTATCTTACACACCATGAGACGTCGTGATTATAAAGAATTCGCTCCAGGAGTTTCGTACCATATCTATAACCGAGGTAACGGCAAGATGGATATCTTCAGGGACGAACAGGATTACTTGAACTTTCTCAGGCGTCTTCGTATTGCGCTTGGAAAGTCGCAGGGCGCCACCTCGTCGATCCGTCTTACCCCATTCGATCCGAGTTTCTTCTCACTCATCGCATACTGCCTCATGCCGAACCATTTTCACTTCCAGATCAAGCAGTGCGGGGAAGTGCCGCTTGGAAAACTCCTACTCAAGGTGTGCACCAGCTACTCAATGTACTTTAATAAGAAATATGACCATGTCGGACATGTGTTCCAGGATCAGTTCAAAGCCGTTCCTATACAGACAGATGGTCAAGCGATCGCGCTGTCCGCGTATATCCACCAGAATCCGAAAGTCGCAAGGTTTGCAGATGCGCCCGAACAATGGGCGTACAGCAGCTACCAAGATTACATCGGCTCTCGACACGGGAATCTTATCGACCCCAGCTTCATACTCACGCAGTTTACGGATAGGAAGGCGTATAAGGCCTTTGTCGATGAAAGTTTTGAAGACATCCTTGAGTATAAGAACATCGGGAAACTTATTCTAGATTAAAGCCTGCCCCCAACAAGGGGCACCCTTGTGTTCACAAGGGTGCCCCTTGTTGGGGATGGTATGATGAGAGATATATGACAAAGATAAAGATCGCGATCAATGGGTTCGGGCGTATCGGGCGAGCGTTCTTGCGGGTCGCACAAACGCGGCCGGAATTAGAAGTGGTGGCGATCAACGATCTCGGCTCGGTCGAGAATCTCGCCTATCTTTTGAAATACGACAGCGTCTACGGCCGCGCGCCGTTTGAGGTAACCAGCCGGCAGAATGCGGACGGCGCAGGCGGCGCGATCATGGTGGAGGGCAGAGAGATCGTCGTACTCGCGCAGAAAGATCCCGCACTCTTGCCGTGGAAAGACCTTGGTATCGACGTGGTAGTGGAGTCGACCGGCTTCTTCACGCACTTTGAGGATGCGCAAAAACATATCACCGCCGGCGCGAAGCGTGCGGTCATCAGCGCGCCTGGCAAGGGTGATGAATCGCTCGGGGCCACGGTGCTTGTGGGTGTGAATGAGGATCGATTCGGGATCTGTTCGGTCACGAGCAATGCATCGTGTACCACCAACGCGGCAAGTCCGACCATCGCCATTCTTGATGAAGCGATCGGCATCGAAAAGGCCGTGCTTTCCACCACGCACGCCTACACTGCAAGCCAGTCGATCGTCGACGGTCCGTCAAAGAAAGATGTGAGAGAAGGTCGTGCGGGCGCGCACAATATCGTTCCGACCTCGACCGGCGCCGCGATCGCAGTCACGCAAGCGTATCCGTCGCTCTCGGGTAAGTTCGACGGCATCTCACTGCGCGTGCCGGTCATCGCCGGCTCGATCGCTGACATTACGTTCATCGCAAAGCGCGATACGAGCGCCGAAGAAGTGAATGATATTTTGAAGAAAGCTGCCACGCAGGATCGCTGGAGTGCGGTCTTCGCGACGACCGATGAACCGCTCGTCTCCAGCGATATCGTCGGCGCGGTTCATGCGTCGATCGCTGACCTCAGTATGACGCGCGTGGTCGGAGGCAACCTCGTGAAAGTGCTCGCGTGGTATGACAATGAAATGGGATACACGCATTCGCTCGTCGAACACGTCGTGCGGCTCGCGGCGCATATTTAACGCTATGCATATTTATCTCGCGAGCGACCATGCGGGCTTCGAACTCAAGACAACGCTCGTCGATTTTTTGCGCGAGCATGGCCATGAGGCCGATGATCTCGGCCCCTATGCGCTCGACGAACAGGATGACTATCCGGATTTCATCGTGCCGCTTGCTCGGCGCGTGGCAAGCGAGCCAGGAAGTTTCGGCATCATCCTCGGCGGATCAGGCGAAGGGGAGGCGATGGCAGCCAATCGCATTCAAGGCGCGCGCGCGGCAGTATTCTACGGCGGCTCGCGCGGCGTGAACATCGTGCGGCTCTCGCGCGAACATAATGATGCGAACATTCTTTCGATCGGCGCGCGTTTCGTTTCAAGCGATGAAGCGAAAGAAGCGGTGTTGCTCTGGCTGGCGACTTCATTCTCCGGCGATGCGCGCCATATTCGCAGACTCTCGAAATTCTGATAGGTGTTAGCCTTACCTTATATATGATCGAAATAGTACCGGCGATCTTGGAAGTCTCGCTCGCTGATATCAAAGAGCGGCTTTTGCAGGTGCGTGGCGCCGTGCGCGCGGTGCAGCTTGATGTCGTGGACGGCGTCTACGCGCGCAACCGCACGTGGCCGTATGCGGGCGCACATGCGCAAGAAGAATTCACGCATATCGTTGCGCAAGAAGACGGACTGCCGCTGTGGGAAGAATTCGATTTTGAGATCGACCTGATGGTCGAACATGCCCGGCTTGAGTCGGCGCGGTGGGTTGAAGCCGGCGCTTCGCGTATCATCGTGCACGCGGACAGTCCCGATGCGCGTGAGTCGCTGGAGAGTCTGCAGATGTCGCGCGGCGGCAACACGGGGATCAAAGTTGGCGTCGCGCTGGCGTCAACCGATGAACCAGAGAAGCTCGAAACATTCGATAGTTTGTATGACTTCGTGCAGGTGATGGGGATCGAGCATGTCGGTTCTCAAGGAAATCCTTTTGATCCGCGCGCACTCGCACTCGTGCGAGCTCTGCATGAGCGCTATCCTGAACTTTCGATACAGGTCGACGGCGGCATTGGGGAGGATCACGCGCGCGAGTGTGCGGATGCGGGCGCGAGCCGGCTTGTCGTCGGCAGCACGATCTTCACCTCGATCGATCCTAGAGGAGCGCTTGAAGATCTGCGCGCTGCTGTGAATAGTCGCTGATCATGAAGTTTCACTTGCTATACTGATGATATGGTAACAGACGAACAAGTACGCAGCATCGAGCAACAAGCGCTCGCGATCCGCGAGACGATCATCACGATGCTCGTTGAAGCAAAGAGCGGCCACACGGCGGGGCCTTTGGGCATGGCGGATATCTTCGCCGCATTCTACTTTCATATTCTCAAACACGATCCGCACAATCCGCAGTGGGAAGATCGCGATCGCCTATTTCTCTCCAACGGTCACATCACGCCGGTGCGCTATGCGACCATGGCGCACGCCGGATACTTTCCCGTCGAGGAATGTATGACGCTGCGCAAATTCGGCAGCCGCTTGCAAGGACATCCGGAGCGCGAGCGCTTGCTTGCGGTGGAGACGACATCCGGGCCGCTCGGCAGCGGGCTTGGTCAGGCATCCGGCTACGCGCTCGGCGCGCGCATGGATGACAAGAAATTCCGCGTGTACTGTCTCATGAGCGACGGCGAACAAGATGCGGGCAATACCTGGGAGGCGGCGATGTTCGCGGGTAACAATAAACTTGCTAACCTCACGGCGGTGATGGATCGCAACAACATCCAGATCGATGGCGTGACGGAAGTGGTGATGCCGCTTGAACCGCTCGCCGATAAGTACCGTGCATTCGGCTGGCATGTCATCGAGGTCGATGGGCACAACATCCGGCAGTTCATCGCTGCGATCGACGAAGCGCATGCGATCGTCGAGAAACCGACGCTCATCATGGCGCATACGATCCCCGGCAAGGGCGTGCCGGATATCGAGTATGATTATCGCTGGCACGGCAAGCCGCCGACCAAAGAAGAAGGCGAGAGATTTTTAGCGCAATTGCGACAAACCTATGCTCAATAACACACTCAAACTCCGCGAAGATCTTTTTGATGCTTCGGAGCAGAAGCCGACGCGCGATGGTTTCGGTTCTGCGATGATGGAGCTCGGCGAGAAAGAGCCGCGCGCGGTGATCGTGTGCGCCGATCTTGCGGAGTCGACGCGCGCGCTCGCATTCAAAATGAAATATCCAGCGCGCTACATCGAGATGGGCGTTGCGGAGCAGAACATGGCGACGGTGGCAAGCGGTCTCGCTAACTACGGCAAGATTCCGTTCATGGCGTCGTATGCGGCATTCTCACCGGGGCGCAACAACGAACAGATCCGCACGACGATATCGCTCAATGATGTGCCCGTTAAGATCATGGGCATGCATGCGGGCGTGTCGGTCGGCCCCGACGGCGCAACGCATCAGGCGCTTGAGGACATGGCGCTCATGCGCGTGCAGCCCAATATGATCGTGATCTCGCCGTGCGACGCGATCGAAGCGCACAAAGCGGTGCTCGCGGTCGCGCACAATGGCAAGCCGTCGTATGTGCGCTTCGCGCGCGAGAAGACGCCGGTCATGACGACCGTTGAGACGCCATTTGAGATAGGGAAGGCGAATGAAATGTGGCGCAGTGCTGCGCCTAGTGTGGCGGTCTTTGCGATCGGCCCGCTTCTCTTTGAAGCGCTGAAGGCGGCGCGCGATCTTGATGCGCAAGGTATCGGTTCGGTCGTCGTGAATGTGCATACGGTCAAACCACTTGATGAGGAGGCGGTGGAGCGCGCGGCGCGCGAGTGCGGTGCCGTCGTCACGGTTGAAGAACATCAGATCGCGGGCGGACTTGGCGGCGCGGTCGCAGAGGCACTCGCGCGCCGCGCGCCCACGCCCATCGAATTCATCGGCGTCCATGATCGCTATGGCCAGTCGGGCGAACCAGCAGAGCTCCTGCGCGAATACGGTCTCGACGCGCAAGCGATCAGCGAGGCAATGAAAAAAGTCATCGCGCGAAAATAGCATCGTCATGCTGATCCCGAGCCACTCCATCTGTGCCGTTAAACTAGCAGCACTGTTCAGTTAGCAGCGTCTATGAAATTCTCTTTCCACTTCCGTGACGACCGTCACGGAAGTGGAAAGAGAAAATGATCCCCATCTCTCATAGTATATTTAGTATATTCATAAACCTTGTTATGAATAACAAAATAAATTCTATCGAATACAGGATCTCGCGCCTTACAAGACGTCAACGCACGCAGGACATAGTTCTCATGTCTTTGTATACGCTGAGCGTTTTGGGTGTTGGTATTGTGGCACCGAACGCGCTTCAGTTGTTTAAGTATGTTGAAAAATATTTGCCGCAGAAGACAAATATAAAGACTCGCACAAGTCAGGCGATCACTCGGCTGGTTGCCAAGGGCTTGGTTGTGCGTACAAAAAATGCGGGGCGTACGGTATTACGACTCACACGAAAGGGGAAAGAAGCTGCAAACGCTATCGAAATACGGCAAAAGGTCAGTCCGCAGAAACCGAAACGCTGGGATGGTAAATGGAGGATCGTGATCTTTGATGTTTGGGAAAAACGTCGAAGTGTCCGGAACAAGCTCCGAATCATGCTGCACAATACGGGCTTCGTAAAGATCCAACACAGTGTGTGGGTCTATCCATATCCGTGTGAGGATCTGTTTGTGTTCTTGCGAGCAGACTTGCGGTTGGGACAGGGTATGCTCTACATTGTTGCAGACGAGATAGAGCACGATGCGCGCCTGCGCCAACACTTCGGCTTACCCGCTTCGCTGTCCTCATAATCATATTCCACTTATGCGACGACCGTCGTATAAGTGGAATATGAGCTCCATAAGCTTTTAGAGAATAAGCTTAGAGGATCCTTGCTCTACAGGAGTGGCGTGAGTTTGTAGCTCTCCGGCGCCTCCGCGAGCAGCTTCTCGATCTGCTCTCGCGTGAAGAGGCCTTTTTGCGCGCCGATCTCTTGAACCACACCCATCGCATTGATCGGTCCCCACAGAAGTGCTTGCTCAAGCGGCAGTCCGAGCGCGAGGGCGGCGACCACGGTCGAGGCGAATGCATCGCCGGCGCCGGTGCGCTCGAACGGCGGCTTGGGGTCGGGATACATCGGTATGTTCCACATCCGGTCCTGCTCATCGAGCACATAGGCGCCGAAGTGGCCGTCGGTGATGACGACGATCTTGGGTCCGAGCGCGCGCAGCTCGCGCAAAAGCTCGCGCGAGTCCTCGCTGCTGGAGCCCGTGATGATCTGCGCTTCTTCTTTGTTGCAGAAGAAGATATACGTGCGGGCGTAGATGTCGCGCAGCGCTTCTGCGCCGAACTTTATTTGGAACGTCCCCGGCTGGAACGCGAGCTTGGTGTCCGGCCATGCGGCGAACTGTGCGGCGAGCTGTGCGTGGTAGGGAAGCGAGTTGCCGCTGAGTGATGAGAGATACACCCATGCTGGCGCCTCCGCGGCCTTCGGCGTCGTGTAATCGAACATCTCGTGTTTGATGAGAATGGTGCGCTCGTCTTCGAACCACAGCACGAAGTGGTAGTTGGTGTGCTTGCCATCCTGCGTCTCCATGAGAGCAGTGTCCACGTCCGCCACCTTCAGTGCGTCGAGGCACCGCACGCCATGCTCATCATTACCGACATACGCATGCAGTGCGGCAGGAACGCCGAGCTTTGCCGCAGCGACGGCGGCATTGGAGGCATTGCCGACCGCGGGTACCTCGACCGAATATTCAAATGGTATTTTGTCGGCAAAGCGCATGCAGAGCGTTGGGTGCTCGGGGTCGCCAGTGACCTGCGCCTCCTTGAGACGGATGAAATTATCGATAACGATGTCGCCGATAGCAAGAATATCATTCTTCATATGCCGTGAGTCAGTTGTTGTTAATAGCAGGCGCTAGGCACTGCGATGGTATCAGTATATCATTGAGGAACAGGATATGACCTCTATTCGCTCCATGCTCGAACGCGCACGCATCGCCCATCGCGGTGTCGGCCATTTCAATATTTCCGATTCCAATCAGCTGAAGGCAATCGCGAACGCGGCGCGCGAGACGGGACTGCCGGTCGTGGTCGGTCTCTCGGAAGGCGAGCGCGAATTCTTGCCGCTCGCGCAGGTTCGCGGCATGATCGACTGCTATCGCGCGGAAGGCCTGCAAATGTTTCTTAACGCCGACCATACCTATTCATTCGACAAGGCACGCGACGCGATTGACGCAGGCGTTGATTCGATCGTCGTCGATGGCGCAAAGCTTTCCTACGCCGAGAATGTGAAGCTGGTCTCGCTGGTCGTCATTTATGCGCGCGGCTCCGGTCGCGACGTGGTCGTTGAAGGCGAGCTTGGCTACATCGGACAGTCATCGCAAGTGATCGACCGCCTTCCGGAGGGCGCGGCTGTTACCGAAGCAATGATGACCAAGCCGGAGGAGCTGCATCGCTTCGCCATCGAAACCGGCGTCGATGCCATGGCGCCAGCAGTCGGTAATGTGCATGGCATTGTCTCAAGCGGCCAGCCGAAGCTTTCGATCGAGCGCATCAAAGCGCTTGTGGCGGAATCGCCGGTTCCGCTCGTGCTCCATGGCGGATCAGGTTCGAGCGACGAAGAATTCCGCGAGGCGGTGGCCGCCGGCATCGCGATGATCCACATCAATACCGAGTTGCGCCTGACCTATCGCCATGGCATCGAACGCGGTCTTGCAAGCATGCCGCATGAAGCGGCGCCGTATAAATTCCTGGCACCAGCGGTCGAAGACATGAGCGCCTATGTGGCACAGAAACTGCGGCTGTTCTCTGGCACCAGCATGATATAATTTCAGCATCATGGTCTCAAGATCTCCAAGAACCGCGTCGACATCGGTCTTGAGCAGCTTCAGAACGCCGAGCTCAAGAACTACTCCTACACCACGGTGACCGCCAACTCCGGCACCACCTACACCGCCGACCTCTCGCAAGGCAACGTCTTCAACATAACGCTCACCGGCAACTGCACGTTCGCCCTCAGCAATGCGCCAGCATCGGGTAAGATGGGGCATGTCTTCTTTTCTTAGTGCAAGACAGCACGGGCGGTCGCACGGCTACCTGGCCCAGTAGCGTCAAATGGCCGTCGGCAACGGCGCCCATGTTGTCCGCGGCTGCGAATGCAGTGGACATTGTGCGTCTCGCGACGGTCAAGGGGGCACGACCTGGCTCGGTACATTGCAGACATCTAACGTCAGGAATTTTCCCACGGCCCTCTGGACCTGGGGGTACAACCCCAACGGCCAGCTCGGCCTCGGCGACACCACCGCCCGCTCCTCTCCGGTCTAAGTCGGCGCTCTCACCACCTGGTCGAGCGTGGCGGGTGGCGGGTCTGGCTCGTACACCGTAGCCATTCAAACAAGCTGATCAAATCAATCCTTTACAGAGGGTTCCCCTCTGTAGGGCTGAAACGATATCCGAGGCTTGCTCGCAGAAGTTTTGTCTGCTATAGTCTCTCTCATGCAAACACTGAACGCACAAAAGCGCGAAGCGGGGAAGGCGGCGGCATTGCGCCGCACTGGCCAGATCCCAGCGGTCATGTACGGTCGTCACAGCACTGCGGAGTCGATCGCCGTACCGCTTATCGATTTTCAGAAGACCTACGCTTCGGCGGGCGAGTCAACGGTCATTACGCTCGAAGGTCTTGATGCGCGCAAGGACGTACTTATTCACGATGTCGAGCACGATGCGGTCTCCGGTCTTCCGATCCATGTTGATTTTTATGTGATTGAGAAGGGTCAGAAAGTCACCGTAGCTGTGCCGCTCCATTTCGAAGGTGTCTCAGGTGCGGTGAAGGACCAAGGCGGTATTTTGGTGAAGGTCATGCACGAACTTGAAGTCGAAGGTGAGCCGAGCGCTCTGCCGCATGCGATCATCGTCGATCTTGCCAAGCTCGACGCCCTTGGATCTCAGATCCATGTGCGCGATCTCGCACTTCCGAAGGGCGCGACCACTGATGTCGATCCGGAAGAAGTTGTCGCCATGATCTCGGTCGCCAAGGAAGAGGTGGAAGAAGCGCCGGCACTCGACATCTCTCAGATCGAAGTCGAGAAGAAAGGTAAGAAGGAAGAGGAAGGAGAGGCAGCGGCAGAGTAATTCATTTCATTATGTAAAAAGAGCGCGGACCGAAGGTCCGCGCTCTTTTCTGATCCGATGTTTGGTATACTATTTCGTATATGCATGTTGGCGAAGGAATATCCTGGCGCGCTCGAGTCGTTGTGTCGGCTGCGGCCGTGGTGCTGTGCGCGACCGCAGCGCCTGTCGCTCATGCCGAAGTGAGCGCCGCCGTCTCTTCGCTGCAAGCGCAACTCAACCAGATCAACGCCGAGATCGGTGATCTGAATACCAATCTGCAGAACTCGCAGAAACAGCAAACATCGCTGGAACGCGACCTGAGCATCCTCGACGACCAGATCAAAAAATCGCAGCTCGAAATTCAGCGCCGCAACATCACTATCGCGCAGCTCTCGCAAGGCATCCAAGGGAAAGAGGACACGATCTCGGGACTCAACGATCAACTCAACAACGAATATGAATCGCTTGCGGCGATCATGCGCGAGACCGACCAGCTTGATTCGACGAGTCTCGTGGTGGCGGCGCTGACCTCGCAAAGCCTCTCGGAATTCTTCGACGATTACTCCGCTTTCAACGCGATCGGGGAACACATGCAGGATTCGTTCACGCAGATCCAGACCAACAAACAGCTCAACGAGCAGCAAAAGGCCGACCTCGAAGATCAACTGCAAGAAGAGACGCAGTTGCGCCAAGTGCAGCAGCTTCAGCAGCAGCAGATACAGGATCAAGAGGATCAGAAGAATCAGATCCTCAAAGCGACGAAAGGCCAGGAAGCGGCGTATCAAAAACTGCTGGCGTCGAAACAGCAGACGGCGGCGCAGATCCAGGCGGCGCTCTTCGAACTTACCGGTACCAACACGAAGGGTATTTCGTTCGGGCAAGCGCTGCAGTATGCCAATCTCGCAGCGGCGAAGACCGGCATCCGCCCGGCGTTCTTGCTCGGCCTCATTACTGAAGAGTCGGGGCTTGGCAAAAATGTTGGAACGGGCACGTGGTATGCCGACATGAATCCGACGCGCGATGTGCCGATCTTCAAAGCGATCACGCAGTCGCTCGGCATCGATCCCAATGCGATGCCGGTGTCCAAGCGCGCGTGGTATGGATGGGGAGGGGCCATGGGACCGGCGCAGTTCATTCCGTCGACGTGGGCGCTCTATGCCGGCTACGTGAAGCCGAACTGGACCTATGACCCGTCGAAAGATCGCATCGGCAGACTCACGGGCAACACGCCGCCCGATCCATGGAACCCAGAAGATGCCTTCATGGCGGCGGCGATCTATCTCACCGACTCGGGCGCCGGTATACAGACTTATTCTGGCGAATTCAAGGCGGCGATGTGCTACCTCGCCGGCTGCGGCAATACGAACAAGGCCGACCTGCAGTTCTACGGCAATGACGTGATGAGTTTTGCGGCGAAGTATCAGTGCCAGATCGATATCATCGACGGGAAGTCGAATAGCTCAAGTTGCGCGAGCGCGTTCTAAGAGTCCTCTCGTGTTACACTTGATGTGTCGGACATTAATCATTAATTCGATATTTTATGCATTATTCTTCTTTTGCGACGATGAATTCGTGGTACGGACCGTGGGGTGGGCCGTTCGCGTCTTTCGGCTTTTTATTTTTGGTCCTTATCGTGTGGTCGCTTGTGTGGAAAGGCTTGGCGCTGTGGGCTGCTGCGCATGATGAAAGCAAACCGTGGTTCATTGCGCTGCTCATCATCAACACCGCCGGTATTCTTGAGATCATGTATCTCTATATTTTCCGCAAAGGGCTCCGCAAGGAAAAGAAGGAGACGAACTAATAGGCACTAGACCTCTCAAAAAGTCTCACCTGCTGCGTTGCGGGCTCCGGTGCTCACTCACCGTATATTGAATACGGCTCGCTTCGCTCCTCGCCCGCGCCTTGCATCTGAGAACTTTTGAAGGAGGTCTACTTAAAAACCGCCCGTCGGACGACGGGCGGTTTTTAAGACAAAAGAATTGCCCCCAGCACGTGCTGTGCTGGGGGCGGTGTTGCGCTCTTGCGAGCAGTACCGGAGGCCGGTTACTGCGCCGCGGAGCCGTTCGAGGAGTTGGACTCGCCAGCGGCCATGACCAGGGCGCGGTTGGCGGACAGCTTCTTGCACTTGGCGACGATGACGAACGGTTGCCGTGTTTTCATGCGGGTTTCTCCTTAAGGCGACAGTTGTTGAAGGGCGTACTCCCAAGCGCCAGTCCTAAAAATAGGTGCGTTGGGTACATTCATCATATAGTACCGGCTTAATTGGCGCAAGGAGTTATCCACAGAATGGTGCGGGCGCCTGCGACGACGGCAAAACCTACTGATGGGGTTGCGCGACCAGGCGGCCCGTGCTAATCTGTGCGATATGCAAACGGATATTCATCCCAAGTACGAAACGGACTCGACCATCACCTGCGCATGCGGCGCGGTCTTTCCGGTTGGTGCGACCAAGAAGGCGCAGTCGGTAGAGATCTGCAGCCAGTGCCATCCGTTCTACACCGGCAATGAGAAGACCCTCGACGCCGCCGGTCGCGTTGAGAAATTCAAATCACGCGCTTCGAAGAAGACCAAGTAGATACATCCAGCCCGCGCCGCGAAGCGGCGCGGGTTTTGTATGTCTCAACCTATGAACACTCCTGCGGATATCGCCCGCTACAAGGAAAATCAAAAGACCGCCTATCTTGCGGTCGAGCTTGAGCGTGTGCTTGCGGAGGAACAAGAGATCGCGGAACTCGCGCAGGACCCCGACATGGGTACGCTCGCGCGCGAAGATCTGGCACGGATCGCAGAGCAGCGAGATGCGCTCATTGCTCAGATGAATGCGATCCTTGAGCAGGACCGCGCCGAAGAAGAATTTCCCAACGAGCTCATCATGGAGATCCGCGCTGGTGCCGGCGGGGAAGAAGCGGCGTTATTTTCTGAAGAGCTTGCGCACATGTACGGCGCCTACGCCGACGCGCATGGGTGGACCACCAAGACCCTCTCTGAATCAAAGACCGACCTCGGCGGGTATAAAGAAGTCATCATCGAAATGCATGGCCGGGACGCCTACCGCATCATGCGGTTCGAGACCGGCGTGCATCGTGTGCAGCGCATTCCTGCTACTGAAAAGAGCGGCCGCGTGCACACGTCGACCGCGTCGGTCGCCGTCTTCCCGATCCGCAAGAAACCGAAGATCGAGGTCAGCCCGGCAGATATTGAGATGGAGCTCTCGCGCTCAGGCGGGGCAGGCGGACAGAACGTCAACAAGGTCGAGACCGCGGTGCGCCTCATCCACCGTCCGACCGGTCTTGATGCGCGATCGACCTCGGAGCGCTCTCAAGCACAGAACCGACTCCACGCGATGGCGCTCCTCATGGCGAAACTCGAACGCCTGCACGAGGAGCAAGAAGAAGCGAAGAACGCTGCTGAGCGCAAAGACAAGATCGGCTCCGGCGACCGCTCTGAGAAGATCCGCACCTACAATGTCCTTCAGGACCGCGTGACCGATCATCGCATCAAGGAAAGCTGGCACAATCTTCCCGCGATCATGACGGGCGGCATCGACGCCATCCTTCAGGCGCTCGAGGGGGCAAGCCAGACCGGCGGCTTTTCCGAAGAACCGGATGTTGACGAGTAATGCAATAAAAAGACCGGATGCACATGCGTGCATCCGGTTGGAACCAACGAACATCTACTCATAGTCCGACAGTGCGAACGTTGGCAGCAAGTCTGTTGACTCTACGGTGAAGCCGGCGTCGAGCAACCGTTGCGAGATGCCAGGTATGTGTGCTGCGCCCCAATATGTTGCAACGTTGTCATGCTCGGCATGGCGGATGATGGACGTAGCTGCAATTTCATCTCGCCTGTTGACGATTACGGGATGAGGTTCGTATTCGACTCCACGAAGTATGGGCTCGATCACGGCCTGCTTGACCCACCTCTTCGGGTTTTCGATCGCATAGTCGAACCGAGCTATACGTCGGATCATCTCGTCTATATTGTACAGCGACGGTACCTCGCGGCATATTTGATCCGTCGCCATATCGGATGACACCCATGTTGCTTGAATAGGGATGCGGTCTGTCTGTGATCCGATCTTGAGGTCTCGAAGCCGTCTGACAAGCTTGGCCATCTTGAACATAAGCCGCTTATGCATGCGCCTTGCGTCCGATGATCCAAGGTTTGGCTCTGGATCAATCGCCTCACGCAACACTTGGTACCCTGCGCGTTCGTATTCGAACAGTCTCCGTGATACCTCAGCAAAGAAGACGAGTGGCGCGATGTGCATCATGCCGATAAGCACTACGCGACGTTTCTTTTTTGCTAGCGTGATCACGGGCAGTTGAAGGTGCCCATCCACGATATGAATGATCTCATTGAGCTTCATTTTGCAGTTCCTTCCAAAAAACAAGACTGCAGACAGATTACATATATTTATATAACTTGTCAAGCATGTTGTGCTTCGAACAACCTTGTGCTAATCTGTCCATCATGACCGAAAAGACAAATCCGCTTATCGATAAACTGTTTTCAGTTGGCGCACATTATGGCTATGCGAAATCTCGCCGCCATCCGTCAGTGCGTCGTTTTATCTTTGGAAGCAAGGGCAACGTCGAGATCTTCGACCTTGAACAGACGTCTGCCATGATGGAGAAAGCGCTCGCTTTCCTCACGACCGCGGCCGCAAAGCGCGAGACCGTGCTCTTCGTCGGCAGCAAGCCGGAAGCGCGCGGCGCTCTCGAGCGCGTCGCTCGTCGCCTCAATCAGCCGTTCGTGATCGGTCGCTGGATCGGCGGTTCGCTCACCAACTGGAGCGAGATCAAGAAGCGCCTCGCGCGCCTTCAGGAGCTTACCGATATGCGCGAGAAGGGCGAGGGTGCGAAGTTCACCAAACTCGAACGACTGCTCCTTGAGCGCGAAGAGAAAGAATTGGATGCTATGTTCGGCGGTCTGCGCGGCCTTGAGAAGACGCCGTCGGCAATGGTGGTCGTCGACTCGCGCAAAGAAGCGACAGCGATCGCGGAGGCAGCCAAGCTCGGCATTCCGGTCGTTGCACTCATCAATTCTGATTGTGATGCGAGCGTCGTGAACTATGCGATCCCGGCTAACGATTCGTCGCGCCACACCATCGAGCTCGTTCTCGGTGAGATCGCAC
>JAKBZO010000029.1 GCA_021839985.1 bacterium
GACGCCGAGCGTCGAGATCCACACGATGAAAATGAAACCGACGATGATCGCAGCCGCATTGAGCGAAAAGCGGCGCTTCTCGTGCGGATGTCGTTGTCTTAGTTGTGCGATGTAACGCTTCATAGGTTTTAGGTTTTAGCTTGTAGGTTAGACCTAAAAGCTATCAGCTATTCTGCAGCACGACGATCTCTCCTTCCTTCCCTTCAATATCTTTCCTCTTGAAAACGAATTTGTCGATAGGCTGCGTCGCTTCCGCCGCCGCCTCCTTGAGGAACAGTTTGAGCGCGTCCTTGTTGCCGCTTGTCATACCAAAGTGCATCGGGATCACGACCTTCGGTTCAAGCTGGACCGCGCGCTTGTAGGCAGTAGCGTAATCGAACACGCCATCGCCGCCGATCGGCGTGATGAGGACATCGATCTGATCGAGCTCCTGCTTCGCTTCGATCGGAAGATCGTCACCGCCGAGCGCGCCCAAGAAACAGATGTGCACGCCTTCGACGATCACACTATATATAGTGTTGATCGGCTGCGCTTTGTCGTACTGCGACGGCGAGAGATAGCCGCGAATGGTCACGCTCTTCACATCGTACTCGCCCGGACCGTTGACGACGAACGGTACTTTGTCGCCGAGCGACGCCGTGTCGACGCCATTGAAGTCGGGGTTGTTGAGCGACACGAGCACGATATCGGCGCCGAACTTGGAGACCTTGAGTTTGGATTCTTTGGACGGCGGGTTGAACGCGAGCGTCAGATCGCCTTGAGATACTTTAAAACACTCCCCGCCGTGGTAGGTGATGATCATTGCATCTCAATAATACCACGCTGCGACGTTTTTTGCATGGGTTTTCGGGTGCCCCCACTTGGAGGCCCGGCCTCTAAGTGAAGCTGTTTGACAAGTGCCAAAGAATATGATTGTATGGAACTTGGACAACTTGTTCCGCAACCAACCACAGGAGGCTCTCATGTCCGAACTGCTACTCCCCGCATTCCTCACCAAAGAGATCGCCGAAAAAGCCATGGCGCTCGCCGCCCAAACCGCCATGGCTAGGGGCGGTCTCAAAGGAGACACGTTCCATATCGTCATGATCGTGCCGGCGATGGAATACGAAAGCGGAAAGTTCCCCAACTATCCGCTCCAAGCGCACGTCCTAGCCGAGTACACTCACGGCGACCGGGATACCTGGCGGCGCGACTACGCCAACATAGCCCAGTGCAAGGCGCTCCAGCTTTGGCACAAGCGCAACTTCGGCGGAACCGATTCGGTCGCCCACCTCATCATTAAGGGCGACACACATTACTGGGGTGGTGTGAGGCGTGAAGAGATCGCCGTCGCCTGTTCCGGTGTCGATTCGGAGGATGACAAGATGATCTCTGGCATCACTGCCGATATCAGCATTGCCATGGCGTACAAAGCAAGAAACGCGTGGCGGATTGCACACCCAGACACCGACTTCACCTGAGCACAGCCCCGTCGGCCAGAGCCGCGATCGTCCCCTTTTATCCGGGGCGATCGCGGTTTTTTCTTTTGAGACGTGCCGAATCCCTACTTGGAAGCGAAGCTTCCAAGTAGGTAGGAGGAATCTTTGAATTTTGATCCTTTCATGCTATAGTGCTTCGCATATTCATTAACAGGTACGCAGCGGAATAACCCCCGATCAATGGCAGTCTTGGGTGCATCGGAATACTGCTTCGTACACATTTAGTCATATGGATACAGCAACAAGTGCGCCGCGCAAAGCGATCGCACCGGGCGAAGAAGAGGTCGTGAACGCTGCCATGGCGGCATGGGTCGAGCAGTCGAAAGAACCGCCGCGCGCCGGCGATATCGTCGAAGGTCCGGTCATCGCTCTTGACCGCACGCAGGTATATATCGATCTCCCGCCGTGGGGCACCGGTATCATCTTTGGTCGTGAGTACATGAACGCTCGCGAGATCATCAAGCATGTCTCGCTCGGCGACACGATCGCCGCGAAGGTCATCGCATTCGACTCGAAGGAGGGTTATATCGAACTGTCGCTCAAGGAAGCGCGCCAGGCGCTCATCTGGACCGAAGCGGAAGAAGCGGTCAACAACAAGACGCCGTTCGAGCTCGCGGTAAAGGAAGCGAACAAGGGCGGTCTCATCATCGAATGGCAGGGCATCTCCGGTTTCCTCCCCGCCTCACAGCTCAAGCCTGAACATTATCCGCGCGTCCAGGACGGCGATAAGGATCAGATCCTCACCGAGCTGCGCAAGCTCGTCGGCACGAAGCTTGTCGTCACCATCATTGGCGCCCTGCCGAAGGAAGGCAAGCTGATCTTCTCGGAGAAAGGTACCGGCGAAGACAAAGAGAAGAAGGCGCTCGCCGCTAACTACCAGGTCGGCGATGTCGTCGACGGCGAAGTGACCGGCATGGTCGACTTCGGCGCATTCGTGAAGATCAAGGAGGGCCTCGAGGGCCTCGTGCATATCTCCGAGATCGATTGGGGTCTGGTGGACAACCCGCGCCACTTCCTCAATGTCGGCGACAAAGTGCGCGTGAAGATCATCGACATCAAGGACGGCAAGGTCTCGCTCTCGATCAAGCAGCTCAAGAACAATCCGTGGACCGACGCGGCTGAGAAGTACCACAAGGGCGACTCGGTCGAAGGCGTGGTCATCAAGTTCAACAAGCACGGCGCGCTCGCGTCGATCGAAGAAGGCGTTGCCGGTCTCGTACACGTCTCTGAGTTCGGCTCCGAAGAAGAGCTTCGCAAGAATATCGAGCTCGGCAAGCGCTATCCGTTCAAGATCTCGCTGTTCGATCCGAAGGAGATGAGGATGGCGCTGACCTTCGCCGGCGACAAAAAGTAGCACAGAACTTCCATATCTGGCGGTCTGCTTGTTAAGAGCTGCGATGCTCGCTCACAATACGACTCAGTATTGCTCGCTCCGCTTCTCGCTCTTAACGTCGCATCTCATCCAGATCTGAAAGTTCTCGGGCGACATTCATGATCGATCGCAAACACCGCAGAAGATCTGTGGTGTTTGTTTTGTGCGAGATCGATGTATATCGAAAGTCTAAGCCAGCCAATAGAAAAAGCGCGCGACGAGGTCGCGCGCTTTTGTGATATGAAAATCCCTGCAACCTTGAACAGTTGCAGGGGGGTGGTGCGTGCGGTCGCTATGCCGCTTCCTTTCGTGCCGCTTGTTCTGCGGCACGTTCTCGTTCCCGGTCCCTTTCGATCTGCTCGCGTATCTCGCGATCCTCGTCTTCCGAAGGACCGTAGCACTGCGGATAGTGACGACGCCTGGTGAAGAAACGTTTCCATGCATTGATCGCCCAGATCTCCCGTTCATACTCCTCCCCGGACGAGATCAGAAAGATGCAGTAATCGCAGTGGTAAGTATGGTAAGCCACGTGCGGTCCGGACCTCCACTGCCAGATGTGGCGCCAACGATATCTGCGCCACCTTCGGACCGCAGTCTTTCTTTCCTTCTCTTGCTTCGCCTTAACCTCAGCGATACTGATGACAGACATGGCTGTCTCCTAAAAAACTGACTGAGTGCACAGCACCACAACGGTGAGTATGTGTAAATTAAAATGCGCAGGCCTTGCCCGCGCGCTTTTTAAATTTGGTTTCCACTACGTTCTACGTACTACGTCCTACTTTCCCCTGCTCGTATGCACTTCCATCTGCGCTTTCGCGAACCCTTCGGTCAGGATGAGCTCGAGGGCGCGCGCGCAGAGCGCGCGCGCCGCCTTGAGTTTGTCTTCCTCCGTCTTCTTGAACGCGCCGAGCACGAAGTCGATCACCTTCTCCTCACCTGCAGGTTTCTTGAGCTTGCCGGAGGGCGTGCTACCCGAGATGCCGATGCGCACGCGGATGAAGTCGCGTGTCCGCAGTGCCTTCTGGATCGATTCGACGCCTTTATGACCGCCCGAGCCGCTCCCTACCGACAACTTCACCACGCCAAGCGGCAGGTCGAGATCATCATGCAGCACGACAAGCGGCAGATACGGCCGCTTTGTGGTCGGTTTGGCAAAGGCAATGGGCTTCAGCGACGCCCCCGAGTTGTTCATCATCGTCTCCGGCAACACGCACAGCACCTTTTCGCCATACAACTCCCCCTTCGCCGCAAGCGCGCGCAGCTTCTTATCCTCCTTCCACTCCACGATCCCGCTCTTCTTCGCAACGGCGCGCAACACGTCGCGCCCGACGTTATGTCGAGTGCCTTCGTACTCGCTGTCCGGGTTCCCGAGACCGACGATCGTAAACATGCAAGAACTATACCACACGCGAAAAACTTGCATTGTTCACCGACACGACTACAATAGTGGCATGCCTGAAGAACGAAAAGAAAATTTTTTCGTTGAACTCCTCAAATTCATTGTTATCGCACTTGTCGTCGTGGTCCCGATCCGCTTGTGGGTCGCGCAGCCGTTCATCGTCTCCGGCGCATCGATGGAACCGACGTTCCACACCGGACAGTATCTCATCATCGATGAGCTCTCCTACCACTTTCATCCGGTTACGCGCGGCGACGTGGTCATTTTCCGCTATCCGCGCAATCCATCTGAGTTCTTCATCAAACGCGTGATCGGTCTGCCGGGCGAGACCGTCCACATCACGAGCGACTCCGTCTCGATCACGCATCCGGACGGCTCGACCGAAGTACTTGATGAATCCTATCTCACCAACCGCGGCAACGGCGCTGACCAGACGGTCGCGCTCGGCCCCGACCAGTACTTCGTGATGGGTGACAATCGCCCCGATTCGTCCGACAGCCGTTTCTGGGGACCGGTACCGGCAAGCAACCTCATCGGCCACGTCGCGCTGCGTCTCCTGCCCTTCTCCGCGATCTCGCTCTGGCCCGGCAGCGTAGACTCCACCACTCTGGTCGCCGCTTCGTCCTCGTCCACAACTCCTTATTAACTATTTTGAAAACGAGACAGACATGAACCGAACGCCGCAAGAATTCATCGCTCACGCTGGTTCCGTTGCAGGGTATTACGGGTTCAAGCCGCTTCGCGACGTCGATCCGCAAGGATTCAAGTCGGTCGTCGGCCGCGCACTGCCGACGTTCGATCACGCGGTGCGTGTCTGCGCGGGCTCGCCGTCCATGCGCGATCGCGAGCCGGTGCTCGCTTACTTCGCCTCGCCGACCCCGAGCGCCATGCCGGAGGGCCTCAATGCGCGCGACACCGGCTCGTTCGATCTGCATGTCGCGAACGTTCCGCAGGCGCTCGGCGACACGATCGTCATCAAGACGACCGTCGCGATCCTTCAAGAATGGGGTGCACCGATCGTGCGCGTGCGCATCAACGCCTTCGGCGATCGCGACTCGCGCGAGCGGCACGCGCGCGAACTCACCGCGTTCGTGCGACGCCGTTTTGCCACGGAGCACGACAACCCGGCACACGAGGCGGAGCGCCGCGCCATCATTGAGCAGCCGTCGCATCTCTACCACTCGAAAGCCTGCTTCGCTGAAGACGCGCTTGCAGAAGCGCCGCGCTCGGTGCATTTCCTCTCGGAGCGAAGCCGCGCGCACTTCAAAGAATTGCTCGAACACCTTGAGAACATCGAGGTCCCTTACGAACTCGACGACACCTTGCGCGGCGACGACCGCGAAGCGCGCATCGCTTTCCACATCGATCTCGACGAAAGCGAAGGAGACAACGTGGTCCGCGGCGGTATGGGCGGTCGCTTCGACGATCATGTCGCGCGCCTCGTGAATCGGCGCGATTATCCGACCGTCCACAGCAGCATCTTCTTTGCCAAACACAAACTGCCGCGCACCGCATTCGTTCAAGCAGAGATCACGCCGCCGCGATTGTATTTCATCCAGCTCGGCATTCATGCGAAGCTCTGCGGACTCGCGGTGGTCGATACCCTGCGCCACGCTCACATTCCGATCGCGCAGTCATTCGATACGACGCGACTCTCGCCCCAACTGCATGCCGCAGAAAGCACCGGTGTTCCTCTCGTGCTCATCATGGGCGAGCGCGAAGCGCGCGACCACACGGTGATCGTCCGCCGCGTCTCCAACTCGTCGCAGACGGCAGTGCCGATCGGAGAACTCTCCAAATATCTGCGCGGGATGAAGGTGTGAATCAGTAGGCAGAAAGCAGTTGGCAGAGGACAGAAAAATATGAAAAGAATGAGCCCGCGAACGACGTAGTCGTTCGCGAGCTTTTGTCTTGCAGGCTCTGCCATCAATCGCAGGTGAAGCAGCTGGACGCCGGACCGTCGATGATGACGGAGCGCCTCCGCAACATGCAGGCCGCCGCTTTCGCATACGCTGCTACATCGTCTTGAGGGACGATGTTGTATGCCTGCGAAGCGAAGTACGGAAGGTAGTCTTTGGGAGCATGCGTGCAGTTCGTCAGATCCCAAGCCAACGTACCGCAATTGAAGTGGTTATCGACGACTGTACCGCCACAACCAAGGACGTAGAGTCTCCCCTCTTTGTTAATGAGGATATCGCCCGACTTTGCGGCGAGGATCTTCTGCCCCATCGCCTGCTGGTGTTGCGTACTTGCGCCAGCGATCGGCACTCCCTTGTCCACTGGATCATGCCGAATGCCGATCCATAACAGGAAGGATGCCCACACCAGGAAAATGACCATTGGCACAGGCGAATCATCGTCATCGTTTCTTTTCAGACTTTCCATTTTCTCACCTCACATTGGTTTGTTTACGATCTCCGACTGTTTCCAGCCGCCCGTAAGGCATCGGGCACAGAAATACATAATTATAAACTTCTGTCAATGATATTGCGTCCCGAGCGGCTCTATGCTATTCTTTCCCCATGATAAACGCAGAAGTACAGCGCAACGACGGCGAATCGACCCTTTCGCTTATTCGTCGCTTCAGCAAGCGTGTGCAGGGCACCGGCCTTATTCAGAAGGTTCGTGGCGGCCGCTACCGCGCGCGCGATAAGTCGCGCAACGTTAAGCGCGTCCAGACGCTCAAGGTCATCGCACGGCGCGAAGAGGTCAAGGAGCTCATCAAGCTTGGCAAGATGCAGGAGCAGGCTCCACGACAGCGCGGAAGAAAATAGCTGGTAGCTTTTAGGTTGTAGCTTTTAGCGATTCGTGCCCGCCTTCGGCGGGCACGAATCGGTTTATACTAAAAGAGCTGCGGCCTGCCAACTAAAACCTACAATCTAACACCTATCAGCTATGAGCTTTTCCCTCCTCAACAAAACTCGCGGTGCAACACCCGCCATCCCCTTTGGGAAAATAAAGGATCAGGTTCTTGGCAAAGACTACGATCTTTCGCTCGCCCTTCTGCAGCCTGCGCAAGCGCGCAGGGTGACGCGCGAGACCAAGCACAAAGACAAAGCATCCAACGTGCTCTCCTTCCCTCTCTCAAAAAACTCGGGAGAAATATTTTTGTGTCCAGCGACCGCACGCGCACAAGCGCACGAATACGGGTACAAGAACGGCGAACTTTTTCTCGCTCACCTCTTTATCCACGGTCTCCTGCATTTGAAAGGTTACGCACATAGCGATATGATGGATAATGAAGAGGATAAGGTTGCGCAGCGTTTTGGCTATTGACCACCAAACCGCGCTCAACCATGGCTTCTCGCACAGGTGAGTTTGTAAAAATCAGTGAAATGCTGGGCGCGGGCTGCGAGCGAAAGAGACGTACTGAGTTGTACGGCGATGAGCGAGGCGGGCGCCCGCAACGACGCAGTTCGCGATTTTTACAAACCCACACACGTAAACTCTATGGCACAACCTAAAATAGCGGTCGGCATCGACATCGGCACCTATCAAGTGAAGGTGGTCATCGCCAGCCGCAACGAAGATGTCCGCCAGCCGCCGCGCATACTCGGCACCGGCTACGCGGAGAGCCGAGGCATGCGCCGCGGCTATACCATCTCTGTGCCGGAAACCGCACGCGCCGTGCGCGCTGCCGTCATGCAAGCCGCCGGCGGTGCACGCATCAAGATCGGGAGCGCCTATCTCAGCATGGGCGACGAAGGACTCGATGAAACGACCAGTCGTGGCGAAGCGGTCGTCGAGCGCGGCGACGCGATCATCACGCCGCGCGACATGGAGCGCGCGCTGGAAGCCAGCCAAGCAGCCCTTGCGCCGGTGCGTCTGCAGAACAATCGCATCATCCATCGCATTCCCCTGCGCTGGAGCGTCGACGGCACCAAAGTGCTCGGCAAGGATCCCTCCGGCATGAAAGGCATGCGCCTTGCAGTCGAAACTCTGTTCATCACGGTGCCAGAGAAGCACGTCGCCGATCTCGTCGAGGCGGTCGAAGGCGCCGGCATCGAAGTTGAAGATGTCATCGCCAGCCCGCTTGCCGCCAGCTTCGTGACGCTTACCAAAACGCAGAAGCGCGTCGGCTGCATGCTCGCCAACATCGGCGCTGAGACGCTCGGGATGGCGGTGTTCGAAGACGATGCGCCTATTTCCATGAAGATATTCCCGACCGGCGCCGCCGACATCGCGGGCGACCTGGCGCTCGGCCTCAAGATCCCGCTTGAAGAAGCGGAGCAGCTGAAGATGGGCGCGGTGCTCGGCTCTCCGTATCCGAAGAAAAAAGTCGATGACATCGTCGGCAAGCGCATCACCGCGATGTTCAAGCCGATCGAAGCGCATTTGAAAAAGATAAACAAAGACGAGCTCCTCCCTGCCGGCGTCGTACTCACGGGCGGCGGTGCGAGCAT
>JAKBZO010000030.1 GCA_021839985.1 bacterium
AGCAGTCATTCATGAACCTCTTCTACGGGGTCGTTGCATTCATTCCGAGCTTTTTGTTCGCGGTCATTATCTTTATCATCGGTTGGTTGATCGGTGTCGTCCTTGGTAAGGTCGTCGCACAGGTGATTCGCGCGCTCCGCGTTGATCATGCGCTCAAGAGCGCAGGCGTCGACGAAGTCATGACGCGCGCCGGTTACCGCCTCGACTCAGGCGCTTTCCTCGGCGCGCTGGTGAAGTGGTTCGTCATTGTCGTGTTCCTTCTCGCCGCGCTTGAGGTGATGGGTCTCACACAGGTGACCATGTTCCTTAGCCAGATCGTGCTCTTCTACTTGCCGCAGGTGATCGTTGCGGTCCTCATCCTCTTGGTTGCAGCAGTGCTCGCTGAAGTCATGCAGAATGTCGTCGTCGGCAGCGCGCGCGCAGCGGGCGTCGTCTCGGCCGGCTTTGTCGGCCTCGTGGCACGCTGGGCTATCTGGGCGATCGCGATCATCGCGGCGCTCTCGCAGCTCGGTATTGCAGCAGGTATTCTCCAGACGCTTTTCACGGGCGTGGTGGTCGCTCTCTCGCTTGCTTTCGGTCTCGCATTCGGCCTCGGTGGCCAGGAGTCTGCAGCACGTACGCTTGAGCGTATGCGCGAGAATATGAAGAATCACTAATTCACGAGATCTTCATTTCACACAAAAACCGCCGGCATCAGCCGGCGGTTTTTAATGTCCTCGGTCTAGGCGCTGCTAGAGTATGTAGCGTTTCTTGAGGAAGCGCGTCTTGAGTATTTCAACCAGCAAAAGATAGGTCGATACCAGTATGACCAGCAGGAGGAAGTACAGCGGCGGAGGCGCCATGAAGCCGAGGCTGGCGGCAAACGGCGAGAATGGCAAAAGAACGGAAGCGAGAACGATACCGAGACAGGTGCCGGCAAGCCACCCACTCGGGCGGCTCTTGAAGAACGGCGTGCGTGATGTTCGGATGACGAAGACGACCAAGATCTCGGTCGCCATCGATTCGATGAACCAGCCGGTCTGGAACAGGGCAGTATGCGCGTGAATGAAATAGATCAGCACGCCGAAGGTCAAGAAGTCGTACAGCGAGCTGATGGGTCCGAAGAACACCATGTAGTCGCGTATGAAGCTGATGTCCCAATGCCGCGGCTTTACTAGCGATTCATCATCGACCCGGTCGGTCGGAATGCTGAGTTGCGAGAGATCGTAGAGGCCATTGGTGAGGAGGATCTGCACTGGCGTCATCGGAAGGAAGGGAAGGAAGAATGAAGCGCCGGCGGCGGAAAACATATTGCCGAAGTTCGAGCTGGTGCCCATCAGAATATATTTAATAGTGTTGGCGAATGTTTTGCGCCCTTCGCTGATGCCCTCAGCTATCACGTCGAGACCCGTTGAGAGGAGTACGATACTGGCAGCATCTTTCGCCACGTCGACCGCGGTGTTGACCGAGATGCCGACGTCGGCATTGCGCAGCGAAGGAATGTCATTGATGCCATCGCCCAAGTAGCCGACGGTGTGTCCGATCGCGCGCAGTGCTTTCACGACGCGCATCTTCTGTTCCGGGTTGGTGCGCGTGAAGACATTAACGCCGCCCACGCGCTTCGCGAGCTCTTCGTCCGAGAGCGCTTCTATGTCGCTGCCCTGCATTATGCCGATGATATCCATGCCTACTTCTCGGCAGATCTTTTCGGTGACGATCTCATTGTCGCCCGTTATGATCTTCACGTCGACGTTCAGCCGCTGCAGATCGGCGAGCGCTTCTTTCGCGGAGAGTTTCGGCACGTCGAGGAAGGTCAGGAAACCGACGAAGGTCAGACCGGACGCATCATCCCAAGTGTAGGCATCTTTGCGCGTCACCTGCTTTTCTGCGATCGCGATGACACGAAGTCCGTCGGCGCTCTTTGATGCATAGAGCTTCTGGAGCATGTCCATATCTTTTCCTTGTTTACAGGCGTCGAGGACGAATTCTGGCGCGCCGCTCGCGCGGAGTATCGTTTTTCCGTTCTCTTCTGTGACGCTGAACATCGCTTTCTTGTAGAAATCGAACGGCTCGCTGTGGAGTTTAGTGGCGTGCGGGTCAGGATGAATATGATGTTTGAGCGCGTAGTGCCATACGGCGGTGTCGATCGAGCTGCCGCTGATACGGCGATGGACGACCGCATTATTGCAATAAAGACTTGCGAGGAGTACCGAGGGGTCTTGCTTGCCGTGCTTGTCGATGAAGTCGACGAGTTCGATCGAACCTTCCGTGAGCGTCCCGGTCTTGTCGGTGCACAGTACATCCATATTACCGAGGTCTTCGATAGCGATGAGTTGTTTTGCGACGACGCCTTTCTTTGCGAGCAATCCGGCGCCGTGTGAGAGCGAGATCGTGACGATGACCGGCAGAAGCTCTGGCGTAAGACCGACCGCGATCGCGAGCGCAAAGAGGAGCGATTCAAGCAGCGGGTGGCCGAGCGCGCCGTTGATGACGAAGATCGCAACCGTGAATATCAGGATCACTTTCACCAAGAGGGAACCGAACTGCGAGAGGCCTTTTTCGAATTCGGTCTGCGGTTTGGCATACATGGCATGCTGTGCGATCTTACCGAACGCCGTATCTTTTCCGATGCGCACCACCACGCCTTTGCCCGCGCCAGCGTCGACCGATGTGCCCATGAATGCAATGTTCTCCAGTTCAGTGATGTCGTCTGACGATGTCTTTAGCGGGTCGGCGGTCTTGTACACGGGAGCTGATTCGCCGGTCAGCGCCGATTGGTTGATCTGGAGCTCTTGCACTTCGATAAGACGCAGGTCGGCAGGAACGATGCTGCCGCGGGATAGGAGAACGATATCGCCGATGGTCACTTGGGTGACCGGGATCTCGGTGCGCTCGTCGTTGCGCAGCACGGCGGTGGTCGGCGAGATCTTCCGCAGAAGTGCCTCGACCGTCTTCTCGGCGCCGTACTCATTCCACACGCCGAGTATGACGCTCACGACGATGAGTCCGAAGATGTAATACGAGCTGATGTGCTGACCGAGCAGGAATGAAATGAAGGTGGCGACCGCCAGCACGATGATGAGCGGATTGCCGGTGATCTGCCGCAGCACGATAGTGAGGAGATTCGCGTGCCGGCCATTTATGGAATTCTGTCCGAAGCGACGCACACGCTCTAGGGCTTCCGCGCTCGTGAGTCCGGACGGTCTCGTTTGGAGGCGAGTGAGTGTATCCTCGAACGACAGAGTGGGGATCGTTTGTAATGCCCGCGATGCGGGCACGGTAGTTGGTCGTGTCTCCATATAATATGAATCATACCAGCAAGGAAGAGTGCCCGCCTGCTCTTGGTTGACAACTTTTCGATCGCGGTGTTTACTTTCGCCAAGCAGTTCTTCTCAAAGGAGGTCGCCATGGCACTGCAATTAGTTGCGGGGCAAGACATGAGCAGCCTTATACGAGGACCGCTCTTGTCCTTGCAGGCGCAAGACGTCCCGGCAATTCCGCCACTCATCGTCTCGGAATACTTGGTGGAGAGCACGTCGCCCGACGCCCCGATCCAGATCGCCCGTATTTGCGAGAATGTCCGGCTCGAGTTTTCTTCTAAGATCGAGCCGAGCACGAAGCGCGCGCAGTTGAGAACGTTCCGACAATTCGATGAGGCTCCGGAACGGGAGATCATGGGGCACCTCGACGTCATCACCTTCGGACAACTTCTATATGTGGTTGGTCTGCAGGGGAAGGGCGAAGACGGCATGCTGCCCGTGAACGGTCACGCATTCATCTCGCGCATCCGCGATCATCGTGGAGTCGAGCGCAAGGTGGCTACCTCATGGCATGTCTACGATCCGATCGGTTGGGTCTTCATGGCTTTAATGCCACACGATCATTTTCACTACAACGTGAACCAGCACTACCTCTCCTCCTGAACGCGGCGCTGAGGACCACGTACACCCTTCTGTTTGCTCGCGAAAGCGGGGAAGCAGAAGGGTTTTTTCTTTACTTATGACAACCTCGGGCGGATCGGGTCAGCCGCATCCAACAAAAGGTTGACAGCGGAACACCCTTCCTATATACTCCGGAGTACACAGATATGTTAATGAACGACAAACCAGTGCGGTGATCAACACACGACGGCTGTCGTACGTTGTCCCGCGGAAAGCGGGTTTTTTCGTTCAAAAATAGATCTGTTGAACTTTGATAACTGGAGGCCACATGAGCCTCCTACATTCCATCACATAACCACTTGGGTGGGTCTTTTTGTGGGTATGGAGGTGGGTGGGTAAAAACAATAAACAAACTAAAACTTCATGTTCAGAACATGACATGAAGGATCTCGTGGCGTTAATGTATTTTCGTCACGGGATAAACAACAGATTATTGCGGTTCTCAAGCCACTTCCTTCGGGAAGTGAGGAGAGAAATAAATAAGGGCGTATGGTGGATGCCTAGGCTTTAGGAAGGCGATGAAGGACGCAGCGTGGCGGCGATACGCTTCGGGGAGGTGCCAAGCAACCTTTGATCCGAAGATGTCCGAATGGGGGAACCTTATGGAGTAACACTTCATAGTTTCGCACTTGATGCGATTCGCGTACCTCGGGAAGTGAAACATCTCAGTACCGAGAGGAAAAGAAACTAATAAGTATTTCGTCAGTAGCGGCGAGCGAAAGCGAAGATAGCCCAAACCGCAGAATTGCTCAGACTGTTCGTGTAAACGAGCGGTTTGAGTAATTCTCGGGGTAGTAAGGCGTTGATAGTGCACTTGATGCACAAAAAGTTACAAATTGTTTTGATAGCTGAAGCCGCTGGGAAGCGGCGCCCCAGAGGGTGAAAGCCCCGTAAGCGAAATCAAAACAACTTTTTCAATGTCCTTGAGTAGTTCGAAACACGAATGGTTCGGATGAATCTGCCGGAACTAACCGGTAAGGCTAAATACTTCCAAAGACCGATAGCGAATAGTACCGCGAGGGAAAGGTGAAAAGTACCCCGATGAGGGGAGTGAAATAGTTCTGAAACCATATGTCTACAAGGAGTCGGCGCGGGCATCACACAGTGTGTGATGCCGCGAGTCATAAAGTTCATAAAGTCATAAAGTTCATAAAGTGGCGCTCGGTCTGAGCTGGTCTACTTTATAAACTTTATAAACTTTCAACTTTCGAACTCGCGGGAATCATGCTTTGCGTGATGCCCGCCACGGCGTGCCTATTGAAGAATGAGCCTGCGAGTTTATGTGTACTGCGCATGACTAAGGGGGAGACTCCGGAGTCGAAGGGAAACCGAGTGTGAATAGCGCGTTAGTAGTACGCATAAGACCCGAAGCGTTGTGAGCTACCCATGAGCAGGATGAAGTCTGTAGAAATACAGATGGAGGTCCGAACCCGTGAGCCGTGCAAAACTCTGGGATGACTTGTGGGTTGGAGTGAAAAGCTTATCGAACAACGTAATAGCTGGTTCTCTCTGAAATATGTTTTGGCATAGCGTCATGTTAGTTGGCAGGTGGGGGTAGAGCACTGGAAGGAACAGACAGGGAGAAATCTCGCTTTTCCTATCAAACTCCGAATACCATCTGTGTCACATGGCAGTAAGTACGTGGGGGCTAAGCTCCACTGTACAAAAGGAGAAGAGTCCTTGATCTCAAGTTAAGGTCCCTAAATTCATGCTCAGTGCATCACAAGGATGTGGAATCTCTTAGACAATGAGGATGTTGGCTTAGAAGCAGCCATCATTGAAAGAAAGCGTAACAGCTCACTCATCGAGAGATTCTGCGCCGAAGATAATCGGGGCTTAAGCATGATACCGAAACTGAGGGTTTGATCTTCTTAGGAAGGTCAAGCGGTAAGAGAGCGTTCTGTTTGCAATGAAGCCAAAGGGGTGACCCATGGTGGAGCGTACAGAAGTGAGAATGCAGGCACAAGTAACCGCAATGCGGGTGAGACCCCCGCACGCTGAAAGAGCAAGGTTTCCTCCTCAACGGTGATCGAAGGAGGGTTAGTCGGGCCTAAGGGGATGGCGACAGCCGGACCTGATGGACACATGGTTAATATTCCATGACTCCCGCATGTTTCGATGGAGTGACGGATGTCAGTATGCAAGACGCATTATTGGATTTGCGTTTATCGTGCGACGAATGTCAGTAGGTAAATCCGCTGACGGCCGCAAGGCAATTCAGATGCACGACGATGAAGACATGCCTCGGCATGTATAGCTTGCAAAGCGACGTCCCAAGAAAAGCTTCTAAGGTTAAACATGTGGGAACCGTACCGCAAACCGCCACAGGTGCTCAGGTCGAGAAGACCAAAGCGAACGAGTGAGTGTTCTCCAAGGAACTCGGCAAAAAAGCGGCCGTAAGTTAGCGATAAGGCCTGCCTGCACAGCAATGTGTGGGCCGCAGCGAAAGATTCCCTGGCGACTGTTTACCAAAAACACAGCTCCCTGCGAACTCGCAAGAGGATGTATAGGGGGTGACACCTGACCAATGCGAGAAGGTCAAATAATGGTGGTGTGTGTGGCACACAGTTTGTAAAGTTATAAAGTTCCCAGTTCATAAAGTGAACCACAAAATGATTTTGCGTAGCGAGATCATCACTTTACGAACTTTAAAAACTTTATGAACTTTGCGACTTGTGTGCTGCACATGCTGGCCGTTATAAGCCCTCGTCAATGTCGGCGATAACTATAATCGTCCTAAGGTTTGCAATACTTTACACGTAAAGTATTGCAAAGGATTGGGACGATTATGGAGAGTAAACAGATACAAAAGCTACCTTGCTGTGCAGTAATGCACAGATCAATCCAAACATGGCTATATGCTAAAGCGTCTATGGTAAGATTGTTCCATAGATGATAAAGCAGGAAAGGTCAGAAGTTGTGCAGTGGATCGTCGGTTTTACCGACGGAGAAGGGTGCTTTTCAGTAAGCATCTTCCGTAATAAAACAAGTCGGTCCGGTTGGCAGGTATTTCCCGAGTTCGTCATAACTCAAGGAAAGAAAAGTCTGCCAGCACTTGAGATCTTCAAGGAATACTTTGGGTGTGGAAAGATATTCCAAAATAAGCGATACGATGATCATCACGAGTATCTATATCGCTACTGTGTCCGGTCTGTTTCTGAATTACAAGAACATATCGTTCCGTTCTTTAAGAAACACGAGCTGCGCACGGCAAAGCAAGAAGATTTCGAGATCTTTGCAAGCATCATTGATCAGATGAGTGAACGAAAACACTTGTCTGATAGCGGCCTTCGCGCTATTGCGCGACAGGTCGAGAAGATGAATCGCAAGACGCCATCACAATTTCTGAAATCCCGAGAGACCAAACGCCATGCTCCTATTAAAAAATAGGATGAAGATAGAGTCCAGCGCGTAAGGAAGCGAAGAGCGAAATTCCTTGTCTGGTAAGTTCAGACGCGCACGAATGGTGTAACGACTGGGGAACTGTCTCGGAGAACAGCTCGGTGAAAATACAATACCGGTGAAGATGCCGGTTACCTGCAGATAGACGAAAAGACCCCAGAAGCTTTACTGTAACTTGGTATTGCTCATATGGAATTGCTGCGTAGCATAGGTGGGAGGATTTGAAGTGATGATCTTGGTTGTCATGGATCCGTCAGTGAAATACCACTCTGTAATTTTGTATGGGCTAACCGGCGCGGAAAAAACGTGTCGGGACAGTATCTGGCTGGCAGTTTTAGTGGGGCGCTACTCTCCTAAAAAGTAACGGAGAGGTGCATTAAGGTCGGCTAGGCGCGAATGGAAACCGTGCCGATAGCGTAATGGCAAAAGCCGGCTTAACTGCGAGACGTGAATGTCGAGCAGACACGAAAGTGGGCCATAGTGAACCGACCATCCGTATTAGACGCGGTGGAAGATTATCTGACAAAAGCTACTCTGGGGATAACAGGCTAGTTCTGCCTAAGCGTCCATAGCGACGGCAGAGTTCGGCACCTCGATGTCGGCTCAACACATCCCGGGGGTGAAGAAGCTCCCAAGGGTTTGGCTGTTCGCCAATTAAAGTGTTACGTGAGCTGGGTTCAAACCGTCGTGAGACAGGTTGGTCTCCTATCTACTGCAGGCGTCGATTCTTGAAGAAACTTGCTCCTAGTACGAGAGGACCGGAGTGAACTGACCACTGGTGTGGGAGCTGTCGTGCCAACGGCAACGCTCCGT
>JAKBZO010000031.1 GCA_021839985.1 bacterium
AAAACGGCGTGCGGGCGGCGACCACGAGTACTGCATCCTACGAAACAGCGCTCTCTCGTGCGACCACGACCATCGAAGTGGCTGCTTACGATGTCGCAGGTAACGCAGCCACCTCAAGTCCTCTACATCTAAGCTTCCTATCGCTTGCGGCCGCCTCACTCACCATCGACGGACCGCCGATCGTGGACATGGGTGCGACGGTTCCATTCCTCTGGAGTGTGTCGAGCGTCCAGGCTGAGAGCTGTTCTTTGTCGAGCGCCGACGTCCCCTGGAGCACGGCGCTTCACAATACGCAGGACGATTCAGGCGCCACCACTTCGCCGCCGATCATGATGACTACCCCGTTCATTCTGTCGTGCAGTGCTCTCGACGGGGAAGAGGCGTCGACCTCGATGATGGTCGGGTTGGTGCCGCAGGGGATGGAGATATGAGACTGGCAACCAAGCCTTCTTTTTACGTCTGGGTGGGTAGTGGAAGAGGCGGGGCCGTGCGCAGTGAACATGTTATAGTGAAGTCATGTACGACAAGACATTCAAACATTTTGCCATCAGCTTCATCGCGATCATTGGCGCGAGTCTTGCGCTGTTCATCATCGTCGGAGTAGGGCATTTCTAGACTTGCCCCGCAAGGGTTTTTGCTGTCCCCAGACTCTCTTGACTTATAACCAAAGGCGAGTACACTGTCTTTACTGCTTTTTCAGCAGTTTTCTTTTTGGAGAGAACTGCACGGGAAAGCTGTTCGTTGACAATATAATACGTAAGATCACACCGTTTGCAGACATGGGTCTGCAAACAAGCAAGTAATAACAGGGACGAGAGAGAAGAACCTTTTCTCTTGTTCCGTTCATCTGAGAAATCGATCATGCGCTCTCTCAAGACGCGTGATCGTAGACAAGACACCCGTCTTGTCTTTGTATAGAGTTTGATCCTAGCTCAGGGTGAACGCTGGCGGCGTGGATAAGGCATGCAAGTCGAACGGTCCGCAAGGACAGTGGCGAACGAGGTAGTAATACGCAGGTACGTACCGGAAAGTCTGGCATAGCTCACCGAAAGGTGAGGTAATTCCAGATGGTCCCGCAAGGGTAAAGGAGCAATCCGCTTTCTGAACGGCCTGTGTCGCATCAGCTAGTTGGTAGGGTAACGGCCTACCAAGGCGACGACGCGTAGAGGAGCTGAGAGGCTGACCCTCACCGATGGGACTGAGACACGGCCCATACACCTACGGGTGGCTGCAGTCGAGAATCTTCCGCAATGGACGAAAGTCTGACGGAGCGACGCCGCGTGATTGATGAAGTGCTTCGGCACGTAAAGATCTTTTATGGGGGAGGAAGTAATTGACGTTACCCCATGAATAAGAGGCTCCTAACTCTGTGCCAGCAGGAGCGGTAATACAGAGGCCTCAAGCGTTACCCGGAATCACTGGGCGTAAAGGGTGTGTAGGTGGCGATATTAGTCTTTTGTTAAAGCTCTGGGGCCTAACCCCGGAAATGCAAGGGAAACGGTATTGCTCGAGGGTGCGAGAGGTGCACGGAACTCATGGTGTAGGGGTGAAATCCGTTGATATCATGGGGAACACCAAATGCGAAGGCAGTGCACTGGCGCATTTCTGACACTGAAACACGAAAGCGTGGGTAGCGAATGGGATTAGATACCCCAGTAGTCCACGCCCTAAACGATCCTAACTGGCTATAGGGAGTATCGACCCTCTCTGTGGCGAAGCTAACGCGTTAAGTTAGGCGCCTGGGTAGTACGGTCGCAAGACTAAAACTCAAAGGAATAGACGGGGACTTGCACAAGCGGTGGATCATGCGGCTTAATTCGATGATAAACGAAAAACCTCACCAGGGTTAGAAATCCAGACGAAATCCTTAGGAAACTTTGGACCCCGCAAGGCGGCTGGACAGGTGATGCATGGTCGTCGTCAGTTCGTGGCTTGAGTTGTTCCCTTCAGTGGGGTAACGAACGCAACCCTCGTTGCCTGTTTTATATGTCAGGCGAGACTGCCCCCTCACGGGGGAGGAAGGTGAGGATGACGCCAGATCAGCATGTCCCTCTGATACCCTGGGCTGCACGCATGATACAATGCATACGACAACGGGACGCAATGTGGTAACACGGAGCAAATCCTAATAAACGTATGCCCAGTTCGGATTGAGGTCTGCAACTCGACCTCATGAAGCCGGAATCGCTAGTAATCGCGGGTCAGCCATACCGCGGTGAATACGTTCTCAAGTCTTGTACTCACCGCCCGTCAACTCAAGGGAGTCGGGAGTGCCCGAAGTTCCACGTTACGTGGGATCACGGTAAGCTCGATGACAGGGAGTAAGTCGTAACAAGGCACGGGTAGCGGAAGCTGCTCGTGGAATGATTCAAGGTGAAATACGTTCTGCCCCTCGTACGAGGACAGAACTGAATGTCGATATGAACGTAAGTTCATGGACGATGGTACTACGATCCTATAGATGTACTCGGTTCGCTCATGTACGTAAGAGCCTAGATGAAACGGAACAAGAGAAAGGGTTTTGATATTAGCTTGTAGGTGTGAGGTGGTAGGTGTTAGTAAAAATCTAGGGTAATGGAACTAATTTGCCACCAATAATTGATAGAGTCTCTCTGCCTTTTCATCGAGCGTGAGCTTTCGGTTGTTGAAGCGCCAGATCTCTTCGCCGAGAAAGAGCGGCAATCGTTCGACTCGAATACCGCCCGTGATTTTCAAACGACGCTTCAGATACCCCCAGAAGCTTTCGATCCCGTTCGTGTGCACAGTGCCCAGCACATAGATCCCGCTCCGGTGATCGGTCTTTTCGTGCACGAAGGAATCGACGACGTGCGAATACCCGCTCCATCCGTCGGTATACACGTGCGCGCCTGACGCCAGGTTTGCCCGAAGCGCTGCGAGTAAGGTCTCGCTCCTCAAGTTCGGTATCGGGAATGCGATGACCTGTCCGGTATCCCGACTTAGCATGCCGAATACAGCTTGCTTGCTCGTCCCATGGCCACGTTTCGTTCCTTTGCGGCGTATGCGCCACGGTTTGTTGCGCCACTGCCCGCCGATGAAAGTCTCGTCGATCTCGACGATGCCGTTGAACGGTCCAACTCGATCTTCGGTCATGAGCGTGCGCAAGTGATGGAGCATTCGATGGATGACATGCCGTTCGAAACTCGAGACCTCCGCAACATGTATGCCGGTACGATCACGCAAGAACGCTCGAATGATCTCTCGCCATTCGGGAAGTGACGCTCGGAACCCTTTGATGCGTCGTTCAGGCGACCATTCTTTTTGACAACGTTTACACTTTCGATGACCACGACGGACTGCCCATGAACGAGAAAAGCCGCACTGCGGGCAACAGGTGCGGCTTTTGTTTTGGTGGCAAAATTGTTCCATTCCTCCACCCTAACTGTTCTGCGGCTCAACTGCAGCACAGAATCAAGAATGCTGGTGGCAAAAGAGTTCCAATACCCTTTCTTTTTTAAAGCACAAGCGCGGCGATGCCGACGGCCGCCATGATGACGACCGTGAGCCAGCCAAGAACGTTCGAGGCGATGCCGTTGGCGTGTTCGCCCATGACCTTTTTGTTGCTGGCGATGAGAACGATGAAGATGATGAGAAGCGGCGCGACGATGCCGTTGCCGACCGCCGACCAAAAGAGCGCGCGGATCGGATTGAGTCCCGAGAAATTCATGATGAGACCGATCAGCATCGCAATGATGATGACGCCGTAGAACGCATACGCTTCGTGGAGTTTTTTGTAGAGTCCGGTCTCCCAGCCGAAGATGTCAGAGACCGCATAGGACGCTGAGCCGGCAAGGATCGGCACGGCAAGCATGCCAGTGCCGATGATGCCAAGCGCGAAGAGAAGCGTCGCCCATCGACCGGCAAGCGGCGTGAGTGCAAGTGCAGCCTGGTCAGATGTCTGGATATTCGTGATGCCGTGCGTAGCGAAGACCGCTGCCGACACGGAAATAATGAAGAACATGATCGCGTTGGAGATGAACATGCCGGTCCAGGTGTCGATGCGCATCGTGCGGATGCGCACATGCTTCGATTCGTGCGAGCGCCCGCGGCGCACGACGTGATGTTTACGCAACTCTGCCTCTTCCACTTCTTGCGAGGTCTGCCAGAAGAAGAGGTAGGGTGAGATCGTGGTGCCGAGGATGGCGCATATGAGAAGAAGCGAATCCTTCGAGAATGACATCTGCGGCACGATGGTGTGCATGAGCGCGTCGGACCAGTCGATGTTGAGCACGAGCGCGGTCGCGACATACGCAAAGAGCGCGAAGGTCAGATACTTCAGATACTGCGCGTAGCGGGCGTAGGTGGTGAAGATCTGCAGCAACAGGCTGATGACGACGAACCCGATCACGAGCGTCGAAAAATCGAGCACCGGAAAGACGAGCTGCATCGCCTTCGCCATCGCGCCGAGGTCTGCGCCGATGTTGAACACGTTGGCGGCGAAGAAAAATATGGCGCTGACATACAAGGTCCATGCGGGAAAGAGCGTTCGCATGTTCGCGGCAAGTCCGCGGCCGGTTGCGATGCCGATGCGCGCGCACATTTCCTGCACGACCGCCATGAACGGAAACGAGAAGAGGGAAAGCCAAAGGAGGTTGAAGCCGGTCGCGGCGCCGGTCTGCGAGTAGGTCGCGATGCCGGAGGGATCGTCGTCGGCGGCGCCGGTGATGAGCCCGGGTCCAAGCGTGTTGGCATACTCTTTGGCAAGTTGAAATGGACGCTTCGAGACGAGCGCCTTCTCCGCCTTCTCCGCCATCTCAACGCCTTCTTCAAGCACTACCGCAGGCGCTTCGGCAGCGAGTTCAATATCTTTTTTGATATCCATCCCGTTTAGAAGTTTTAATCGATAAACGAACTATCTATGATCACTGATCGCGAGTCCTATCGTCCACTTTGCACTGCCGCTTCCGTGAACTTCTAACGGGATCCATATCGCCATACTAACACGGAGGCACTGAGGCGAAAGGTGGAAAAGTATGCACGTCTTATCGTGTCGACTGGTAGCCGCCTGCCACGCCATCTTTGGAGAAGACGAATTGCCAGAGTTGGATATGCCGCGCGCGGAATGAACCGGCACAGCATAAAAGATAGTACGTCCACATGCGGTAGAATCGCTCATCGTATTTTTCTTTCAGCTTTGGCCACGCGTTTATGAAATTGTGATGCCATGCCATGAGCGTTTTGTCGTAATCGACGCCGAAGTTGTGCAAGTCTTCGAGCACGAACAGATCGTGTGCGCCATGCGCTACTTGCGCGATGGTGGGGAGGATGCCACCGTGGAAGATGTATCGGTCGGTCCACGGATCGGCGGTGCTGGTTCGGGTCGACCCGATCGTATGGAGCAGGAACAATCCGTCATCTTTAAGAAGCGACTGTGCGGTTTTGAAATATTTTCGATAATTTTTCGGCCCCACATGCTCGAACATGCCGACCGACACGATGTGGTCGAACATGCCGTCCTTCTTCGGCGTCATGGTGCGATAGTCCTGGACGCGGATCTCGATCGGTAGTCCTTGGCAGCGCTGTGTCGCGAGCTTCGCCTGCTCTTTGGAGATGGTGATGCCGACGACCTCCGCGCCGTAGTTCTCCGCGGCGTACTTCGCGAGGCTGCCCCAGCCGCATCCGATATCAAGAATGCGCTGTCCTTTTTTGAGCCCGAGCTTGTCGCAGATGAGTTTGAGTTTATGCTCCTGCGCTTCATCGAGGTCTTTCGCATTCTTCCAGTAACCGCAGCTGTACACCATTCGTCGATCAAGCATGATTTCATAGAGGTCATTGCCGATATCGTAATGCTTCTCGCCGACGATACGCGAGCGTCTGATCGACTGCCGATTCGTGAGTGTGCCGAGAAGTTTGAGTGCTTTGGCTGCCCACACATGGCGCACTTCGCGATAGAGATGCGAGCGCAAGACGCGGAATAAGAATTCATCGAGACGCTCGACATCGAACCAACCGTCCATGTATGCTTCGCCGAGTCCGAGCGAACCTTGGGTAAGGACGCGGCGATAGAGATCGGGCTCGTGAACTTTGACATCCCACGGGCGCAGCCCGCCGATGAGTATGTCGGCGCGCGAGAGGAAGTACTGCATCCGACGCTCTAGTTTTTTCTGAGCGTTCGTCGCCGCGACCTTTTTCAGTTTTGTCGCCGTTGTGTTCGTTTGATCATGCGAGTCGTTTTCCATACTCAATAACTTAGTTTCGTACCAAACGGATCGCGACGTATTATGCCGCCGTACCCTTCAAGTAGGCAAGCATGGTCTGCGCGTCCGAGACCTCGAACGGATCGGTTGAGCCGTTGTCAGTATACCCAGGCTCGACGAACATCTTGATGATGACGCCATCTTCGACGTACATGCTGTAGCGCCACGAGCGCATGCCGAAGCCGAGATTCTCTTTTTTGACGAGCATGCCCATTGCGCGAGTGAAGTCGCCGTTGCCATCCGGGAGCATGGTGACATGTTCGATGCCGAGCTGCTTGCTCCAGTGCTCCATCACGAACGGATCATTAACGCTGATACAGATGACGTCATCGACGCCGAGTGCTTTGAATTCATCGTATGCTTTGTCATAGCCCGGCGCGTGCACTCCGGAACATGTCGGCGTGAATGCGCCCGGCAGAGAAAAGACGACAACCTTCTTGCCGCCGAAGATCTCTGCGGTCGTCGTATCCTTCCATGCGAAGGCAATATCCATGCACAACCCGGTGCTCGACGCGTCGTGCGTGTGGATCTTAAAGATAGTGTCCGGCACGCGGCGCGGCTCGTAGTTGGGGTGATCGTTCATATATTTGTTTGACCTCTTCTCTGCGCTCGAGAGCTTTTGGAAGAGGCTTATTGTATTGATGGAGTAATGTCTCCATTGTAGGGAGCGAAGCAGGGAAGAGCAAGGGAAAGAAAAGTATGGAAAAGAAAACGGCCGCCTCTTAGGGGCGGCCGTCACATCCGGTCAGGTTCTCAGTCGAGTCGCAGCGCAAAGCGCATCGCGATCATGCCGGAGAACGTTGCAATGAACGCCGGATCGCCGAACACTTCCTCAGCCCATTTCGCGAGGGCGGTGGCGTAGTGCTGCAGCCGTCCGTATTCTTCCGGATGTATCTCCTTGAAACGCCACGCGACACGGAGACGCGGGCCGAGCAATCCATTGATGATGCGCGGCTCGTAGTGGTACTTCATATGCGCCCTGCCCACTGCATGCACCAAAGCGATGTTCTTGTCGCTGATCGGGATCGTCGCAGCGATCACGCATTCGCCGGTGCGGAAGCGCTTGGCGTAGGTGATCCTGGTTGCGCCCATCGAATAGCGGCGAATGCTCATGAACAGGTGCCGAAACATCCGTTCAGCTTCTTCCCGCGCACGCTTCGCGGCATCGCGTACCTTCTCCATCGAGTGAGACATTTTCTACCCCTTTATCAAGAGTTTGTAGGTGAGGTGGTAGCCGGGATCCAGAGATGGAAAGAACACAGCCGGTAATACAGTACCATATTTTCACTAAAACGCAAGTGAGTCACGGTGAATTCGCACGCTAACTGCACAGCGGTTTGCAGGCTAATTGCACAGGCACTGTGGCCGCACATACTCTGGCCGCACATACTCTGGCCATATGTCACATACCCATATCAGGCCAGAAGACTGGCCAGTCCATTGCCCGTATGCTGCGGGCCGGATACGCAGGTGCGGAGATCGCCCGTACGCTTGGCAAGGATCCAAGCGCCGTCAACCGCCGCATCGCACGCAATGGAGGCAGGAGCGCATACGATGTGCGCGAAGTGCGCCGAAGGAAGCGCATGCTGCGTGTTGCCGCCATGGATGGCATTCGGGCGCTCAAGGGCGCACTCCTGCGTACGGTCGTG
>JAKBZO010000032.1 GCA_021839985.1 bacterium
GGGAAAGTAGAACGTAGTACGTAGAGAGTAGTACGTAGAACGTAGTGGAAACCAAATTTCAAAAGCGCGCCGGCGAAGCCGGCGCGCTTTCCGTCATTGCGAGTGCAGCGAAGCAACCCAGAAATATTCTGGGTTGCTTCGCTGCACTCGCAATGACTGCTTTAGTCATGCGATTTTAGACAGGTTCTTAGAAACCTTGAGCGCTCAAACAAGTTATTCCTAGCAGATGGTCTTTGCGAGGAGAAGATGATGTTAAGCGGAATGTTCAACGGGATCGGGTTGCGATTCTCAAGAGTGGAAGATGGGAAAGAGGTTGGTCGGGCGTTCCTGTACATTCTCCGGAACGATCTGCATGACGCACCATTCGGGCTCATCGAGGATGTGCACGTGGATACACAGTGGCGCGGTCGAGGTGTCGGCACAGCGCTGGTGCGCGAGTTGATCGAAGCGGCGAAACAGTATCGCTGCCACAAGATCATCGCGACGTCGCGGCTGTCGCGTCCAGAAGTTCATGTCTGGTACGAGAGCCTCGGCTTTACATCGTACGGAAAAGAATTCAGGCTTGATCTTTCCTGAGTCAGTGTAAGAAAAGCGCGCGACCTCGTCGCGCGCTTTTTCTATTGGCTAAATCATAATGGCTTAGACTTTCGATATATATTGATCTCGCACAAAACAAACACCGCAGATTTTCTGCGGTGTTTGCGATCGACCATAATATCGCACCAAGGACTTCTGTGTTTGGATGCAGTTCGAGACGAACACGAGGAACGAACCGAGCAATACTGAGTCGTATTGTGAGGGAGTACCGGAGTGTTCAACGAAGAAATGCGCCAAACACAGAAGGCCGCTTATTTTTTGTCGCCGGCGAAGGTGAGAGCCATGCGCATCTCCTTCGGATCGAACAGCGAGATCTTGAATGGATAGCGATGGCCGAGTTCGAGATTCTTGCGAAGCTCTTCTTCGGAGCCGAACTCAGAGACGTGTACGAGACCGGCAACGCCTTCCTCGATCGACGCGAGCGCGCCGTGCTTGTTGAACTTGATGACCACGCCTTCGACCGAGTCGCCCTTGTGGTACTTCTCAGCCGCGTCGGTCCACGGATTGTTCTTGAGCTGTTTGATCGAGAGCGAGACCTTGCCGTCCTTGATGTCGATGATCTTCACGCGCACCTTGTCGCCGACATTGAGGAAGTGGCGCGGATTGTCCACGAGGCCCCAGTCGATCTCGGAGATGTGCACGAGGCCCTCGAGGCCCTCCTTGATCTTCACGAATGCGCCGAAGTCGACCATGCCGGTCACTTCGCCATCGACGACATCGCCGACCTGGTAGTTAGCGGCGAGCGCCTTCTTCTCTTTGTCTTCACCGGTGCCCTTCTCCGAGAAGATCAGTTTGCCTTCCTTCGGCAGTGCGCCAATGATGGTGACGACGAGCTTCTGACCGACGAGCTTGCGCAGCTCGGTGAGGATCTGGTCCTTATCGCCGTCCTGGACGCGCGGATAATGTTCAGGCTTGAGCTGTGAGGCGGGGAGGAAACCGGAGATGCCCTGCCACTCGATGATGAGACCGCCCTTGTTCGCTTCTTTTACGGCGAGCTCGAACGGCGTCTTGTTGTTGACCGCTTCTTCCGCTTCGGTCCAGATGAGCGCCTGGCGTGCTTCCTTCAGCGACAGTTCGATGTAACCCTCCTTTGAGTCAAAGGCGATTACCTTCGCGGCGATCGTGTCGCCGAGCGAGACATGCTTGATGATCTCGCGAGCATTCATGTACTCACGACCAAAGATGATACCGGTGCCCCACGGCGGGAGATCGATATATACCTGCGTGCGGTCAAGAGCAATGACCGGACCTTCGACGATATCGCCGGCGCGCGGCGGTTCCTTCGACTGCTCGACCCATGCCGCCATGGCGGCGTTCACGACCTCTTCTTCGCCCGGTGCGATCGCTTTGCGCGGCGCACTTGTTGCTGTATCCATATGACTAAATGTGTGCTGCACGGTGTCCCGACGCATCCAAGGGTGTTCTTTTAAAATCGCGGTCTGCGTTGTTGTGGGCACCCGTTCGCTCGTCGCCATACCAAACCAGTATGGCTCCCTCGCTCACAGCCCACGCCTAGCATCCCATCGATTTTAAAAGAACACCGAGACCAATCTTTGGTCGGGGTTTATTCCGCACAACACCTGTTAATGAATATGCGAAACACTATAGCATGAAGGATGGGAAAATGGAAGTGTTTACAGAGGGGAACCCTCTGTAAACGCGTGGCCTTTTCTTACCTCTAGTACCTCGTTCCTTCTATACCTTTACCTCGCGGTTATGACCAAACCTATGGCTAGAAGCCTCTTTCGTGATATAATGCGCGTAATGATCATCACCTACCACGGCGGGGAGTGTTTTAAGGTATCTCAAGGCGATCTGACGCTCGCGTTCAATCCGCCGTCCAAAGGATCCAAACTCAAGGTCTCCAAGTTCGGCGCCGATATCGTGCTCGTGTCGCTCAACAATCCCGACTTCAACGGCGTCGACACGGCGTCGCTCGGCGACAAAGTGCCGTTCGTCGTCAACGGTCCGGGCGAGTACGACGTGAAGGGCGTGACCATCCGCGGCTATCTCTCGCCGTCGCAGTACGACACAGCGCAGCCGATCAACACTATATATAGTGTGATCGTCGAGGGCGTGCACATTTGTTTCTTGGGCGCGCTCGGCGGCGACGATCTTCCGATCGAAGCGAAGCAGGAGCTCGACCAGATCGACGTACTCATCGTGCCGATTGGCGGGGAAGGCGTGTTCGATTATGCTACCGCCTACAAGCGTGCGGTCCAGCTTGAGCCGAAGGTCGTAATCCCGATGCACTATCCTTCGACAGGCTCGGGACAGGTGGCTGGCTTTGGACAGAAAGATTCACTCAAACTGTTCCTCAAAGAAGCGGCGGCAGAAGCGACGCAGCCTATCGACAAGTTCGTCTTCAAGAGGAAAGATATTGAAGGGAAGGAAGGAGAGATCGTCGTGCTGCAAAATAGCTGATAGCTTGTAGCCGTTAGGTTTTAGTTTTAACCTAAAAGCTACCAGCTATAACCTAAAACCTAGACCCATGAAGCGTTACATCGCACAACTAAGACAACGACATCCGCACGAGAAGCGCCGCTTTTCGCTCAATGCGGCTGCGATCATCGTCGGTTTCATTTTCATCGTGTGGATCTCGACGCTCGGCGTCCGTCTGACGCAGCAGATCTCCGATTCGACGTCGTCGGGAAGTAACAACAACAGCGGCAACGGTTCGTCGCTGGTCGCGGCGGTCGCGGACGCCGGTTCCGCCATTGCGCGGCAGGCCGGTCATTTGACGGCGGAGGTCTCTTCGATCGGCGCGGGCAACATGAATTGGGACGGATCGACCACGACGAGCACTGCCACTCCGGTGGGTGCTGCAACGGTCATCGAAGTGCCGACGACGACGGACGATACGGCTGCGGGGAACCAGTAATAAATGAAAGGAATGGAGGAATAAAGGAATTTTTGTATGGCTAAGAAAGACACAACCGAGGCGCCAGAGGCGCCGCAAGAAGAAATGCGCGGCGGGATCATCCCGCGCTCCATCTCGCAAGAAATGCGCGAGTCGTACATCGACTATGCCATGTCGGTCATCACCGCGCGTGCGCTTCCGGATGTGCGCGACGGCCTCAAGCCGGTGCATCGCCGCATCCTCTACACCATGCATCGCATGGGTCTCACTGCAAGCGCCAAGACTCGCAAGTCCGCTGCGGTGGTCGGCGATGTGCTCGGTAAATATCACCCGCACGGCGATGTGGCGGTGTATGACGCGATGGTGAAGATGGCGCAGGACTTCTCGATGCGCTACCCGCTCATCATCGGCCAGGGTAACTTCGGTTCGATCGACGGCGACTCGGCGGCAGCGATGCGTTACACCGAAGCGAAGATGTCGAAGATCTCCGCGGAGCTGCTCGGCGATATCGACAAAGAGACCGTCAACTGGCATCCCAACTACGACGGCACGCTCAAGGAGCCGGAGGTGCTGCCGGCAGCGGTGCCGAACATTTTGCTCAACGGTACGCTCGGCATCGCGGTCGGTATGGCGACCAACATTCCGCCGCACAACCTCACCGAGGTCGTGAATGCCATGACGCATCTCATCGACAACCCGGAGGCGACCGTCGAAGATCTCACACAATTCATTTCCGGCCCCGATTTCCCGACGGGCGCGGTCGTGTACAACAAGAAGGATCTTTTGCATGCGTACACGACCGGTCGCGGCGGCGTGGTGGCGCGCGGCGTGGCAGAGATCGTCGAAGACAAGAAAGGCAATTTCCAGATCGTCATCACGTCCATTCCATATCGCGTCAACAAGGCGGAGGGTATTGTCGAGCGCATCGCCGATCTCGTGCGCGACAAGAAAGTCGACGGCATCCGCGGACTGCGCGATGAATCGACCAAGGACATCCGCGTGGTCGTGGAGCTTAAGGTCGGCGCGCAGCCACAGAAGGTGCTCAATGCGCTCTACAAACACACGCCGCTTGAGGATTCGTTCCACTTCAACATGGTCATGCTCGTCGGCGGCGTGCCGCAGACGATGCCGCTGAAGAGTATTCTTCAGGAGTTCATCAAACATCGGCAAGACGTCGTGCGTCGCCGTACGCAGTTCGATCTCACGAAAGCGCAGGATCGCGAGCACATCTTGCTCGGCCTCAAGAAAGCGCTCGACATGATCGACGAGGTCATCAAGACCATTCGCGCGTCGAAGGATGTGAACGATGCGCGCGCGAATTTGATCAAGAAGTTCAAGTTCTCCGAGCTTCAGGCCAATGCCATTCTCGAGATGCGTCTTCAGAAACTCGCCAACCTCGAGCGCAAGAAGATCGAGGACGAGCTCAAAGAAGTGCAGGCGCTCATCGAAGAGTTCACCGCACTCCTCAAGAGCGAGAAGAAGATGCTCGCGCTCATCAAGACCGAAGCACAGGCGGTGGTGGAGAAGTACGGCGATGAGCGTCGCACGAAGGTGATAAAGAGTGCGGCCGGCTCGATCTCGGTGGAGGACATGATACCGGATGAAGAGCAGGTACTCGTGCTCTCCTCGGGCGGCTACGTGAAGCGCACCGACCCCGCTGAGTACCGCAAGCAGAAGCGCGGCGGCGTGGGCGTCATCGATCTCGATACCAAAGAAGAAGATTTCGTGACGAACTTCCTCACGACCTCGACGCACTCTGATCTTTTGTTCTTCACCGACATCGGCAAGGCGTATCAGATCAAGATGTACGATCTGCCGGAAGGGAAGCGCTCGACCAAAGGCAAGTCGATCGTGAACTTCCTCGCAGTCGGCGACGGCGAGCGCGTCACCTCCGTGCTTCCGATGCGCAAGGCGGAGAAGGCGGGCGAAAAATTCCTCTATATGATCACCAAGCACGGCGTGGCGAAGAAAGTCGACGCGACCGCGTTCCACGATGTGCGCCGCAACGGTCTGCTTGCGATCAAACTTCAAAAGGGCGATTCGCTCGTGGCGGCGCTCTTGGTTGAGAAGGGCGACGACATCATGCTCGTGACCTCCGACGGTCAGAGCATCCGATTCAAAGAATCCGACGTGCGCGCGATGGGACGCGCGGCGGGCGGCGTGAGCGGTATGCGCCTCGGCAAGGGTGACGTGATCGTGAGTGCCGATGTGGTACGCAAAGGCGACAAGACCGCCGAGATCCTCGTGGTGTCGCGCAATGGGTACGGCAAGACGACGCCGACCGGCGAGTACAAGGTGCAAAAGCGCGGCGGCTCGGGCATCAAGACCATGAACATGACGGCCAAGACCGGTCCGGTCATTGCGGCGCGCATCGTCTCCGCAGAAGCGAAGCAAGAAGGCGAGCAGGCAGGTGAGATCGTCGTCATCTCCAAAAAAGGTCAGGTCATCCGCACTGCTTTGCATGAAATTCCGTCTCTCTCTCGCTCGACGCAGGGCGTGCGGGTGATGAAGCTGCGTGAAGGCGACTCCATCGCCTCCTTCGTGTGTTTGTAGTCCAGACCGATATCGTTGGCGCATAACTTCGTTGCGGGGCCCCACGATCTTCTGCGCCTCATTCTGCGCTCAAACATAACTCAAACATATCGACCCGTTCAATACCTGCGTCGCTTGATCGAAACATCGGCCCACTGAAACTTTGATACACTATCACTATGAATGAACTGCTCAAGAAGACGCCGGCGGAATATCGCGGGTTCCGGCCAAGCGACGAGGACTTCGGCGTGCATTTCAACGCGCTGACGAAAGAACAGAAATTGGAATATCTCCGCTATCTTGAGCGCGACTCGGGACGTTTTGGCGCGAAGCTCTTTCTTTTGGCCGGCGGCCTTCTCGGCTTTTTGCTCGGATATTTTCTGGTCTTGGGAAACGCATCAGTTATTTTCTGTCAATAATGTCCCGTGGTATACTGGATGAATAGTAAGTGCGTTAATTATCACAACAATAGATATGATCAAAAAACAAGCTATAGCGGGAGTGGCGATCGCAGCGCTTCTCAGTGCAGCCGCAGCGCTCCCGGTCCTTGCAGATGATAATCAAGACGGCTCGCAGTCGCCCTCTCTTGACGCTGGCGTGTCGGTCGGCACCGGTGTGTCGGTGTCGCAGGTAGGCGGTGAACAGGGTGATCGCGAACAAGGAGACGCGCAGCAGTCTCGTGATCAGCAAGATCAGCAGGACCAGCAAGGTCAGCAAGAACAACAAGATCGGCAAGAACAGCAGGGGGGCGACCACCAGGGGACAAGCACGGAAGACCAGACCGGTCGCGGCGCAAATGATCAGGGGCAGAATCCGGGACAGGAAGGAGAACATGCTTCAGAGACCGGCCTTGAGCATGGTCAAGGAGTCGGTCTGCACGGGGGCATCGTCTTCGATCGCTCATCGCTTGGGCAGGAAGGTGAAGCGAGTACGACCGAAGGGACAACGACCGAAGCAGACGTCGAGTCGGTCAAAGATGAAAACAGTCTTGCGGCCTTCGCACACGCAACGCTTCGCTCGGAAACACATCTCCGCAACATGGAGCTCTCATCGACATCGGTGAACGTGCAGTATGATGCGCCGTCGAAATTCCTCGGTTTCATTCCGATGACGGTCCCGGCAAATGTTGAGGTCGGCGGCAACGGCAGTGTTAATGTGTCGTATCCGTGGTATTCATTCCTCTTCGCGACGAACAAGGCACAGCTGCAGGACAACATCGCTCAAGCGGTGGCATCAAGCACTGCGGCGCAGGGGACCACGACCGCAGCTCTCTCAGTTACACAGCAAGCTCAGGTACTCAATATCGTGCAGTCGGTCTTTAAGTCGATCTTCGGGTTCTAGACAGACATCACGGATCGCCAATAAAAAAAATAAAAACCGGCACATGGCGAAGTCCTGCGTCGGTTTTTATTCCCTCTTAGGGTAAATACCCCGCAGCTTGCTGCGGTGTTAGAGTAGAGCTGTGAGCATCTACTTGCACAAAAGCCACAACGTGAGCGTGCTCATATACCATCTCGTCTGTCCTGCAAA
>JAKBZO010000006.1 GCA_021839985.1 bacterium
AGCACGCTCACGTTGTGGCTTTTGTGCAGGTAGATGCTCACAGCTCTACTCTAACACCGCAGCAAGCTGCGGGGTATTTACCCTAAGAGGGAATAAATACCTATAGGTAAGTCAAGTTTCCTATATATATATTTATGTGGATAGTTATAGTCCCTTTATGTATTAAAAGCATAAACGTACTCGCTCCCCATCGTTTCTGTAATCTATACCTTTTGCAACGTCAGTTAAATGATAAACTTTCAATCATGGCGACTTCCCTGAAAAAATATTCTGAAAAGATCTGCGAGCTTTTAACGCCGGCTGAACGAGATCTTTTTGAGTCTCTTGATACGCCACACAAGATCCAGGACTTCTTGGACGACCTGCCGATGAACTTCGTACAGACGGCGCGTTCCCCGCGATTCGTGATACGCAAGCATACCGCTCAGTGCATCGAAGGCGCCATGTTCGCCGCAGCCGTACTCGCATATCACGGCAAGGCACCGCTCTTGCTCGACCTGCAAGCTATCGATGAAGACGACGATCATGTGATCGCACTCTTTCGTGAGCATGGTCATTGGGGTGCAATCAGTCAGACCAATCATGCGGTCCTCAGTTGGCGCGATCCGATCTACGCAAGCGTGCGCGAACTTGCCATGTCATACCCGCATGAATATTTTTTGCAAAAGAATGGCCAGCCGAGCATGCGCGCGTTCTCGACGCGCCCGTTCGATCTGCGGCGCTATGAACCGCACCAGTGGCTGACCGCTCGCGAAAGTCTGTGGTGGCTTGCGACCGACCTTGATGACGCGCGGCACACGCCGGTCTTGCCGCGTAACGTAGAACGTAATAAATTGCGAAAGGCGTCAAGCATCGCGCACGAGGCCGCATTCGGGCATGCTAGGTGGAAGCAAAAATAGGCGGCGGCTCTTCCCTCTTTTCTCTCCCCTCTTTTGAGAGCGCGAGCTTTGGAAGGTGGGTTCTACTTTCTTAGATAGAGTGCCGCGGCGCGGCGCACGAGCACGCACGCCACGGCGCACAGCGTGAATGGAAACATGATCGTGTGCAGCGCTCCCGCAGGCGGTACGCCGTACACGAGATCGCACAGCAGACCGAAGATGACCGCAAAGAAGGTGCGCCCTGACAGTGCGGCGAACATGGCCAGCATCAGCGAAAGCGGCCACCACAACAAGAGTCCTGCGCACGCGACAAGCAGCATGATGATTGTGAGACGAGTATCGTTCATGGAGATCATTTCTTTTGGATATTCACGGATCGGATCGAGAATATATTGAGCGGCGCGTGCAGATACAGCGTCTTGAACGACGAGCTGTCCGGCGCATCAATACTCGCCACGACTTCCGAGATCCCATTCATGACGCCTGGGAAGAATACTTGATCACCGACCGCGACATTGACGTCGGATGGTACGCGAGCCGAGAGCGCGCCCGCGCCATCGCCATTGACCGTGACCGGCGTCGAACCTTGCAGAAAACCCTCATGCGTCACACCCGCTGATGAAAAGAGTGCGACGCGGGCCGTGGCAGCATACACCGCGGTGACCGAGCCGATGATCACGCCGCCATCGCCTATCCACACATCGTCGCCTATCGCCACACCATCTTGTTCGCCCGCGTCGACCATAAGCGTGTCGTACGGCAGCTGCGGCGGCTGCGCGATGACGCCAGCTCGAATGAAATCGTAACCAAGATGCGGACGCCCCAGAACACTCTTGAGCTCGAGATTCTCGGCATAGAGCGCGTCGCGATCGATCAGTGCATCCTGCGCGCGGACCAGTTGCGTCTGAAGTTGCTCATTCTGCTGCCGTAGGATGGCATTGTCGCCGAACGGCACGCTGACATATGACGCAGCTTGAGATAGTGAGTCTTGTACACCTTGCAGCCATGGAAACACTCGCCACAGAACGCTTGAAAGCGGCGCGCGCGCCAGCACCACCACGATGACGATCACGATCAGCAAACCCGCCGACCGCATGAAGCGCGCGCTCTGGTGCGCGCGCCGCCGCTCACTGGAGATCTTTGACCATGGATCAAATGACGTCATCTTCGTGTTCGATAAGGAGATGTCGGTGTTCGTCGAGGTTCTCAAGCACGACGCCCGTGCCACGAACGACCGCCGTCATCGGATCATCGGCAACATGTACCGGGACCTTCATCCACTCAGAGAGCAGCGAGTCGAGACCGCGCAAAAGTACGCCACCACCGACGAGATGAATGCCGCTGCGCCCGATATCGGAAAGGATCTCCGGCGGCGTCGTCTCGAGCACGCTGTGCACCGCCTCGATGAGCGCGTCGACCGACGGCGAGATCGCTTCACGCATGTCGTTGTCGGTGAGCACGATCTCGCGCGGCAGACCGGTAATGAGGTCGCGACCGCGCACAAGCGCTTCCAAGGGCGAGGGCGACGAGACCAGTGACGCGACGGATATCTTGACCGCCTCTGCGGTCTTTTCCCCGATCAAAATTTTGAATTCCGAACGCACGTACGCCATGATATCTTTATTAAGTTTGTCGCCGGCGATGCGCACATTCTTCGAGCGCACGATGCCGCCGAGCGAGATCACCGCGATGTCAGCCGTACCGCCGCCAACGTCGACGATCATACTGCCAACCGCGTCGCGTACCGGGAGTCTGATGCCGAGCGCGGCCGCCATCGGCTCTTCGATGATGAAAACTTCGCGCGCGCCGGCGTTCATCGCCGCATCGCGCACCGCGCGTATCTCCACGTTCGTGATGCCGGACGGCACGCCGATGACGGCGCGCGGCCCGAGCAATTTCGTGACGGTACCCTGCGCTTTCTTCATGAAATACGCGAGCATCTCTTCAGCCGCTTCGAAGTCAGAGACGACGCCGCCTTCAAGCGGGCGCACAGCAGAGAGATGCGCTGGCGTGCGGCCGAGCATCTGCCTCGCTTCATTCCCGACCGCGACCACGCGCCCGGTCTTTTGATTGATCGCGACCGCGGTCGGCTCATTCACGACGATGCCTTTGCCGCGCAGATACACGAGCGTGTTGGCAGTGCCGAGATCGATGCCGATATCGTGCGAAAGAAAACCTGAGATCTTTTCTCGAAAATTCTTCATAGCGTATTACCTCCCGTGGCGTCGCTCTGGCCGCACCGACTCGATGAGTTCCGTGTTCGTCTTGTGTTCGGTCTTGCCGCTCCCACGATGAACACACTCGCACTTCCCTGCCGCAAGCGTCTTTTCGGAGACGACGACGCGGAGCGGTATGCCCATCAGATCGGAGTCGGCGAACTTCTCACCAGCGCGCGCATCGCGATCATCGAAGAGCACTTCGACGCCAGAGGACGTGAGGTCGCGGTACAACTCTTCCGCCTCCGCCTTCACGTCAACACTACCGTTCGAAAGTTCGATAAGATGCACTGCAAACGGTGCGACACTCTCCGGCCATACGATCCCCTTCTCATCAGAAAGTACCTCGACGATCGTCCCCATGACGCGCGACGGTCCGATGCCGTAACTTCCCATAACGACCGGCTGCGATGCGCCCGCTTCATCCTTGTACGCAAGACCGAGCGCCTCCGAGAACCGCGTGCCGAGATGGAAGATGTTGCCGACCTCGATCGCTTTGCGCTCGACAAGATCTTCGCGCTTCAAGCCGAGTTTTGCGAGCGCCTCATCGGTATAAACTTCTTTGTTGACCGCGATATGTTTGCCTTCGTGCACATAAATAATGTCTTCGCCAGCGTCGGAGATCGTCTGAAACTCCTCAGAGAATTCGCTGAAGATGCCGCCCGATGCGAAGGTCGGATAGGTCACCACGCCGAGACCGAGGCGCTCGAATGTTTTGATGTAGGCAGCGCGAGCCGCATCATACTGTCTCTGATTCTCTTCATCGGTGCGCGCGAATGAATACAGATCTTTCATGAGAAATTCGCGGCCGCGCATGATGCCTGACTTCGCGCGCATCTCATTGCGGAACTTGTTCTGGAATTGATACGCCATGAGCGGCAGGTCGCGATACGACGACACATACTCCGACATGATGCGCGTAAGCGGTTCTTCATGCGTGATGCCGAGACCGGTCTCACCGCCAGCCTTGAGACTGGTCTTGAACCAGTTGTCGACCTTCTCGTCATCCCAACGATCGGTGCGCTCCCACAGCGTCTTGTCCTGAAGCGCCGTCATGACAAGCTCCTGTCCGCCGATCGCATTCATCTCTTCGCGTATCACATCGACGATCTTATTGAGCGTCCGCAAGCCAAGCGGCAAGAACGAGTACACACCTGCCATCTCTTTGTGAATGAAGCCGGCGCGGATGAGAAGCTGCGCGTTCTTGGCAACTTCATCTTTAGGCGCCTCGCGGCGCGTCTTGGTAAAGAGTTGTGATTGGCGCATAGTTCTTGCATTGTACGGCGAAAACCAGCTAGTCGCAAAGACACGGAAAATCGTTTATGACCAGTGGTTAAATCAGCACTCTATATAAGTACTCGCTTAGCGTTACTGAACAAAAACGATGAAATGCTGGGCGCGGGCTGCGAGCGAGAGAGCAATACTGGCTTGGTATTGCGATGAGCGAGCGGGCGTCCGCAACGACGCAGTTCGCGATTTTGTTCAGTAACGTCCGTTAGATCAGTTTAGCGATATCATGCCACGTGACCACGACCATGAGGATCGCGAGCAGCGAAAGACCGATCATAGAGAAGTGCTGGTGGAAACGCGCCGGTAATGTTTTGCGGCGGATCGACTCGATGATGATGACGAGCAAGCGGCCGCCGTCGAGTCCGGGTATCGGCAGCACGTTGATGAGCGCGAGGTTGATCGAGATGATCGCCGCGAACCACAACAGCATCCCCCACCCTTCCGCCGCAGCGCCCGCTCCTTCTTTGGCGATACCGACCGGCCCGGAGACCGCGGAGAGATCCGCGTGACCAGTAAAGAGACCGCCGAAGAAATGATAGAGACCTTGTGTCGTGCTGACCGTCTCCGAGATCGTGAGCTTGCCGCCTTCGATAAACGCTTGTGTGAACGGATAGCGCACCGTGCCGACGTCGGCAAAGTCGACGCCGAGCGCTTTGCGCAACGGCTCGTCAGCGATCACACCTACTTCTGGTTTCGCCACGAATACTTTTTGTGAGCCGCCGCGCATCACGGTCACCACCAGGCTCTCGTCGCCATGCGCGCCGATGAAATCGCGTGCCGCTGGTGCGGTGAGGGGCGCGGGCATGACTGTCGTCCCGGTCTGGATCGCGGTCACGACGTCGCCCGGTTCGATGCCGACCGCAGAGGCAGGGGAATTCGGAAGTATGTCGATGACGGTCAGCTTGGCATTCTGCACATGGCTTGCGTGCGTGCTGTCGACCGCAGTCGGCATGCCGATCATGAAAACGACCGACAGCAGCAGCCACGCCGCGATGATGTTGGCAACGATGCCAGCGGCCGCGACTCCCGCTTGCACGTAGCGCGGTGCGTGCGCGAACGAGCGCGGATCGACTTCTCCCTCGCCGTCGTTCTCGCCCGCGATGCGCACGAAGCCGCCCACGAGAAGCAGGTTGAGCGAATAGAGCGTCTCGCCGTATTGGATCTTGAAGAGCCGCGGCGGGAAACCGATCGCGAATTCATCGACGCGGATGTTCGAGAGTTTGGCAACGATGAAATGCCCGAACTCATGCGCGACAATGAGCAGTGCGAGAACGAGGATGAATAGAATGATGGACATATAGCTCGGACACTATGCGGAACTGTGTACTAAAACTTTCAGGTTTGGATGCAGTGCGAGGCGCGCGAGAAAAATGACGCGAGGCGTATTCAACATACGATGAGCGTCATTTTCCGACGCGCAACGAAGCAATGCGCCAAACATGAGAGTTTTAACTCGACATCTCCTTTTCTTTGTGAACTAACATCTCATCGAACTTGGCGTTCGCCACGTCGACGCGCCTCTGCATGTCATCCTTGGCGCGGAACTTGTCGTCCTCCGGCATGGCACCCTCGCGTTCAAGCTGTTGGATGTCGCTCCACACATGGTCGCGCGCGCCACGCAGAGCGATGCGGGCTTCTTCGATCTTTTCTTTTGCGATCTTTACGAGCTCCGTGCGGCGCTCTGAGGTGAGATCCGGAAAAAAGACGCGCACCCCCCGTTCATCGGCGCCAACTGAAAGGCCGAGGTTCGCGACCGTGATCGCCTTCTCGATGTCCTTCGCATTGTTCATATCCCACGGCGCAATGCGCAGCGAGCGTGCGTCTTCGACCGAGATGTTCGCGAGCTGATTGATCGGCATGCGCGTGCCATAGCTCTCGACCTGGATGCCATCGAGGACAGAGGGCGTTGCGCGACCGGTGCGCACGGAGCCAAGCTCGCGCGAGAGACGTTCTGTGATATCAGTGATCTGCTTTTCGAACGGTTTGAAGTCGTAAGACATGGGCTAGTTGGTAGTTAGTAGAACGTAGTTCGTAGTAATACAGCCAGTATACCAAACTATCATACGCGAAACACGGTCGCGGCAGGAGGATAGATCTTTATAAGCGGGTCGAGTGAGGTGTCGTACTTGCGCGCCGGAGCTATCGTGCGGCCGTAGTCGATGACACGATAGGTGAAGCCGGGCCACTCCTTTTTAGGCAACAACTCCATAAGATCGCGCTCGATCTTCACCGCATCTTTGTGGTCGGAGAGATCGAACCGCTGCACGAAACGGATCACATGCGTGTCGACCGCAATGCCTTCGACCGCGCCAAAGACATTCCCCATCACGACGTTCGCGGTCTTGCGCGCCACGCCGGGGATCGTGACCATCTCTGCCATCGTATGCGGAAGCTTGCCGCCGAATTTTTCTTTGATCACTTTCGCTGCCCCTAAGATGTTTTTTGTTTTGTTGCGGAAAAAACCAGTTGCATGAATATCCTGCTCGAACTCCGCGGGATCGGCGTGCACATAATCGTCGAGCGTCTTATACTTTTTGAAAAGCGCCGCGGTCACTTCATTGACCTTTTTATCGGTGCACTGCGCGGAAAGGATGACCGCCACCAAAAGCTCCCACTCATTGCTGAAATCGAGCGCGATGTGCGCCTTCGGAAACAACTTCTTGAGCTCATGGTCGAGCTTCATGATCCGCTCCTTTCGTTCTTTTAATTTTCCAGGGGTCATATCTTTGGCAATGAGGCGGCGAGGTGTTCGAGGATCATTTTCAGCGATGGCGAGCGGTCGGAGAGATAAGTGCGCAGTGTCGCAATATCGCGCAGTGCCTCGGCGATCACGGGGTCGGCGCCATCTTTCTTATACATATGGACATACAGCTCTTTCTCAAGAGTGTTGATGAAGGAGCGGACGAGACCGCGATCATCAGCGCTTTCCTTTATGATACGTGCCACTTCTGCAGAACGCTCTTTGTAGTCGAGCGCAAGAAATACTTTAGCATTTCTTGCGCTCTCAGTATCTTGATTCTTGATTCTTGAATCTTGAATCTTGAGCTCTTCGCATCGTGAGCGAAGTGTCGGCAGGATCATGCCATGCGGCATGATAAGCACGAACACGACCCCCTGCTGCGGTTCTTCAAGAAGTTTCAAAAGCGCCTGCTGCGCTTCGGTCGTCGCACCTGCGATCGCAATGATGAACAGGGTACGGCCGCCGGATGATCTCAGCGACGCCGTGGCACTCAAAGCACGCGCATCATCGATGCCGAATTTCTCATAATGGCGGACAACGAAGTTGGGATCGTGCGCGTCGAAGCGCTCGCTTGCGCGCAGCGCCTCGGCGATAGCGCCCGTGCGATGCACGTCGCCTTCATATATATATGCGTGGTGAGACAACATAAAGCTTTTAGTTTTTAGCTTTTAGCTTTTAGGGATTTCCTAAAACCTACCAGCTAAAAGCTAACAGCTATCGCTTAGCGATGATCGCTTTTTTATAGGTATCCAAATGCTCAAGCGCAATGCCCGTGCCGCGCGCCACGCACAGAAGCGGTTCATCGGCAACGCGCGCAGCGACGCCGGTTCGGCGTTGCACCAACTCCGCCAAGTGCCGCAGCTGCGACGACCCGCCGGTCATTACGATGCCGCGATCGATGATGTCGCTTGCCAGCTCCGGCGGCGTCTCCGCAAGCACGTCGCGTATCGCTTTGGTCATCTCGCGCAGCTCCTTCCCTATCGCGCGCACCAGTTCGTTGGTCTTCACCTCGATCGAGCGTGGCAGACCGGTGATGAAATCGCGCCCTTTGATGACCGCGACCAATTCTTCTTCCGGCTCGACGGGGATCGCCGAACCGATCGCCATCTTCACGCGCTCCGCGGTCTTGTCGCCGATCGCGAGATTGTAGGTCTTTTTGATGTAATCCGCGATCGCAGCGTCGAGCCGGTCACCGGCGCACTTCACCGACGTGCACGCGACGACACCGCCGAGCGAGATGACCGCGACGTCGGTCGTGCCGCCGCCGATATCGACGACCATGTTGCCGTGCGGTTCTTGAATGGAAATATTCGCGCCGATCGCCGCGAGGATCGGTTCTTTGACGACATACGCGTTCTTTGCACCTGCCCTGATCGCCGCCTCGACGACGGCGCGGCGCTCGGTCGATGTCACGCCCGCCGGCACCGAGATCATGACCTCCGGCTTGAAGAACTGCATCCGGCCGAGCGCTTTGCTGATGAAATAGCGCAGCATCGCTTGCGTCACGCGGTAATCAGCGATCACGCCGTCGCGCATGGGGCGATAGGCGATCACCTCGCCCGGCGTGCGCCCGACCATATCTTTGGCTTCATTACCGACCGCCAGCACGCGCTTGTCGCGCTCCGACACAACGACGACTGACGGTTCGTTGAGCACGACTCCCCTCCCCGGCACGAAGACGAGCGTATTGGCAGTACCGAGGTCGATGCCGAGTTTTGGTGTGAGAAAACTTTTGAAAGAGAGATCGTTGAACATAGTGTTGGTTATTCGCACTGTTCGCGGCTTATGGAAAGACCGATGCCAGCGAGACGATCTTCGATCTTTTCGTAGCCGCGATCGATGACATACGCATTATCGATATGCGATACGCCTGAGGCAATGGCCGCCGCGATGATGTAGGCAAGGCCGGCGCGAAGATCAGGGCTCTCAAGTTTAGCACGAGAGAGCGGTTTCGGACCGCGCACGAGGATGCGATGCGGATTCATGACCGTGATATCGGCGCCCATGCGGTTGAGATCGTCCGCATAGCGGAAGCGTCCGTCGAATATCGTCTCGAGTACCGTCGCTTCGCCCTCAGCCTGCGTGAGGAATATCGCCATGAGTGCCTGAAGGTCGGTCGGAAAACCAGGGTACTCATGCGTGCGCACGGAAATGCTTTTATAGGGCGAAGTCGCAGCGCTTCCCTGCACGCGCACGAATGTGTCACCCACTTCAAGCGGCACGCCAGCGCGCAACAGAAGATCAAGAAGCGAATGCACATGAGTGGGTTCGCACTGGCTGATCGTCACGTCATCGCCCGCAAGCGCGGCGAGCACAAGAAAACTTCCGGTCTCGATGCGGTCAGGCGGTATCGTGAATGTTTGCCCGTTCGCATGAAGCGGCTTCCCTGCCGTGCCATTGATGCGGATGACTGGCGTACCGGCGCCCTTGATGTGCGCGCCGCTTGCATTCAGCATCTGCGCGAGCGCCACGATCTCCGGTTCCATCGCTGCGTTCTCAAGTACGGTCTCGCCCTCCGCGAGAGTCGCCGCCATCATGAGCGTCTCGGTACCGGTCACCGACACAAACGGAAAGAAGATGTGCGCGCCGTGAAGCACGCCGTCCTTGGCACGCACGTGGAATTGTTCATCTCGCTCCTCAACGCTTGCACCGAGCGCTTCAAAGCCGGAGAGAAAAAGATCGATCGGCCGCTCGCCGAGCACGCAGCCGCCCGGGAACGGGAACGACACTTCGCCCATATCGGCGAGCATCGGGCCGGTCGGCACGATCGATGCGCGCAAACGCTTCGCGATCGCAGTGTCGAGCGCTGGCTTCCACTCTGCAGGGGGCACGACGGTCATCGTGTGATCTTCGAAACGGACGGTTGCGCCGGAGCTTTCGAGAAGCTCGCCCATGCGATGAATGTCTTCGATCGCCGGCATGTTGTCGAACCTCACTTCATCATCGAACAGGATGGTTGCGGCAAGAAATTTCAGCGCCGCGTTCTTCGCGCCGCTCACCGGAAGGTCGCCCCGGAGCACTCGCTTCCCCGCCAGTCCCTCGACAACAAATCGTTCTCTCATGGGGCTATTGTACGCTCCACTGGTCACAATACACAAATCTCCGATCGTGTGGTGTAGTCGAAAGTTCGCAGACCGCAGTTCGTAGTTCGCGCAGGCTACGCCTGCGCGGCATTTGGTCTCTGGTTTCTCTACGATCTACGTTCTATACTCTGCGTTCTGCGTTTGGTCCTTCTCATCTCCAGCGGTAAGCTGTAGGCATGTGGATCATCTCGGTACTTCCGCTCGGACCCGCCGCACCGCAAAAAGAATTCTCCTACTGGAGCTCTGAACCGATCGAGGAAGGATCGATCGCAGAGATCCCCGTGCGCGGTGGCGTCTCGTTCGGGCTCGTCACCCACTGCGACTCTTTGGCCGACAAGAAACAAGAAGTGCGCGGCGCTGACTTCTCATTCAAAAAAATATCAGGTGGCGGCAATCGCGTGCTCACGCGCGCTTTCTTGCGGGCGGCATTTTCCATAGCAAATCAGCACGCGTGTTCTGCGGGTGCCGTGATCGACGCGCTCACGCCCGCATACATCCAAGCGAGTGCAACCAAACTTCCCTCGGTCTCGTTTGAAGAACCGCAGCGGCATGCCATCCGCGAAGAAGAATTCGCCGGCTCCCGAGACGAACGCGCACAGCGCATCACCACCATCGCACGCGAGACCATCGCGCATGGCAAGAGCGCGCTCGTGATCGCGCCAACCATCGTCGAAGCGCGGCGGCTTGCCGATCTGCTCGCCCGCAGCACGCCGGACGCGCCACTCATATATATAGATAGTGCGATCACCAAGAAAGCGCTCGGATCGGCGTGGCGCACCGCGGTCGAAACCGAAGTACCGGTGGTCGTGGTCGGTACCCTGCAAGCGCTATCGTGTCCGCGGCAGGATCTCGGCGCGGTCATGGTCGAGCGCGCCCTGTCGCGCGCCTATCGCCGCGATGAACGACCATATCCCAATGCGCTCGTATGCGCAGAGGAGGTGGCGCGCGCCGCAGGCGCGCGCCACGTCCTGCTCTCACCCGCTCCGCTTCTTCGACCTGACTCGCTTGAGCAAACAACACCTCTGGTTCTCCCGCCTGCAGACATCATCGACATGCGGCCCGCACGCGACACCGATCTCGAACCACAGCACACGCAAGAGAAAAAACCATTCTCCGTATTTTCCGATCGCGCACGAGAGACGATAACGCACGAGATCGCGCACGGCAAGAACGTACTGCTTCTGTGCGCGCGGCGCGGCCTCGCCACGCAAACCGTATGCAACGACTGCGGCGAGCTCCTGACCTGTACCGCCTGCGGATCGGCGCTCATACTCTCCGAGCGATCGGGTGCGCGCGCCTTTCACTGCCCGCACTGCCGCAGCGAAGAAGGCGCAAAAACACTGTGCCGCAAGTGCGGCGGATGGCGTCTCGCGCCGCTTGGCATCGGCACTGAACGCGTCGCTCACGAAGCTCACTCATTCTTCCCCAGCGCACAGGTCGTGGTCGCCGATGAAAAGCAGCTCCGCTCACTCAAGCAGATGACCGGTCTGGCGAAACAATTCGAAGAGGGTTCCGGTGCGATCTTCATCTCGACCGAAGGCGCTCTGCCGTATCTCACCCGCGTCGATAGCACGGTCGTCGTCTCGATCGATCCGTTCCTCTTTGCTCCCGAATATTCAGCGGCCGAGCGCGCACTGCATATGCTCGCAGAAGCGCGCGGACTCTCGCGCGCGATGATCATCCAAACGCGCGTACCTGAACACGCCGTCGTGAAGACGCTTGAGAGCGGCGATGCGAATCTGTTCACACAAGAAGAATATGCGGTACGCGAGCGCTTCCAGTATCCACCGCACTTCACGCTCATCAAGATCACTCTCGTGGGCACGCGCGAGGCAGTGCGCGCACAACTCGACGCACTTCTCCCTGCGCTCGCGGCATATAAACCGCAGACCTTTTCAGGAAAAGTGACGGCCCCAGTGCGCGCGCGAAGCGCGCGCACTGGGGCCCGCGAACATATACTCATCCGCCTGCCCCACAACACCTATCCCGACCCACACCTCCTCGCGATCCTCCGTTCCCTCCCGCAATCAACCGAAATACGCATCGACCCACTCTCCGTTCTTGGTGATTGACATGAGACCTCGAACCACATACAGTAGCGCCAGCAGCACCTCTCAATACTTTCCGAAGGTAACCCTCACAAAGGAGATCGCTATGCACTTCGCAGCTCGTCTCGCAGAACACAACCTGCAATGGTTGCGCGACAATCCGTATCCCGGCCGCGGCATCGTGGCGGGCGTCAACAGCGACGGCGACCGACTCGTCATCGTCTACTTCATCACCGGGCGCAGCGAAAACAGCCGCAACCGTATCCTTCGCGAAGAAGATGGACGTGTCTTCACCGAAGCAGCAGACCCTTCAAAAATGAAGGATCCGAGCCTCATCATCTACCGTGCCATGCGGGATCTCGGCGGCTACTCCATCGTCAGCAACGGCGATCAAACCGACACCTGCCTGGACGGTCTAGCGTTTGCCGCATCCTGCGCGGGAGGAATGAATTTCGTGACGCCTGACATCGCATTCCTTCTGCGCAACCGTATCTACGAGCCCGACAAGCCGAACTTCACCTCGCGCATCACCGCACTCTGTTCGATCGGCGATGATCCCGAGATCCAGATGTCGATCTTGCGCAAGTCGCTGCTCGACGTCGGGTGCGAACAGTTGCAGTACCAGTACGGCCGCGAGAGCCTGCGCCCCGGCTACGGCTATGGCATCACCACCTATTCCGACGACGGCGACCCTCTCCCGGCATTCCGTGGTGACCCGCTCATCTTGCCTCTGCACGGTGCGCAGCTCGAGATCATGGACCGGTACTGGGGTGCCCTGAACGAAGACAACCGCGTCGCGATCGCCGTGAAGTTCGTCGGCCTCGAGACGGGTCGCTCGACGACCAGCATCATCAACACCCGGCAGAAGGTGGTTGCAGAGCCAGCCTGATCACGGCGCCCAAGCGGCGCCAACGGCCATCGCAGTGCGATGGCCTTTTCTTTTGGAGAGGTTGCAGGTGCGACGTAAATAAGGCACATTAGAACCATCATGGCTGCTACAAAGAAATCGGTCTCAAAGACGACTGGCGCGTCAGACGATCCCATCATCCAGGATGGCGAGCCGGTGCTGCGAGAACACGCGAAAACACTTACGCAGAAAGAGATCGCATCGCCCGAGATCCAAAAACTCATCGCGAAAATGAAGAAGTTGCTCGCGAAAGAAAAACACGGCGTCGGTCTTGCTGCGCCACAAGTAGGTAGTGCCGTCCGCCTCTTCATCATTGCCGGACGCGTCTTCGCGCCAGAGATCGAGAATGAAGATGAAGAAAGTAAGAAGGTTCCGCCGCCGCCCGACCGCGTGTTCATCAACCCTACGATCATTCGCCGATCGAAGTCCGTGAGTGAGATGTCGGAAGGCTGTCTCTCCGTGCGCGGCCTCTATGGCGCGGTCATACGCCACGACAAGGCGACCATCAAAGCGCTCGACGAGAACGGCAAACCGTTCTCACTCAACGGCTCCGGCCTACTCGCACAGATCTTCCAGCATGAGACCGACCATCTCGACGGCGTACTCTATATCGACAAAGCAACCGCGCTGCGTCCAGAGAAGATCGATCGGTAGCAGGCCGCTTTCACTTTTCATTTTTAATTTTTAATTTTCCATTTCTCTTATGCCGCTCTTCGCTTTCTTCGGTTCATCAAAGCTCTCCGTGTATGTGCTCAACGCACTCGAGGCACAGGGCCTTCTGCCGGCGCTTGTCGTGACCGCACCGGACCGGCCGCGCGGGCGCGGACTTGAAACGACGCCGAACCCGGTGCGCGCGTGGGCGCTTGATCATGAGATAGAAGTGATCGCCCCGGAGACGCTCAAAGACGACGCACTCGCGCGCGAGCTGCGCAACACGCCGTGGGACGTGTTCGTCGTCGCCATGTATTCGAAACTCATCCCGCAGGATATGCTCGATATCCCCCGCCGCGGCGCGCTCAACGTGCACCCGTCGCTTTTGCCGAAGTACCGCGGTCCGTCGCCGGTGCTTTCTGCGATCCTCGACGATGTGCGTGTGACTGGCATCTCGATCATGCAAATGACCGCAGAGATGGATGCCGGTCCGGTCGTCGCGCAAGCACGCGTCGAGCTTGAAGAAAGCGAATGGCCGCCCGAGGGCAGCGAGTTCGAGATACTGCTCGCTTCAGAAGGCGGCACTATGCTCGCCGAAGTGCTGCCGGAGTGGCTGCGCGGCGAGATCACGCCGCAGCCGCAGGACGATTTGCAAGCGACCTATACGAAAAAATTCGGAAGCGAGGACGCGCTCGTGCACGTCGTCGATGAAAAAGGCGCGCCGCTTACGGGCAGCGCTGCGCGCAAGGCGCTCGGTACTATCCGCGCTTTTGATAAAAATCCGCGCGCGCATTTCTTCGCCACGGCACCGGGCGGCAAGCAGATCCGCGTCATCATCACACAAGCAAAGATCGAAAACGACATTCTGATGATCGAGCGCGTCATTCCTGAAGGTAAAAAAGAAATGGACTATGCGGAATTTCTCCGCGGCGGAGCTACGCCCGATATGCAACATCACGCATAAGCATAAGAGGGTTTATCGATAGGCCAATAAAATGAAGGGGTGCGCTCTATGATATATCATAGAGCGTTTTCCACTTTTGAGACGACCGTCTCAAAAGTGGAAAAAGAAAAAGGTCCTGGTGCATGAGCTAAATTAAGCTATGCAGCAGGACCTCGTGGACCTTCGAACACGGAGGGATCAGAGCACGTCGCCGGCGTAGTCGGCAAGCCGCGAGCGCTCGCCGCGCTGGAGCGTGATGTGACCCCCATGCGCCCAGCCCTTGAAGCGATCGACTACATACGTTAGGCCCGATGAGCCTTCGGTGAGGTACGGCGTGTCGATCTGTCCCAAGTTGCCGAGGCAGACCACCTTGGTGCCGGGACCGGCGCGGGTGATCAGCGTCTTCATCTGCTTCGGAGTCAGGTTCTGGGACTCGTCGATGATGAGGAACTTGTTGAGGAAGGTGCGGCCGCGCATGAAGTTGAGCGACTTGATCTTGATGCGGCTGCGGATCAGTTCCTTCTTCACGTTCAGTGGATACGTCTTGTCGTCCGTCTTCACCTTCCCATGCTGTTCAGCAACGCTCCGCTGCTCAGACCTTACAAGACAACCCGCGATCACTTCAATATTGTCATCGAACGCCCCCATCCACGGTGTCATCTTCTCTTCTTCCGAGCCGGGCAGGAAGCCGATATCTTCGCCGACGGGCACCGTCACTCGCGTAACGATTATCTCCGAGTATCGACCAGCTTCAACCGCTTGCGCAACAGCTGCCGCCAACGTTATAAGTGTCTTGCCCGTACCCGCTTGCCCGAGCAACGTGACGAAGTCGATCTCCGGATCCATCAGCAGGTTGAGGGCAAAGTTTTGCTCGCGATTACGAGCCACGATGCCGGAGACAGCATTCTTGGCGTGGCCGTAGTCCACGATCGTCGACAGCGTCGCTTTCTTGTCATCGCGTTTGCGCACGATGGCATAGAAAGCTTTTCCGCCGCCACCTCGTGCTTCAAGATAGACGAACTCGTTGACGAACATGCTGGCACGAGGCGGGCACTGAACCTGATACCAGGTCCGGTCCTTTTCCTTCCACGACTTCATGTTCTTGCCATGCGTGTCCCAGAAGTCGGGCTGCAGTTCCGTGAAGCCCGCGTACAGCAAGTCAGTGTCCTCGAGCACCTTGTCGTTGAAGTAGTCTTGCGACTGCAAACCGAGGGCTCGAGCCTTGATGCGCATGTTGATGTCCTTGGACACCAAAATGACCTGATGCTTCGTAAACTTTTCGGACAAGTGCTTGACCACCGCAATGATCTGATTGTCCGCCTTCGCGGTCGGCAGTGAAGCAGGCAGCTCGCTATCGGCCGCATCGGTTTGCAGGAATAGCCGCCCCGTAGCGAGTCCGCCGGAGAGCTTCGTCAGGCCGATCCCATCCTTGATGTCACACTCGCAGCCGGACACGAGTTCATCGATGATGCGACTGGTCTGGCGTGCGTTGCGTTCGACCTCCGACGAACCTTTCTTGTGCGCGTCGAGTTCTTCGAGCGTCATCATGGGAACGAACACGTCATGTTCCTCGAAGCGGTAAATGCTCGTCGGATCATGCATGAATACATTGGTATCGATCACGAAGATCTTCGGCCCCGACACTCCCGCACGCTCCATGAGTCTGGAAACAATGCGAGAAGGCTTCGGAGCAGCGGTTTTACTAGCGCGTATCTTGTTCACGGATCGCTCCTTGTGAAAATGTACATATATTAAGGATCATACGAACGATGATCCACCCGCAGTAGGTATACCACGATTTCCAAAAGCGACAAAGGGCACGGACTTCGTCCGCGCCCTTTGTCGCTTGTCACGGTATTAAAATATTAAAACCCTCTGAAAAGACTCTTGATCTTCCCAGCACCTACCTTCCAGAGACGCATCTTCCTATCTTTCGCATGCGACAGCTCACGATTGAGTTCGCCGGTTGCCAGATCGATCGCCTCATGAAGCGTCGAGCCGTTGGACTGCGCGCGATAGGTTTGCGCGCCGCGAGCACATACGAGCTCGGCGCGATACTTCGGTCCTGCAGCACCCGACTCGAACTCAAGCCGCACATCAAGTTTGGTCGCGGTGTCGTTCTGCAAGAATTTCTCAACATGCAGACTCACCTGCTTCTCGACATACGCGTGCGTTTCCGGAGTGAGTTCGATGCCCTTGCCCGTCAGATTGTAGTTCATAAGTACGACGTTATTACTAAATGATGTATTTTTATTATACCTCGCGCGCAGCCTTGAGCATCTGCCCCCACCACAGGAGCTGCGTCAGCATACCTTCTGCGACCTTAGTGTATTGATCGAGCGCGCCGTCCTTAAGCACGCCCTTCTCATCGCAAAGCAGCCAGGGGTTCGGGATATTCACCCCGGCGCGTATCGGCACCATCTGCAATTCGATCGACACCAAGCGCAACTGCTCAACACTACGCGCGCCACCCACGCCGCCATACGATACGAACGAGACGGGCTTCTTGTTCCATTCTGCATACACGGAGTCGAGCGCATTCTTGAGCACGGCCGGATAGCCATGGTCATATTCCGGTGCGACGATGATGAACGCGTCTGCTTCGCGGATCTTCGCCGCCCACGCGCGTACTACTTCATTGCCATACGCGCCGTCCACCACATGCGACGGCAAAACCGACTGATCAAAGAATGGCATCGGATAGTCGCGCAGGTCGAGTACTTCAACCGCGGTATCGTCCAACTGCGCCTCAGAACAAACGCGAGCGAGCCACGGAGCTACCTGCTCGCTGAAGCGGCCGGGTCGCGTACTTCCAAGAATGATCTTAATGTTGAGCATGGCGGCAGGATCTATACTACTAGTATACACCAGCGACATTGGTGGCCGCGCGCAGCGGTTGATATAGTATCAGTAGTATCAGGAGGTCAACAACAAACATGCTCACCATTACCAGCAGTGCCTTTGCACACAACGCGCTCATTCCACCGCAGTACACCTGCGACGGCGCCGACATCATTCCACCGCTCTCGTTCGCGGACATCCCCGCAGACGCGCGATCGCTCGTGCTTATCATGGACGATCCTGACGCGCCTCGCGGTATCTGGGATCACTGGGTCGTCTTCAACATTCCTCCGCAAACGGCCGGCGTCGAAGAAGGGCGCGCGCCTCACGGCACCGCTGGTATCGGCACTTCAGGACAGAGCACGTACATGGGCCCCTGCCCCGGCGTAGGCGAACACCACTACGTCTTTACGCTCTACGCGCTCGACACAGATCTCTCGCTTCCTGCAGGAGTTACCAAAAATGAAGTTCTCGCAGCACTTCACGGACATGTTCTTGAACAGGCAACACTCATCGGCCGCTTTGCTCGAAAGCGCTAGCGACAGCGGTTCCTCGCAGAGCTCAGACAAAAAATGCCCCAGCATGTGCTGGGGACTTGTAAATCATATACCGATCAGATCGCCGGCGGGTATTGTTCTTTGCGCGCCTCGACGAGTAACGCTTCGATGGCAAGGCATGTCCCGGCGAGGAGCGCCGGATGGTTCTTGTGAAAGCGCAGCGGGTTGATCTGCTGGCGCTCGGTCGTCCCCTCGTCCTTCATGCCGGTCTCTTCGAGGAACGACTCCCAGATAATCGACAGTCGGCCTTTGAGCAATTGGTGCATGTCCACCTGACTGGGACCCGTCGTCCACGAACGCCTTTTCTATTTCCGCAGCCGTCATAAGCATGATGCCTACTCCTCTTGTGATTGATCGATCATCCGAAATACGATCCGAATGAGTACGTGCTTACAAGTTTTTAGCATGCCCGATACACCGCGTCAACACGCACCCATCAGCTCAATTCAAGAACCAAAAAAGAGCCGCCCAACGTACGTTGGGCGGCTGCCGATCCGGCCATCTCACATCTCAAACACCAGTATGGCGTCAAGGATGCGGACGATATTTTCTCCATCCTTCAAACCGCACAGCTCGTATGAAAAAGGCATGAAGTTAAAGCTTTTCCCGGAATACCGTCGAAGCACTTCGGCGTACATCTCAGCAAGCACGACTTCCGGCCTCATTCCACCATGAGCGCACGCATCTTCCAATCTCAACTTCAACGTCAGCGGCGATTCCTTTACGACAGAGATCGAACCACCAGGCACTTCTCGAGTAGAGTCCATGTCAGTCTCCAAAGAACATGTTGCTTGTACCATACCACACACCACGAGCAGAAACGATAGCAAATGCACAACTGGCGCCGCGTCACCTTTTTGTGCGCGGCAGTGTTTGAATAGATAAAGTAATCATCACGCACTATGACATACAGCCTGTAAGCCGAGGAGACCGACTCTCAAGAGATCCGGTCTCCTCGGCGCAGCAAGCGGAACATCTGCTATGCTTGAAGTATGAACGGCCAGTCGAATACAAATACAGCAGAAGAAAGTTTTTCGCTCGTGAAGCACGCGAAGAGTTTCGTGCACGCGGGACGCGGCGTAAAAGTGGTGCTAAAAACGACACACAATGCATGGGTGCAGATCTGTATATTCATCGCAGCAGTAGCGCTCGGCATCTATGTGCAGCTCGCCTATCTCGAATGGATCATGATCATCTTCGCGAGCGGTTTGGTGTTTACCGCTGAAGCATTCAACACCGCGATCGAGATCGATATCGATCTCACCTCGCCCGAATATCATCCGTTCGCGCGAGACACCAAAGATGTCGCCGCTGGCGCAGTGCTCATCGCCTCGGTCTCCGCGGCGATCATCGGCATCATGATCTTCGCTCATCATTTGGCATAAAAAAGGCCCGGCACCTCTCGATGCCGGGCAAGCTCCTTGCTGCTAAGGCGAGCATATCATGTGTCGAACACATCGTCCACACTTGCGGTAAGCCAATCCTGCGAGATGCGCTTGGAAAACCACGGACTCTTGGTCGGGTCCTGCAACTTGAAGATAGCGATCAGGTAGGCCATGAACACGAACGTTGAGATCGAAACGACGACCACGCCGCTCCAAACGCTGTGATAGTCCAGGCACATTGTCTGGAAGATGATGCAGGGCGGGGAGACGAACACCAGCACGAAGTAATCGATCGGCGGACGCTCGTCGCGATAGATGACGAACATACGTTTGTTTTTATCCGCCCAGTAGTTCAACAACTTCTCGCTGCGCCCATAGGTGATGTCGAGTAATTTTGGCGCCCAAATGCCGAAGACGATAAAGGGTCCTGCAATGCCAACCGCCGTCACCGCGATCTCATCCTCATGCGAAAAGTGGATGCCGGTCAGATAGAAGCAGTTGAACCACACCAGGACCATCAGAAACGCGATCGCCGCCGACTGCAGGACGATGTGGACTTTTTGCTCGAACGACAGCCACATACGAGCCGGGCGCCGCTTCGAAGACTCTCCCTTAATGTTTTCCACAACCTTCTCCTTCAATTTTCATCCGCGCACGGGCGCGTAACTGGTCTGCGGAGACATTACTATATTTTTGTAGACATGTCAAACAGGAGCGCTACAGACTCATGTCAGCGTTTATGCTGCTGATCGACGACTGGATAAGACTTTGTGTCCAAACATACATGAGGTAGATGATCACGACCGTCGAAGCAACCAGGAGTATCCATGCAATGAGGCCGATCTGATGTTCCTTCGGATCAGCCGAGCGGTAGTATCTTGTTCCCTGCCACTTCGAGATGCCGATGAAGACGAACAGGGGCAAGATGATGCTAAAGGCGTAGAGGCCGATCTGCGACGCAATGTCGGTCGGCAGCGGACGCGGACGAAGGTTCGCGCCGCAATTAGGACAAAAATAATACTCCGGCATGACCGGCTGATGACACACCGGGCATGTGAGCGGTGCGGGCGCCTGTGCTCCGGCGTCACTTCCCTGCATGATATCGATACCATCACTCATGCCTGTATTGTACACCAGCTATCGAAGCAGGTTCGACCCCTTTTACTTTAGGAACCTCAAAAAGAATGCGGCACACACCAAGATAATGCCGACGTTGGCAGCAAGCCGTTCCCAAAAATGATCTCTGAAGAACAGCACATCAACACCGACGATAACGGCAACCATACCGATAATACAAACCGTGAGCAACAGAGGTTTTGTCATTATTTAAAGTATACACCCGAGCAGTTCGGACACGATCGCTCCGGCGGTAGGACCGTGGGTACACTTTTCTCCCTCGACTAAACACTCGCCGTCGCTCGTGTTTGTCTGGGCACCGCCTCGCTCCCACATCTGCTGATGTGGGGCCCGCTCCGGCGTTCGAGTCCTACACGGGAAGTGCACCGCACTTCCCTCGCCGGAGCATATGAAAAGACCGCCGTGATGGCGGTCTTTTCATATGCTCCGTACTCGGGTCGTCAACTTTAGGACTTCAACCCCCACAAGGGTTTTTGAGCAATTTCAATATAACATGCAGGACAGGGATGGGTCAGATTAGGTTGTTATCCACTCAAGCAATTTTCCAAGTCTCTGCATAGGCTTTGTGGGAGAGAGTGCGGGCTCTTTCGTCGATGGAAGCAAACAATTTGTCGCGCGTCATCCAATCTTTTCCATTGAAATCCTCAACGAATTCATGAACCAATGGCAGCTTTAGTCCGAACTTTTTATATATTTTTTCTACTTTTTCTTGCGCTAGAGGAATATTTTGCGCCCTCGAGTTTGAGTGGAGAGAAATCACCATCAAATTACCGATATTATTTATGTACTCACGATCGCCCTCGTTAGCATAATCATACAGATCACTTTTCTTGGGGTTCATGTGATCAATATTGAAGTTCTTTTTCGATATACGAAGATCAGTGTTGTAGATCTTTTCTCGGTCAGCTCCTCGTCGGCCATTGTTATTTAATCGATCGAATATGTAATAAAGCATTTTGAACGATGTCTCGCCAGGCTCGTAAGACAGTCCGGTGAAATTATCAGTAAACGAATCTATCTTTTCCTTCCGTTCGGTGAGTCCTGATATGACAGAATCAACCAGCTTATTGAGTGAAGTACTCGATTCCGCGATCTCTTTACTTTTTTCAGCATAGAATTTCTCTATCTCGTTGTTCGGCTTCTTGCAGATAGCATTGTTAATGAAGTGAAAGCACTCCAATGCATGCAAAAGCCGCGCAAACTGCTCCATGTCAGATTCTGTGGTGCCTTCTTTTCTGATTATACGGTCGTAGGTAGCACTGACCAATGGTAAGTATTGAGAGACTTTAAAAAGTTGAAGTGCTCCTATCGAATCACATATACTTCCCAATACATATTCTTTGATCTTGGTTTTTTTACTAATACTTTCAATGAGATATTCTTCAAGTTCCTTCCTATTGGCACTAGTGAAGTTGTAGTAGCGCTCAGAGAACTCCTTGAGTCGTGCGAGGAACTCTTTAGCACCCAAGTCCTTTACGAGTGTCTTAAGTTTTTTATATAGTTCGTTCTTGCGCACATGACCTCTATTGGAGATATAAAAATATCGCAATAGCCGCACGAGATCATTGTCGGAATTTTTGAATATCTCCTCCCAATCGGTACTGATTTCTTCTTCAGAGAGTTGATGAGTGAAGAGATGGTTTTTAAGTAGTTCAGCCGCGTTAAGCTCTATGCCGCGCGCATTCATACGCTCGAAGATATCAAGAGCCTCTAAATCATCAGAAATCTTAATCACTACGAAATAGCAGCGATTTCGTAGTGTGTCGAGCAAATGCTGGATGTTTTCTTTACGATTGAACTTATTATCTTCAATATTCAGGGTAAAAAAATCGTAAACGGGTCTTATTCGCCGAACCTGAAGCTTAATGTGCTTACTGCCAATCTTAGGTACAAATTCACCGTCCCATTTTTGATCGACCATTTCGTTATAGATATCGGCGATGAGATGCGAGGTTTTCATTTTTGGTCTGGATTCCGTCGCCATGATGTCTGATGATCCTAAGTAGGTGTTCTGCAACTGCATCGCTGCCTCGCGTAATTTTAGTTTTTTCTCAACTTCGCGGATTGCGATAAATAAAAGTGATATTGTAGTTAGTCTCTGTTGACCATCGACCACAGAACAGGAGTTCGTTCCCTCGCTTGTTTTAAGGACTATCGTTCCCAAAAAACCCTCTTGTTTTCATCTTCCACAGCATCCATGAGGTCATTCCAAAAGTCGGAGGCCTGTTCACGACCCCATTCAAATCCGCGCTGGTTGAGCGGGACCTTAATTTCTTCATACTCTTTCAGTACGCTGTCGACTGTCTGTGAGAATGGTTGGAGTTGAGCCATAATGCGGACGGGTCGGATTCACCCAAGTTATCTGCTCCGCATGGTGCGCAACGTTCGAACGGCAGCGTACGAGAGCATGTTGCCTCCACGCCGCACGCATTTACCCAGCGAACAAGCCGTATTCACCCCCTAATCGCACGCGTGTGCGATTCTTCTGACAAAGTGGCATGTTGAGCAGGTCGGAATGGCAGCCGCGCGCGTGGACAACGTGGGACGGTGTGCGGCCCACCGAGAGTACATCGGTGCCTCCAAGCCGGCCCCACCACCCGCCACACGACAAAATGAAGAAAAGCTATGAATGAAGCCAAAAGCAGCAAAAAGCCCGTGGCGCAAAATGTCGCTTCTCGCGCGTAAGGCCATAACTGTCGCTTGTGTCTCTGAGCACCGTACACGCCGTGGCGGGTTTGCACGGGTCTGCATTGGAGGGAAGGAAGATAAAATGGCGCAAAACTTATGGATTTCAATAAAAACGCTGTTATTCCTATGCCGATTTGTGCGGATTTTCTCGCGCGCGTACGCGCGAGACCGGTTCTGTCTTATCAGCCCCTCTTCAACGGCCCATCAAACAGTGTTGTCGAGATTGTTTCTGCGCCTTCCTCGAGACCTTGCTTCACCATGAGATACGACTGATCGCCGAGCAGGATGCCGTGACGGTTCGGTTTCGTAGATGCAATAAAGTCGAGACCACCGCCGATCGCGTTTGCCCACGACTGGTGATGGACGACCCCGTTCGGCGCATGTCCGGGAATCGGGTTCGATGGCTCCGTCAAGTCACGGGTGGGCACCGGGAATGAGAGAGTTTGCTGTCCTAAGACGGCGGTCATCACGCCGTAGTTACTATCGAGGAGTGACTCTAGAAAAATAAGGTAACCATTCAAGTGTTCATCAGCCTGCTTCGCGGGTAGCTGGAACGCTTGGATTTTGTCGAGAATCTTCTTTTTGATGCGCTCCGACGGACTAATCGAACGGCCCGGCCCTCCACCGCCGACCCATTGACCGAGGCTGCCCTCATACGCCCGGCGGAACTCGAATCGGATGACATCCCTTCCGTCGATGGTGTACATGCGCTGCGCTTCGTCGTCTTCGTCTTTCAGGTGGATTGTAGGAATGGCGGCTTCCACGAAGGCGACGGCTTCGGCAACGCGTTCCTGTGGCAGGAAATCTCGCATGTGCGAGCTCACGAAATACGGATTGCCGGCGAGCTTGTTGATACCGATGACGAGCGCGTTGTGCACCGCCTCCTCTTCGAGCGTCGCTTCGGAGTCGTTTATCGAAAGGATCTCGAGGTAAATGGGTTTTTCCGTCTTTATGAGCAGATCGGGCCGCCGATCGCCGATGTTGCGGGTCGGCTTCCACTCAACATCGAACCCGCGACCGCGCAAGGCATGATACACGTCCACCTCGCGTATCGCGCCCATAAGTTCGCCACGCGTCCGCTTCGACTTCAGATCGGAGATGAAACGTGCAGCGTTCGGACTCTCGCTCTTGAGCCTGAGGAGTGCCTCCGCGATGCGCCGATTGCCGAGCGGGTTCGCAAGCTCCCAGAAGAGCGGGTGAACGTCCGCAGTGCCCATGCCGGTGGTGCCGGTCGACACGAGCCAACCCGAACCAAAGAGAGTATCGAGCTGGGGATACGCGCAGATGAGAGTGGTGAGGTCTTCCACCTGGTCTTGCTTCACAAGTCCGACAAACGCATCAGGATCCATACTCCGATTTTACCTTGCGATGATGGGAAGAAAAATACCGCCGCTGTTCCTTCGCCTGACTGCAACTTCGCCGAACATCTTATTTTATGCCAGTGATACAATGAGGGTATGAGAGTTAGCACTCAAAAAGGACAACTCGCACAATCCTTCCTCCCGGGTCTTTCTCGAGTCCAATCGGCCGTAGACGAACTGGCTGAAGCAAAAACCGACGATCGCGGCGCAATCTTCACACGGCGGGAGGTAGTGGATTTTATACTCGATCTCGCCGGTTATTCGGTCGACAAACCACTACAGGACTTCCGACTGCTGGAACCATCCTTCGGGCACGGTGATTTTCTTATACCAGCTGTCGAGCGTCTCATAGCATCGCTCGCGCGGCAAAACCTGCGGCCAACAGCAGCCCTCCTCAAAGACAATATTCGCGGCGTGGAGCTCCACGTCGCCTCGTTCGGCAAAACGGCCGGCGAAGTCCGGGACATCCTCATCCGAAACGGACTACTGGAAAGCGATGCAAATGACCTGCTTGACGCATGGCTCGTGCGCGGCGACTTTCTCCTCACTCTCTTCGGTCACTCCTTCACGCACATCGTGGGTAACCCTCCGTACATCCGGCAGGAAATGGTGCCGGACGCGCTCATGGCGGAATACCGTCGCCGGTTCGAGACGATCTACGACCGCGCAGACATCTACGTGCCGTTTATCGAGTACTCGCTCAAGCTGCTCGACGAAGGAGGAGTGCTCGGCTTCATCTGTGCCGACCGCTGGATGAAAAACCGCTACGGCGGTCCGCTCCGCGACCTCGTGGCGGGAGAATACCATCTTCGCACCTACGTCGATATGATCAACACGGACGCTTTTCACTCGGAGGTGATCGCGTACCCGGCCATCACGGTGATCGCACGCGAACCCTCCGGTCCGACGCGCATAGCCAAGCAGCCGGAAATAGACGCACGCACTCTCGCGCAGCTCTCGCAAGCGCTGACACAGGATGCTCCGCACGGTGACATCCTCCAGACAACCGTATCCGCCGGCGGACCATGGACACTCGACGAGTCGGAGGCGCTCACGTTGATACGCCGCCTCGAAGCTGAGCTCCCGACGCTTGAAGAAACGGGCTGCAAGGTAGGCATCGGCGTAGCAACCGGCGCGGACAGCGTGTACATCGCACCGTTCGACACGCTCGACGTGGAGTCGGACCGGAAGCTCCCGCTCGCCATGACCAAAGACATACAAAGCGGAGTGGTGGAGTGGCGGGGTCTCGGCGTGGTGAATCCCTTCGATGAAAGCGGCAAGCTCGTGTCGCTCTCCGACTACCCGAAGCTGCGCGACTATCTCGAACGTCACGGCGATGCGATCAGGAAGCGCCACGTATCGAAGAAGAACCCGAACGGCTGGTACCGGACCATCGACCGCATCTACCCGGAGCTCGTCACAATACCGAAACTCCTTATTCCGGACATCAAAGGCGACGCCCACATTGTCTACGAGGAGGGCAAGTTCTATCCGCACCATAACCTCTATTACATCGTATCGGACGACTGGGATTTGCAGGCGCTCCGGTCGGTACTCACGTCCGGCATCGCGCGTCTCTTCATCGAAGCGTACTCGACGCGCATGCACGGCAACTGTCTGCGCTTTCAGGCGCAGTACCTGCGACGCATACGCGTACCGCGATGGGCTGATGTGCCGAAGGATCTCCGACGCCAACTGCGCGCCGTGGCCGAAAAGGACGACGTGGCCGCGCGGGAAGACGCCGTCTCACGACTCTACTCCCTCTCGCCGTCCGAACGTGCTACGATCAGGAAGTAATGGCTGTAAATCTCGCACAGTACGAAGACGGCGCTAAGCGCGCCGTAAAACTCTTCTGGGGCAACCGCGCCGCCGCAGTAAAGCAGCAGCTTGCCGCCGGAACGGTCGACCACGGGACACGCGGAGCGGTGACCGCCGGGAAGAATATGGACGGCTTTGCGTCGCTCATGGCGAGACTCGTGGAGGCGAATGGCCTCAAAAACGCCACCGTGATTCACGGCGGCCGTCTTGTCACGCTGCCCGGTTTCTTTCGGCCGACCAAACAGTGGGATCTGCTTGTGTTGAACGAAGGCCGCCTCATTGCCGCGCTCGAATTCAAGTCGCAGGTCGGCTCTTTCGGCAACAACTTCAACAATCGAACCGAGGAAGCGATCGGGACTGCACATGACCTATGGACTGCATACCGCGACGGCGCGTTTGGCGAGCAGCCGAAGCCGTTCGTAGGATGGCTAATGCTTCTTGAAGATGCACCGGGTTCCCGTACCCCGGTGAATGATAGCTCCCCGCACTTCCCAGTGTTTCCGGACTTCAAGGGCGCATCTTATGCAGATCGTTACAACATCCTCTGTAAGAAACTCGTGCAGGAAGGGCTCTATACTGCTGCTTCCATCATGCTCTCGCCACAGACGGCACAGAACAGCGGTGAATATGCGGACATGAGCGACCTCACCAGCTTGCAGACTTTTGTCGCGACATTCGCGGGACATGTTGCAGCGGAAGCTGCTCGGAAATAGTCAAAGTGCCCATCCCTTCCGTGGCAGATCTCTTTTAGCTACTGTGAACAGTCCTAGTCCACAAACTAAGCGATCGCGTCGCAATACTCGACGCGGCCACGAACTGACAGAGAAAGTGCTCGAGTGGTGCCGCTCACAGTACCCGAATCTGCGATTCGAGACGGAAGTAACCTACCGGCTTAATCCGCAGGTCGTGGACGGTATTTCAAAGCCGTACTTCAGGGCTGACGTCGTGGGATTCAATACGAAAGGCAAAGAGGTACTGGGAATCGAGATAAAATCGATGCGCGACCACGACACGTTTAGAAAAACCGCCACGGCTATCGGTCAGGCGATGATACTGAAAGCTGCTTTTGGCAAGGCAATCATGGTGTTCGAGGTGGACCAGACATTCAAGAGCTACAAGTTAGGCCGCTACCAATGGCTCACGAACATAAACTCCGAGCAAGGTATCGGGGTAGCATTCGTTCAAAAGAGCGTTGCCTTAATCGAGCCGCCGAAGCAGGGCAAGGCACCGGGCCGCACCCTCTTCACACGGCTTAAGCGGTAGCGATCCCGTCTCAATTTGCCCACTTGATCAAAACGCGGCCCCGCTCGTCTTTGAAGATCCCCGCGGCAATCATGATCAAGTCCACGAGTACCCAGACGCCGAGGCCGCCGAGAGTAAGCAGCATCAGGATGCCTGTGCCGACCTTGCCGACGTAGAAGCGGTGGACGCCGAGCACACCGAGGAACAAACAGGGAAGCAGCGCAATAAGTCTGAGCTTAGGAGACGGTGGTAGCGCCGATGCGCCCATTGCCGCAGACGTTGTGAGTCCTCTCGAGTCGACCGTGGGATCACTACCGTTTTTTACTATCCGACGGAACGTCATTATGCGAGGGCTGCCGAATAAATCGCTCGTCGTGTTCATCATCTCCCAGCCATCCTTTGCCAAGTTCTCCGTTGCTGACGCCGCTCGTGCTGGAAAACGCATGGTCCAAAAACCGTACAACCCCCTGTTGCGCCTCATTAGATTGACCGTTTTGTATTCGTAGTTTTCAGATCCCATAGAACATCTTGCCTAGGGCAACTAGAAATTGAACCCGTTGATGACGGCGTGCTTCGAGATGTCATTCCCGGTCAGTCGGTCGGTCGCAGTGTAGGCTTCGATACTCATGCTCGTGGCGGTGGGCGCGTTTACGTCGATCTCAAGTGTGCCGTCTGCCGGAATTTCGCCTTCAGGCATCGGCAGGTACCATTGATCGGTCGGCCAGACGTTCTTGGCATCGAGCGAAGTTGCGCCGAAGGAATTTTCCATCAGGTGTCCGCCCGTGCTTACGGAGAGAACTGGCGTGCCGCGAGGCACGGTGATCGCGATGCTGTTAAGGATGACTGGATCCTTCCCGGCCGTAATGAAGAAGGTGCCGAGCGTCCCTGGTGTGATAGTGAGAGCCGACGCGGGAGCTGGAGTGGGTGTCGCTACCGGCGTCGACGCCGGTGTGACCGTAGCGGTCGGCGGCGTTTGTATCGGCGTTGCTACTGGCGCCGTCTGCGTTGCCGTCGGAAGCGGTCCCGTGTTACCGACCGGGGCAGTCATGACGACCGTCGCCGGCGTTGCGGCGTTCGTGAGGATCGCGTTGACGTTGTTCACGGTCGACTGCGATACCCCGAATGATAAGAGTAGTTGTAGAATTGCTGCGATTTGTAATGCGGTCATAGTGATCCTTTCGCTTAATTGCTAAGCAACTGAATGCGGGAAACTGAATGGCTACAGAAAACCCGCCACGGGTTCCGGCTTGCGCCGGACGTACAGGTTTCCCCATACGGCGGATCACGCAACCCCATGACGGGTTTTCTATGCGTGATCCGACCGGAAGCCATGCCACCGTTGCCGATGGTTTAGGCCCTGCCCTCTCGGGCTATTCAATTGTTCCTAAATGTTAGCATCGGCGGCGCGTAAGTACCACTCCTTTTGCTAGCGGCGGCGATGGGGCCTAGAATGGAGTAATGACGGCGGCAAACGATCTCGATGTGCGACGAGTTGAGTTTATAAGCGATCGGTTAAAGCAACGACTTAAGCAATCCGGAAAAACCTCTCTCATTTTTACCTTTGAAGAAATAGAGCAAATGCCATTATTCGGCAACCGCCTTGCGTTCGTTCATACTCTCGAACTCATCCAAAAGCATTCCAAGAGAATGGTGTGTTTTGATAGCGCCGATAGCCCGCAGCAAATCCTGCCCGGTGGTTTCAGATCACCGGGCGGAAGCTCAGTCATGGACGCATTCGGTTCTGTGTTACCGCCGACGATCGTGCCATCGCAGCCGATTGGCTACACGGTGTCCATCACGTCTGACCCGAAGAAACTCGATGTGTATTTCAACATGGTGCAAAAAGGAATCACGTCAAAATTCGAAGGCAGAGAGATTCGCTCCATTGAGGTGATTGAGAGTGATGTAGATTCAAAGGCTACTTTCATGATCAACGAAAACCCCGAGCACTGTCTGAAGCTGAAGCCGAAAAACTACTGGGAGAAATTAGTCGATGTCGCGAAGGACGGATCCACCCACAGTAATAACGCCCGAGCCGTTGCTGACTACTTCAACAGCAACGACAAATGCCCCCTGTACACAAAGACCAAGAGAAAAAACTTCGGGTACACCCTGACGCGTTTGTTGGTGGTCGACAACGATACTCTACGCCCTGCTCTGGGAGTTCGAATAGAAATAAAAACCCGCAAATCCATTGCTCAAAGAAAGAAGAAAACCGCTTAAGATTACTTAAGTGTGGATAACTCCAGTGTCGAGAGGAATCCGCTGTGAAAAATCAGCGGATTTTTTCTTTTACAAAAACCAGCTTGAGTAATTTTTATTTGGGATTCTGCGACCATGCTTCCTTCGAAGGCACGGCGCGAACTTAAAGAAATTATAGCACGCGATTACGGCGTGATGATCTCCGACGACCAAGCAGAGGAACTTGGTGTTTCTCTGCTGCGCATTACTCGTGTGGGCCTCGCTGCTCTCGCCCGAGCGAACGACCAAAGGTCGCTCGTTCAGGCGAGGGAAAGCAATTCCCTCGAGAGCAAAACAAGCGGGTAGGAATGTCCGCCTCTGCCAAGCCCCGGGCGAATCTGTACAGGGCTTGTAAAAACAAAACAGGTACAGGATGGCTCCGTGATCCCGCGGTACAGGGATGGCCGAGTATCGGCGTAAAAGCCAGCCACTGGTTGCGGTGTAGCGAGAGGTTCCTAACGCAACCATGCTTCAGCAGCGGAATGCGCTTGCGCTCCTCCGACTGACAACTGGAACCAAGTCGCCCTCCGGGAGAAAACGGATCAAGGGCACGGCGATACCTCTTAGGCAACAGCCATGGGGTAAGGGGGATTTAGGGGGTTCAGGGGCTCTGGCACTCGGGCCAAGTATCAGCATTATCAGGTTCTTCACTTCCAAGCGAATTATGGACTAGCTATAAAACGTGTTCTCGATACTGTTCGTTGTAAGCAGCATTAAAAATCAACTCCTAAAACCATGAAAACAAAACACGCAAAATTGAATTACAAACCATACGCGCGCAAGTCGAGTGAAGCCGAAGACAAGCAAGCGCTCTCGATCGACTCGCAGAAAGACGAACTCAAGAAACTCGGCGCGAGCAAAGGAATCGCGCTACACGACGACGACTTCCTGACCGAAGCGCACTCGGCAAAGACCGCATTCGCGCGGCCCGTCTTCGAGCAGCTGATCAAACTCATTGAACAGGGCAAGGTGCAAGGCATCATCGTGTGGCATCCGAACCGACTCTCGCGCAACGCCGTCGACGCCGCGCGTCTCATCCAGCTCATGGACGAGGGCAAGCTCGTTGAGATCGTCACGCCGAGCCAGACTTTCCGCGACACACCGCAGGACAAGTTCTTCTTCACGCTCCTTACGAGCCAAGCGAAGATGGAGAACGACGCCAAGGGTATTGACGTGAAGCGCGGCCTGCGCAAGAAGAACGAGATGGGGTACCCGGCCGGCGTCGCAAAGCTCGGCTACATCAACGACTACGGCGAGAAGGGTTCACGCAAGCTCATGGCCGATCCGGAGCGCTTCGAGCTCGTGAAGCAGCTCCTCCAGATGTTCCTTACTGGCAAACACTCCGCCAGAGCGCTCCTGCGGTATTCAAACGATGTGCTGCACATTAAGACCATTCAACGCAAGAAAGAGGGCGGCCGGCCGATCCAGCTCTCGCGCATTTATGCCGCACTTCGCGATCCGTTTTATGCCGGATTTTTCTACGGTACCGACGAGAACGGCGAGACGAAGCGGTACGAGGTCAACGAGGCCGTGCCGCGAATGATCACGGAGGTACAGTATTGGCAGATTCAAGACATGCTCGGCCGCGACGGCGTGCCGCGCCCGATCGTCAACAAGGATACCTTTCCGTACGCCGGCAGGACACGCTGCGGGAATTGCGGCGGTACGGTGATTGCCGAGCATAAGCATCAGCTCATCTGCCCGAAATGCAAGCACAAGTTTGCATACCGCAACAAAGAGGCCTGCCCGAAGTGCGACGCGCGCATCGACCACATGGAAGGCGCGACCTACCTCCACTACACCTACTACCACTGCAACTGGGGAAAAAACGTAACCTGCAAGGAACCGAGCATGGAGGAGACGAAAATGAACGAGTCGCTCGCGAAACGCGCCAGCGACGAACTGGAGGCCTCCTCGGCCCTTAGCGAGTGGTGCATCGCGAACCTCGAGGTCATAGCCAACGAGGAGCGTAAGAACGAATATGAGCGCAAGGCGGGACTGGAGCGCGAGCTTGCGCAGAAGGAGAAAGAGAGCGCCGAGCTCATCCGGATGCGCATGAAAGGCCTCATCGAGGATGATGACGAGTTCCTGAGATACAAAGAGGCGTTGGAGATCGAGAAGCGCCGCATCAAGGGCGTGCTCGCTGACATGCGTGGCACGGACACCGCGAGCCTTGAGGAAGCCAAGAAGGCGTTCAGGACGATAGTCGGTCTGAGCGAAGTCTTCAAAAGTGGCACTTTCGAGGAAAAACAAGAGGTCTTGTCGGCTCTCGGTTCGAACCTAACGTTGAAGGCGCAAATCCTCAATATTTCCAACAAAAAACTGTTCTCAGTGATCTCAAAAGGGCTACTTGAGGCACGACGCAAAAACCCCACGTTCGAACCTAGAAAATACGAGGCAGATAAAGACGAAACCGACACTTTCGTGTCGGTTCGTCCTGCTTTGCTCCGGCGGTAGGACTCGAACCTACAACCAACTCCTTAACAGGGAGCTGCTCTACCATTGAGCTACACCGGAATATATGTTCGCCACTCAATCCATTGAATGACCTGTAGCGCAGTATATAAGGTAATTACACGTCGGGCAAGATAGTTCTCGCCGGAGATTTGATCTACCGCGACAATAGCAGCGTCTCACAGAGTCAACTGAAAATCGATGAAATGCGAGGCACGGGCTGCGAGCGAAGAAGACGTATGTGCTGGTACGGCGACGAGCGAGGCGGGTGCCCGCAACAACGTAGTTCGCGATTTTCAGCTGCCTGAATTAGCACTCTAATTGCACAACTCACCTCCTCAGAAATATCTGACGCGGACTCTTGAATCCAAGGCGCTTGCGTGGCCGGTCATTGAGGAGGCGCACTGAATGGGCAAGTTCCTCAGGACTGATCAGGTTGAAATCGAGATTCTTCGGGAAATACTGCCGCAACAGACCGTTGGCGTTCTCGTTGGTGCCGCGTTCCCACGCATGGTACGGGTATGCGAAGTACACCGTCATGCCGCTCTTCTTTTCCAAGTGCTCCCAGTCGCTGAACTCGGTGCCGTTGTCGAGCGTGAAGGTCTTTCGCTGTGCTTTTGGGATGCGACTGAAGCACTTGAGCGCGAGCGACGTGAGGAGTTGCGCCCGCATCTTGGGCAGGAGGAAAGCGACCAGGTACCCGCTCCTGCGGTCGACGAACGTGACGATGCGCACGCGTTTGTCGCGACCCATGACCGTATCGCCCTCCCAGTCGCCGATCCGGGAGCGTCGTTCCACGATCGCAGGCCGCTCGTCGATGCGGCGCTTCTTTGCTTGCTCCCTGGCTTTCTCGCGGATCTTTGTACCGCGCCTGCGTCGGTATGTTCCTTTCTGGCTTCGCAGGAATCGCTTCAGGTGCGGCGTGCGCTCGTCGAGGTACCGGTATATGGTGCTTGCCGCAAGCACCCGTCCTTTGGTGGCAAGCGCACCGCCGATCTGTTCAGGAGACCGGTGTTTTTTCAATTCTTTCACGACCGTACGCAGGAGTGCGCCCTTGAGCGCCCGAATGCCATCCATGGCGGCAACACGCAGCATGCGCTTCCTTCGGCGCACTTCGCGCACATCGTATGCGCTCCTGCCTCCATTGCGTGCGATG
>JAKBZO010000033.1 GCA_021839985.1 bacterium
GCATACACTAACCGCCTCACATCGGCTTCGGCACCGCTTTCGATCTCGAACAATAGCATCTCGCTTACGCAAGCAGGATCGGGAAGCAGCGGTTATCTCACCAGCGCTGATTGGTCAGCCTTCAACAGTAAGCAAAGTGCTTTGAGCTTCGGGAATCTTACTGCAGGAGCGGGCCTCACCGTGACTGGTGGATCAGGCTCGGTTGTTGGAGGGGGTGCGGCGGTCTCCGTTGCAGCAGGGTATACCCTTCCGCTTACAACATCGGCGAACAATTGGGATTCTGCCTACAGCACGGTGAATGCGAACTCAGCTAATTGGAACACGGCATACACTAACCGCCTCACATCGGCTTCGGCACCGCTTTCGATCTCGAACAATAGCATCTCGCTTACGCAAGCAGGATCGGGAAGCAGCGGTTATCTCACCAGCGCTGATTGGTCAGCCTTCAACAATAAAGGGAATGGATCCGTGTCGTCGGTGAATATGTCAGGAGGGTCGACCGGCCTCTCATTCTCCGGCGGTCCGATCACGTCAAGCGGCACGCTGACCCTCGGCGGCACGCTCAGTGTTGGAAACGGCGGTACCGGCGCGGCAAGCTTCGCCTCAAACGGCGTGCTCTATGGCAATGCAGCCGGTGCACTGCAGGCGACCAATGCACTCGCAAATAGTGTGCTCGTGACCAGCGGCAGCGGCACCCCATCGTTCTCCACGACGCTCCCGTCATTTACGCTTGGCGGCGCAGTCAACGGCAACGGACAGAATATCACTGGTCTCGGCACGCTCTCCGCATCGGAGCTCGACATTAATGGCGCCAATATCAACACGCCAGGCACGCTCTCGAATGTCGCATATCTCAATCAGAATCAGACGTTCAATGGAACGGCGCAGTTCGGAGACAATATCCTCATGACCGGTAGCAGCCAGTACTTGTACTGGAACAACGGCAAAGATGCGTACACCGGCACGCTCGGCAACAATGCATTCAGCATCGTAACCAACAGCGCGCAGCGCCTCTATGTTTCCGGTGCCGGTCAGGTCTCGATCGGCGGCATCGTTCCGGCGTACAAGCTCGATGTGTATGAAGGATCGATCGGCGACATCGCACGATTCACTAACACGTCAGGTACCTGCGTCATCAACCCGACGCGCGGCGGCATCGCATGTTCTTCAGACGAACGCCTCAAGGACAATATCACGGCGATCAATGACAGCACTGCTTTCGCCAAGGTTCTCTCGCTTGATCCGGTCTTCTACTCATGGAAGTCTGAAGCGACCACGACCGCGTCGCATGCCGGCTTCATCGCTCAGGCAGTACAACAGGTGTTCCCAGACTTGGTGGGGCAGGAGAGCGATGGCTACTACACGCTCAACTATGCCGGTCTCACGCCGTATCTCACCGCATCGATCCGCGAGCTCAACAGTCAGTTCCTCTCACTCTCGACGCTCACGGCGACCGGTACTGACGCCACGAGCCTGCAGAACAATACGACGCTCGTCAGTTCGTTCATCTCGGCGCTGCATACTGAACTTGCGGGGTGGCTCGGCAGCCTTGCCAATGGCATCAGCAGCATCTTCGCGCAGAAAGTCCAGACGAACGAACTTTGTATCGGCGACACCTGTGTGACGGAAACACAGCTCAAGGCGCTCCTCGCTGCGCAGGCGTCCCAGGCGACAGCTTCGGCTGCGGCTGCGACAAACGGCACAGCGTCTTCAGCGCCGTCGGTTGGTACGATCGCGAGCACGAGTGCACCGGTCATATCGGTAAGCGGTGCCAATCCGGCACAGATCACGGTCGGCTCGTCATACCTTGATCTCGGTGCGACGATCGTCGGACCGACCGCGGATCTCAATCTCGGCATTAAGGCGATCGTTGACGGTGGCGCGACCACCACGCCGGATATGATCTCGATCGATACCAGCGCGGCTGGAGTGCACACCGTCGAGTATGTCGTGACCGACGCCAATGGTCTTATGGGTACCGCGACGCGCACCGTGAATGTGGTTGCTGCAACTACGGATACGAGCACGACTACGGCTGCGACCACGACCACTGATACTACCGCGACCACCACCGACGCCACTGAAACGGCGGCTCCTGCGACGACGACCGATACTGCAACCACCACGACCGATACTACTGCAGCTGCGACCGATACCACGGCGACCACTGGCACGAGCGCCACTACTACTGACGCCACGGTAACGACGACCGACACTGCGGCGACCACAACTGACGCTATGGCGACGACGACCGCTAGCCAGTAAGAGGTGCATGGTCTTCATAACCCAATCATGAAACAGATCATCACATATCTCTTGTGTGTCTCGATGCTCATACCTGCTGCGCCGGCTCTTGCGGCGACATCCATGTCGAGCACTAACTACTCTGTGCAGAGCGGTTCGGTGACGTCGAACGGTTTTTCCGGACAGAGTACGTCAGGGTCTTATACGTCGAGCGACATCGTGAACTCCGCTGTCCCGTCTTCGGTGTTCACGAGTGCGTCATACAAGAGCACGGGTGGCATTACCTATCCGACATTCTTCTCGCTGCTCTCTTCATCGGGTTCCAGCAGCGGCAGCGGTGGTTCCGGTTCCGGCGGTGGTGGAGGGGGCGGCGGAGGGGGCGGCAGCAGCTCCGGCGGCGGAGGGGGCGGCAGCAGCTCCGGCGGCGGTGGCGGCAGCTCTTCGTTGTCGACCGTCTCACTCACTGGTGGATCCTGCTCATCGAAACTCGTTGGCGATATCAACTGCGATGGCAAGGTTGATATCCTGGACTTCAATCTCTTGATGGTCGCGTGGGGCGACACGGGCACGGATCTTGCTGCCGATATTGACCACTCTGGCGTGGTCGACCTGGGCGACTTCAACCTGCTCATGGTGAACTGGACAAATTAAAGTAAATATGTTATGGTAAACACGCTTATGAAAATGAAAACACGTATCGCTTTTGCCGGTCTTGTCCTTGCTCTCGTGGCGCCGGTCTTTGCGTATGCCATGACAGCCGCTATCTCTCTTGTGCCTTCAAGCGGTACGCTTGCGGTCGGTGCGACGAAAGTAGTGAATATTTATGTGACGCCGGAGGACGGGGCAGTATACACCGCGAAGGTAACCGTGCATTTTCCCGCAGCGCTTCTCCATGTTGATAGCTTCACGCCAGCCTCTGGCGTGATCGCGCTCTCGCAGCCTGGCTATGATCTTGTCGACAATGCAGGCGGTGTGCTCGTTAAGACGGTCGGCTTCCCGAAGGGGGCAACTTCGCAAACGCTCGTCGGCACGATCGTGTTTTCGGGCGCGCATGCAGGCAGTGCACAAGTGAGCGTCGACTCGGGCTCGCTTGCGCTTGAGGTCAACAACTCGAACGCAGCGTCGTCATTCGGTACGGCACTTTTCACTATTACCGCGCCAGCATCGACCGGTACGAAGACGAGCCCTGGTTCGTCATTGACTCAGACTCAGCCGTCGCATGAAGGATCAGGCAGCGGAGTGGCCGCTTCAGTGACACATCTCCTGCCGTCCGCATCATCGGTTGCGGAAGCTGCTGCTGCCTTGTCAGTATGCGCGCTCTCGCTCACGGGCCTCAGCTGGCTCCTCGTGATCGTCGCCTTCATTGCTGGTGTTCTCGTGGGGCGCAAGACGATGCGTAAGTCGCGCAAAGAGCTGAAGAAGGAAGAGAAGAAAAAGAACAAATAAAATAATAGGATCAAGAAGCAGGAATCGAGAAGCAAGATCACTACCACAAAAAAGAGCGCACATAATGCGCTCTTTTTTGTGGTATTCTTAATTCATACTTCTTAATTCTTGATTCTGAACTTCTTACTTCCTAATTCTTCTTTACCATGAACGGATACGTCACCAACATCGAGAAATCAACGCTTGAAAATGAGACCTTTCGCACCGTGCTCTATACCGCCAAGAACAGCCAGCTCGTCGTCATGAGCCTCCTGCCGCTTGAAGACATTGGCGCCGAAGCGCATCACCTCGATCAATTCATCCGCGTCGAAGCGGGGCAAGGAAAGGCGGTCCTCAACGGCAACGAGTACGATATCGGCCCCGGTCATGTGGTCGTCGTCCCGGCTGGCGTGATGCATAACATCATCAATACCTCGCCGGATTCGGAGATGAAGCTCTACACGCTCTATAGTCCGCCTAATCACAAGGATGGCACCGTGCATAAGACCAAGGCTGATGCCGAGCGCGACGAAGGAGAACACTGGAGCGGAGAGATGACAGAAGCCAGTTCGTAGAATGTAGGACGTAGCGAACTCATCCACTTGATCTACATACCAAAAACCGCATGATGCTTTTGGCAACATGCGTTTTTTTGGTGTTTCTCTACGTTCTGGAAACCATGTACTACGCCCTACTTCGGAGCCAATAGTAGATGTTCTCGAGTGCCTTGACGGCGTCGCCCGCGGCGATATTGTTCTGGTGATATAAAGCATCGGTACAGTCTCCAGCCGACCAAATACCTTCGAGCGAAGCACGCTGCGTACGCGGATCGACCTTGATATAGCCGAATTCATTTCGCTCGACCAGATCGCTCACGAAGTTGGTCGTCGGCATCATGCCGATCTCAACGAAGATACCAGCGGCAGGAATGATGCGCTCAACGCCCATCGTCTTATCTTTTACTTTGATGCCGGTTACGAACGTGTCGCCAAGCACTTCGACTGGCTCGGTATTTGGTAGAGCGGTCATGTTGGGGTGCGCAGTCACGCTCTCAACCGTCACCTTGTCTGCTTTTGAGAAGGTCGGACTGCGATGGATGAGCGTCACCGACTTGGCGTAAGCGAGCAGTTGCGACGCAGCTTCGAAACCCGCGTTGCCGCCGCCCACGACCACGACGTCCTGTCCCGCAAAGAGTGGACCGTCGCACGAGACGCAGTAGGTAAGGCCTTTGTATTCGAATGTCGAGGCGCCGGGGACGTCCAGTTTAACGCGTGCGCCGCCGGTCGCTACCAGCACGGCTTTCGCGGTGTAGGAGCCCTGTGCGGTCACGATGGTGAACAGCGCGGTCGTATCGTCGCGTGAGATGGTGCTTACGCGCTCGCCGATATGCAACTCGAGGACATCGCCGGCATAGGCACGGAGGTGCCGCTCAAGCGCGCGGCCCAATTCTTCACCCGCGATCTTTTCGGTGCCGATCCAGTTCTGGATCTCTTCCGACTCCGTGCTTTGTCCGCCGATGCGCTCCGCAATGAAAACAGTGTTAAGGCGTTTGCGCGCCGCATACACTCCAGTGGCAACACCTGCAGGTCCGCCGCCAATGATCGCAAGTTCGAATGTCATGAAGGTAGTATACAGCTTTTAGCTTTTCGCGGGTAGCTTTTAGAAAACCCCCACCGCAACGCGATGGGGGTTTGGTCTAAACCACGGGAGCGAGTCTTTTGAGAGCAGGAAGCTTGCGGAGCCCGATGGGGCGAGCATGAGCCGATCTTCAGCAGAAAAATATGCGTGCTTCCTGCTCGCAAAAGCGAGCGGTTACTTTATCTTCGGTCGGCGGAGGAATGACGGCACTGAGCCCCACTCGTCATCATCGACTTCGATCTTCTTGACTGGCGCTTCAGCGACCTTTGCCGGTTCAGCCTTTGCTTTTTCCTCTGAAGCTGGTGCTGCGGGAGCGTTGAAGATCTTGCCAGCTGTTTCAGTTGCTGCCGGAGTTCCTTCTGAAGCGCTCGCTTCTTTCTTTTCTTCGCTGCGGCCGAATGACGAGAAGAGCGACTTGCCAGTGATCGCAGATCCGCCCTGGGTCGGGAAGCCAGTTGCGATGACCGTCACGCGCACATCGTTCTTTTTGAGCTTTTCATCCTTGATGGCACCGAAGATGATCTTGGCATTCGGGTCGACTGATTCGGTGATGATCTGAGCCGCCTCATGTACTTCAAGCATGCCGAGGTCGTCGCCGCCGGCTATTGCGAAGAGTACGCCCTTGGCGCCGTTGATCGAGAGTTCAAGGAGGGGAGACGAGACCGCAGCGCGCGCCGCGACCTGTGCGCGGTTCTCGCCTGAGGCGAGGCCGATGCCCATGAGCGCTGAGCCGGCATTTTCCATGACCGCGCGGATATCGGCGAAGTCGACGTTGATGATGCCCGGATTGGTGATGAGATCAGAAATGCCCTCGACCGCCTGCTTGAGGACATCGTCGCAGGTAGCAAACGCGTCCTTGAGCGTGGTCTGTTTGTCGACGGTCGCGAGGAGGCGATCGTTCGGGATTACGATGAGCGCGTCGACTTCTTTGCGCAATTCATCAAGACCCTGTTCAGCGAGTCGCATGCGCTGCTGGCCTTCGAATGAGAACGGCTTGGTCACGACGCCCACCGTAAGCGCGCCGAGTTCCTTGGCGGTCTTTGCGACGACCGATGCTGCGCCGGTGCCAGTTCCGCCGCCCATGCCGCAGGCGATGAAGACCATGTCGGAACCCTTGAGTGATTGCTGGACTTCTTCTTTCGTCTCTTCAGCAGCACGCTTGCCGATCTCCGGATTCATGCCGGCGCCGAGACCGCGTGTGAGATTCTTGCCGATGTGGATCTTCTTTTTTGCTGCTGAGTGATGAAGATCCTGTGCATCGGTGTTGACCGCGATGAAATCGACACCGCGCACCTTGCTCTCGATCATGTGATTGACAGCATTCTTTCCAGAACCTCCGACACCGACGACCCTGATACGTGCGAACGCTTCTACTTCTGGTTGTACTTGCGGCATGATTAAAACGATTACGGCGGTTAAATAGTGCCATCAGTATAGCACTTTAATAGCGCCGTCAAAGTGTTGACAGAAGCACAAGGAAATGAGGAATCTAGGAATGGAGGAGTAGGAAAAACCCACTCAAAATCGCGAAATGCAAGGCGTGAGCGAGGAGCGAACCGAGCAATACTGGATTGGTATTGTGAGGGAGCGCCGGAGCTCGCAACGACGCAGTTCGCGATCTTGAGTGGGTTTACGGCAAGAACTTCTTGAAGAATTTGACGACACTGGAGAACAGGTCGCCGAAGGTGTCGCGGAAGCTGCCGGCGTCGCGCGGTTCGATGTCGTCGCGCGAGGTGAGACCCCAGAGCGTGAGACCGTAGGCGACCGTCCATGAGCCGCCTTGAAGCTGCGTCTTGCCGACATCGGTGATCGGCGCGCCGATGCGCGTGGGAAGTCGAATGATCGATTGGACGATATCGGACAGACCGGGGATGCTCGCACCGCCGCCCGTGAGTACGACGCCGGCAGGGAGGAGCTCGTCTTTGTTTATCTTTTTCAAATGCGCTTCGATCGGCTTGAACATCGCGGTGATGCGCTTGCCGACGATGTCATCGACTT
>JAKBZO010000034.1 GCA_021839985.1 bacterium
CATGCTGGCTAAAAAGTCATTCATCAGCTGCGAAACGTGCAGCGAGAAGAAAAAATGTACGACGTACCAGGAAGACCAAAACACCACTGCGTTCACCGCGATCTTCGTGTTCGCGCTGGTGGCGGTGTTGCTTGTTGGCACTTGCACTGTATACGACAACTCAAATATCGTTCAGACGCCTGTCACTATCTTCCACCCGTGACACTCGTCACGGACTCTGCAAGCCCTCGGCCGATCACGGTCGAGGGTTTTGAATATGCGGTACAATGGAGCGCGTGGATACTCGAACCGACGAAGCGTTGGTGGCCGCAGGCAATGACGGCGACGAAGCGGCGTTTCCGATCCTGGTCGAGCGCTACCTTACCCTCATCTACAATTTCGCGCGTCGCGGCGGCTGCGATGAACACAGTGCCGATGATGTGTCGCAAGACGTGTTCATCAAGGCGTGGAAGAATCTGCCGCGCTTCAATGCCACGAGCGCGTCATTCAAGACCTGGCTTTTTCATATCGCGCGCAACACGATCATCGACTTTTTGCGCAAGAAGAAACACATCGCGTTCTCACGGTTCGACACCGACGACGGCGTGAACATGCTCGAAGAGACGGTCGCGTATGACGCGCCGCTTCCGGATGAAGTGTTCGCGCAGACGCAGGACGCCGCGATGATCGAGCGCGCGCTGCAAGAGCTTCCCTATCGCGCCCGCGAAGTCATCATGCTGCGGCATTTCGACGAAATGACCTTCGATGAGATCGGGCGCACACTCGGCGAGCCGCTCAATACGGTCAAAAGCCGGCATAGGCGCGCACTCGCCTCGCTGCGCATCATTGTGGAGAAGCACCAAAATCGTTCATAAGCCGTATACTTATTTGTAACCACTATGACACTGCCGCACCACGACATTCCTGCGCCTGCGCGTTTGTACCGCGCCATCCTTGAGCGCGTCGCTTACTTGCGCCGCCGCAACGCCCTCCTTCGCGCCGGTGCCCTCGCGCTCACGGCACTTCTCTCGGCTATTGGGACCATCGAAATGGCGCTCTACACGTGGAATGAGGCGTATCTTTCCGGCTTCATCGAATATGTGCGGCTCCTTATAAGCGACAGCGATGTCGCGCTCGGATCATGGCACACCTTCGCGTACTCGCTTCTTGAGAGCGCGCCGGCGCTTCCCTCCGCGCTCGTCTGCGCCATGCTGCTTATCCTCATCTGGTCGCTCGCTCGGATCACCAGCAATATGCGCGTCGCGCTGCGGCACGCCGCTGCGTGATATCGCTTCTTTTTTCATTCCTAATCCCTTTTTATCTATGCAAACGATCGAACGCTACATTCCTTCAAAAACACTTCGTGTCATCCTCTATACGCTTGCCACGATCTTCGCGGTCTTGTTCATCTTCGGCATCGGCGCACAGTTCGGCGCGCGCCACGCACGCTTCACTTTCCGTCCGGAGCCACTTTCGATGCCGGGGTTCGGGCATTTCGGTTTTGGCGGCGCGCCTGAATTCCCTCATTTGATGCGGCCCGGTGACGGACATGGCTTCGTCGGACAGATCTCGTCGGTCGCACTTCCTACCATCACCGCCGTATCGCATGACGGAGCGACCAGCACGATCTTGCTGACGAATTCGACGATCGTCCGCGGCGCGCGCGGCAACGAGTCGTCGACCACGCTCTCGCATGGCGACATGATCGTCGTGCTCGGCGAACCGCACAGCAGTTCGACCGACGAGATCGACGCGCGCTTCATCCGTATACTGCCGCCGCCTTCACCTCAGCCTGCACAGAATTAATAATCTATTCATAACGATCAACTATGTCATCATTCAAGCCTCGACTCGCCGCACTCTGGCGCCGCACTCACGAATTCGCTCGCGCGCATAAAGCCATCAGCACGATCATTATCGTCGTTCTGGTGTATGTAAGCTGGACGACGTACGGCAAGCTGACGTCAACGGCAGGTATACCGAGCTATGTGGTCAGCACGGCACAGACCGGCACCATGATCGTATCGGTCACCGGTACCGGCCAGGTATCGGCTTCGAATGAGTTGGCACTTTCGCCGCAAGCATCCGGCAAGATCGTGTACATCGGTGCTGCAGACGGCCAATTCGTTAAGCAAGGGACGCTCATCGCTGAGGTCGATCCGACGGATGCACAAAAAAGCGTCCGCGATGCTGAAGCGTCGCTCCAAAGCGCGCAGATCTCCCTTGAACAGCTCACGCAGCCGCCGACCGACCTGCAGCTTGCGCAGGCGCAGGATGCGCTTTCCAACGCAAGCACCTCGCTGGCGACCGCCTACTCCAACAGCACGACAGACATCGCGAACACTTTCCTTGATCTGCCGAGCATTATGACCGGCTTGCAGGATGTCGATCTCGGAAGTGAGACCAACAAAGCGCAGCAGTGGAACATCGACTGGTACGAGAACGCCGCCAGCAAGTATGACCTGTCGCGCGCGCAGTCGTATCGCGACGACGCCTACAACACCTATCTCGCCGCCAAGGCGTCATATGATGCGACCTTCGCCGACTACAAGACCGTGAACATCGCGACCGCCGACAACGCGACCATCGAACGCATTCTCTCGGAGTCATATCAGACCATTCAGCTGTCGATCAACGCCGTGAAGTCCGCAAATGCGCTCATTCAGTTCTATTCCGACCAGTTGGCGAATAACAATCTCACTGCGCCGGCGATCGCGACCACTCAGATAAACAGCCTTTCGTCCTACACGAGCAAACTCTCGTCCCACGGTTCGTCGCTTTTCAGTGATGTCAATTCGATCCAAAGCGATAAGCAGAACATCACCGAGCAGACCTATTCGCTGCAACAACTTCAGCAAGGTGCGACCACACTCGACCTGCAGTCGGCACAGCTTACGGTGCAGAACGCGCAGAACGCGCTGCAAGACGCGAAGGATAACCTCGCCAACTACTACGTGACGGCGCCGTTCGATGGCACGGTCGGTCTTAGCGTCACGCCGTACCAACAAGTGGGTTCCGGCACGACCGTCGCGACGCTCGTCACCGCAAATCAATACGCCGAGATCACGCTCAATGAGGTTGACGCGGCAAGCGTGAAGCAGGGAGACAAAGCGACGCTCACCTTCGACGCGCTTCCCGACCTCACGATCGCCGGCACTGTGGCAAGCATCTCGCCGGTCGGCACGGTCTCGCAAGGCGTCGTGTCTTACGACGTGAAGGTCGCGCTCGCGACCCAGAATTCGAGCATCCTCCCCGGCATGAGCGTCTCCGCCGAGATCGATACGCAGGTGAAGACAAATGCGCTCACGGTCCCCAATGCCGCGGTGCACACGACCGCAAGCGGAAGCAGCTACGTGCTCGTATTCGATCCGGCGCTCACCGGCGCAAGCAGTGGCTCGCAAGGCATCCAATCGACGCGCACGCCGACGCAGATACCGGTGACGACCGGTCTTTCCAACGACACTATGACCGAGATCACCTCCGGTCTTACCGATGGACAGCAGGTCGTCGTCAGAACGACCACCTCTGCGACGGCTCAGACCACCACCGCGCCATCGATATTGAGCAGCGCGACCAGCGGCGCACGAGGAGGTGCGACCGGTGGCGGTGCGGCGCGCGCTCTCGGCCGATAGATAAAAAGATGGAAGTTTTCCCTCGCTACACTTCATGCTTGAGATCAACAACATAACGAAGACCTACGGCTCGGGAGATACCGCCTTCCAAGCGCTGAAGGGCGTAACCTTCTCCGTACAGGATGGCGAGTTCGTCGCGATCATGGGACCGTCGGGTTCCGGCAAATCGACGCTCATGCATATTCTCGGCTGTCTCGACACGCCGACCTCCGGCACCTACAAACTCGACGGTCGCGATGTCTCGACGTTCTCCGACGATGAACTTGCGGGGATCCGCAAAGACAAGATCGGCTTCGTCTTTCAGGCGTTCAATCTCCTGCCCCGCACGACCGTGTTGCGCAACGTCATGCTGCCGCTCATTTATGAAGGCATCGAGGAGCCGGAGCGCATGCAGCGCGCCGTGGACGCGCTCCACGCCGCGGGTCTCGACGACACGCACTTCGAACATCGCAGCAACGAACTCTCCGGCGGACAGATCCAGCGCGTCGCGATCGCACGCGCGCTCGTGAACAATCCGTCGCTCATTCTCGCCGACGAACCGACCGGCAACCTCGACACCAAGACCGGCGAGATCGTACTCGGCACCTTCCAGCGTCTCAATGAAAAACTCGGCCGCACCATCATCCTGATCACCCACGAACCGGACATTGCCGAACATGCGCAGCGCGTGATCCACATAAAAGACGGAAATATTATTGACGACAGAAAAGTGGCGCACCAAGTCCGCCGTAGCGAAACCATATCATGAAGACACAGGACATTCTCTCCGAGACCTACACCGCGCTATCGGCGAATCGCGTTCGCTCCGGCCTCACCATGCTCGGCATCATCATCGGCATCTCATCGGTGATCGCCATGGTCTCGATCGGCAACGGCGCGCAAGCCGCGATCAACGCCTCGATCCAGTCGATCGGTTCGAACTTGATCATCGTTATGCCGGGCGCGCAGCGCGGCCCAGGTTTTACCGTCTCCAGCGGGCGCGGCAGCGCGCAGTCGCTGACGCTCGCCGACGCCGATGCGATCCGCTCTCAAGTGAACAACGCGCTTGCGGTGGCGCCTGAAGTGCAGGCGCGCAAACAGGTCACCGCGCGCGGGACCAACACCAACACGACCATCATTGGTACGACGCCAGACTACACGACCGTGCGCGATTTCCAGATCGACGAAGGTTCGTTCATCACGTCGGCAAATGTTTCAAGTATGGCGAAAGTAGCGGTGCTCGGTCCGACGACGCGCGACGATCTCTTCGGCGCAGGCAGTGAGGCGGTCGGACAGAAGATCCGCATCAATAACATCGAATTCACCGTGATCGGCATCACCAAAGCAAAAGGCGGTTCCGGTTTCACCAATCCAGATGACGCGATCTACATCCCAATCTCGACCGACCAACTCTTCATCGCCGGCAATCAATATCTCTCCGACATCAGCGTGTCAGCGGCTTCAAGCGACGCGTCCACGCAAGTGCAGAACGATATCACGACGCTTCTGCTCGACCGACACCACATCACCGACGCCGCCAACGCCGACTTCTCCACCATCAACCAGGCTGACATCATCGCCGCCGCCGGCAGCGTGACGCAGACCTTCACCCTTTTGCTGGCGGCGGTGGCCGGCATCTCGCTCGTCGTCGGCGGCATCGGCATCATGAACATGATGCTCACGACCGTGACTGAACGCACCCGCGAGATCGGTCTGCGCAAAGCGATCGGCGCTACGCGGCGCGACATCAGCTTGCAATTCCTCTCAGAGGCGGTAGCTCTCACGCTCATCGGCGGCGGCATCGGCGTCGCACTCGGTTGGCTCATCTGTTTCCTGCTCACCTATTTCAACATTCTTGCCACGCAAGTCTCGCTCACCTCGATCCTGCTCGCCTTCGGCGTCTCTGCTGCGATCGGCATCATGTTCGGTTACTATCCTGCGAAACACGCCGCTTCCCTTAATCCGATCGAAGCGCTACGATATGAATAATATGCCGATCATCGACGTAAAAGATCTGGTCAAAGATTTCGGCGACATTCGTGCCGTCGACGGACTCTCGTTCAGCGTCGAGCAAGGCGAGATCTTCGCGTTCCTGGGGCCCAACGGTGCGGGCAAATCCTCCACGATCAAAATGCTCACGACGCTGCTCTTGCCGACCAGCGGCGTGCTTTCCGTGAGCGGGTTCGATCCGGTCTCGCAGCAAGATGAAGTGCGCCGTTCGTTCGGCATCGTCTTTCAAGATCCGTCGCTCGACGATGAACTCACCGCATGGGAGAACATGGAATTTCACGGCGTGCTCTATGGCGTTGAGAAGAAACTCCGACGAGCGCGCATCGAAGAGCTGCTCGACTTCGTCGGTCTTGCCGACCGTCGCAACGATCAGGTCAAAGAATTCTCCGGCGGCATGAAGCGCCGCCTTGAGATCGCGCGCGGCCTCATTCATCATCCGAAGATCCTTTTTCTCGATGAGCCGACGCTCGGTCTTGATCCGCAGACCCGCAATCATATTTGGGAGCATCTCTCGCGCCTCAATCGCGACGAAGGCATGACCATCTTCTTCACGACGCACTATATGGAAGAAGCCGACCGCGCGGCCGGGCGCGTCGCGATCATCGACCGCGGCCGCATAATCGAACTCGACACGCCCGCCAAGCTCAAAGAGCGCGCGGACCACTCTGCATCGCTTGAGGATGCATTCCTGTTCTTTACCGGTCTCGCGATACGCGAGGAGGATGTGGGCGCCGTCGACCGGCTTCGCACTCACGCTGCGCGCTGGAATAGAAGGTAGCGAAATATCAAGATCATGAATGCTGTCTATATACTGTGGCTTCGCCAGATCAAACGCTACTTCCGCGCGAAGTCGCGCATTATCGGTTCGATCGGCCAACCACTTCTTTTTCTTGTCGCGCTCGGTTTTGGTCTTGGCCCGATCTATGCGCAAGCAGGCGGCGGCAATTACATCGAATTCCTTGGTCCAGGCATCATCGCGATGGGTATTCTTTTCACCGCGGTCTTCTCCGGCATCCAGATCATCTGGGATCGGCAATTCGGTTTCCTCAAAGAGACGCTCGTCGCGCCGGTGTCACGTCTTTCGATCATGATCGGGCAAACGCTTGGCGGCGCAACCGTCGCGCTGCTTCAAGGCGTTATCGTTTTTTGTCTCACGCTCTTCGTCGGTTTTCGTCCTGACTCGCTCGGCATGCTCGGCATCGCCCTCATCTTCGCCGCATTGACGGCGATCCTCTTCACCTCGCTTGGTATCGCGATCGCATCGCAGCTTGAAGACATGCAGGGCTTCCAGCTCATAATGAACTTCATCGTGATGCCGCTCTTCTTCCTCTCGGGCGCGCTGTTCCCTCTCAAGAATCTCCCGCCGATCCTCAGCGTTTTGGTGCACATCGACCCGCTTTCCTACGGCGTCGACGGACTGCGCGGCGCGCTCACCGGCGTCAGCCAGTTCACGATCGGTCTCGACCTCATCGTGCTCTCCAGCATCACGCTCATACTGCTGATCGCTGGCAGCTACCTGTTCTCCAAGGTCGAAGTGTAGAACCCATCTCAAAATGAACTACCTCGCAGCAAGCTGACGAGGTATCAAAACAACACCAGCTGGTCGGTGTGGAGTGTGGCGTATTCCTTTTCCCTGCCTTGTGATTTAACGTATGCAAGCACGGCTTGTTCAGAG
>JAKBZO010000007.1 GCA_021839985.1 bacterium
ATTCCGGTCGTTGCACTCATCAATTCTGATTGTGATGCGAGCGTCGTGAACTATGCGATCCCGGCTAACGATTCGTCGCGCCACACCATCGAGCTCGTTCTCGGTGAGATCGCACAAGCAATGGAGCGCGGCGCGGCAATGCCGGCACCGACACCAGCGTCCGTCACTTCTGCTCCGGTATCTGCGCAGTAATCTGCGTGCTTGAGGGCGAACCACCGAGCGGTTCGCCCTCCTGTTCATTCACTATCAACTACCAACTAATAACTACCATCTGGTTCATATGATCTCCGCTGACCTCGTAAAAGAACTTCGCGATAAGACTGGCGTCTCGGTCATGCAGTGCAAGAAAGCGCTCGAAGAGGCTGGTGGCGACATGAACAAGGCGCTCGACATCCTTTCGCGCAAGAGCGCCGATGTCGCACGCAAGAAGTCAGACCGCGAACTCGGTGCTGGCACGGTGGCGAGCTATGTTCACAGCAATGCTCAAGTGGGCAGCCTGATCCTTCTCTCCAGCGAGACCGACTTCGTATCGAAGAATGAAGAGTTCGCAGCGCTCGCGCGCGAGATCGCGATGCAAGCGGCAGCGACACGCCCGCAATACATCCGCCGCAGCGATATTTCAGAGGAGGAGATCGCACACCTCAATGAGATCTTCGCGCCGGAGGCCGCCGGGAAGCCGGATGGTATCCGCGAGAAGGTGATCGAAGGCAAGATAAACGCTCGCCTCAAGGAGATCGTGCTGCTTGAGCAGCCGTTCATCAAGGATGATTCAAAGACCATTCAAGATCTTGTTGACGGGGCGTCACAGAAGTTCGGCGAGCGCGTGGAGGTTTCCAAACTTGCCGTCTTCTTCGTAAAATAGCTGGTAGCTTGTAGGTGTTAGGTTCAGCCCTAAAAGCTAAAAGCTTGAAGCTTACATGGTTATCTTTCTCACATCGGTTCTCATTCTCTCCAGCATAGCGATGGTCGCCTTGCTCTGGACCAAGCATTGGGAGCTTACCACCGGCCGCGTGCTCTTTGGCGGCGTGCGCCCGCGCATCGGCGAGGTGTCGCACAAAGCGCTCGTGGTGATCGAACAGCACGCTCCGGCGTTCATACGATCGCGAGCCGCGGCGTTTATGAAGTGGCTGCGCACAGGCGCGCGTGTGGCCGTGGCGCGGCTATGGGTCGCCACCGAACAAGCGCTCGAGAGAGCACTGCACTCATTGCGCAACGCGATGTCGCACACGCATCATGAGACGAATGTACGCGGTAGCGCGTCGACGTTCCTGCGGGAAGTCGCAGAACATAAACGCCATCTCATGCGCCGCCGACAAAGGGAAGAAATGAAAGCACGTCAGGAATTGATGGGAGAGGAGTAGGAGTGTCACTGCGCCGGGATAGCTCAGTTGGTAGAGCAACACTTTTGTAAAGTGAAGGTCGTCGGTTCGAATCCGACTCTCGGCTCTCGAAAGAAGAACCACAAGAAAAGCGTGGATCATATCCGCGCTTTTCTATGTCTCGGACGATCTATTTTGTCTTGGTCGTCGTGGCGGTCGTCGTCGCCATCTTTTGGATCTCTGGGGCGAGCTTGAGCACATCGTCGACCGCTTTGAAGCCATAGGTAGCGGTGTGGTTATTGATGACGAGCGCGGGAAGCTCCGGCTTGATCGCACGCAGTGCGATGAGCGTCTTAACGGCAGAGAGATCGAGATTGTAGTCGAACGAGTACACGCGCAGGCTTGGATAGGTGTTGCGCAAATAAGTGAGAACGTCGCCTTCGCGCGCGCAGTCTGAACAGTCGCCGGCATTTGAATAGAAATAGAGTACGAAGGTCGGATGTACGCCGCACTGCGTCGTGATCTTCTGCATCAGCAGATAATCTTTGATCTCAAGCAGCGAATACTGCTTCTTCAGCGAGATCACATCAACATTGTCGGCGCCAAGATTGTCTTCTGCGAATGAGAGGCGGCTCGCCAGAGCATTGAGTTGATCGGAGAGTACTGGATTCTGCGCAATGTCTGAGCACGTCTGCTCTCCGAGCAGGTCGTACTGCGTTTCGTTGGAGAGAAGGTCGATCGAAAGCTGGCTCTCGGTCGCGCGGATATCGGTGACGCGCGCTTCATTGAAAAGTACTGCCGCATAGAACGCAGTGCCGAAGATCGCGGCGGTTATGACGAGCGCGAGTACGTATTTTTTGATGTCGAGTTTCGGGTTCTGCATGCACGCATAGTAGCCGACCGTCCCGCGTTGCGCAATAGTTCGATCGCCTTATCGCCACGAACCGACCTTCGATCGCGCCGACCCCCACGCTGCGCGTGCAAGCCAAAGAGGGGCGAGGAATCCATACACCGTGAAGTAGGTGATGAGCGAACCGATGCCGAAATTCGCACCGGCGATGCGCCGACCGAGCAATATGGCAGACATGGTGAAGAGAAGCGTTGTGAGCGAGACGAATGTCATCATGCTGGTGTTGATGAAGAACCAGTCGAGATGGATGGAGGAGGGAAGGTGTGGTGGAATGTGCGCGGTCCACATGTCGAATATTCGCGTCGTGGTGGAAGAGAGCGTGGTGTACACGATATAGCCCCAGGTGTAGAGTGCGCCGAAGAACATGATGAGCGAGAATGGAAGAACCAGCATGCCGAAGTTGCCATACCGCGGGTCGAAGTACATGTGTGCGTAATCCTTGCTGTTGTCGAGGAACCCTTGCGACCAGCGCGTGCGCTGCTTCAGGAGAGTGCGAACCGTGCGCGGAACTTTAGTGTAGACCACGGCGTTGTGTGCGTTCTCGATACGCAGCCCATGCTTGTGCATGCGGAATGCCATCTCCATGTCCTCCGTGTTATATGCGTGGCGGAACATGCCGACCTTGTCGAACACGCTATGGCGATAGATGGAGAACGGTCCCGGGATCACGGAAATAGCGGAGAGATTGTCGAACATCTTTTTGTAGAAGATACCGAACGTGTATTCGACCGCTTGCGAGAGCTCAAGAAGGTTGCGCGGGCCGTGGACTTTCATGGCAGGCACGACCGCCATGATCGCATCATTCTCTTCGAACTTCTTTACGGTCTCAAGGAGTGCGTCATGCACCACGAACGAGTCGGCGTCGAGGCAGCCGATGAGGTCGGCCTGAGAGTTTTCGATGCCGAGATTCACTGCGGTGTACTTGCCGCCATTTTCTTTTGAGAAGATGCGCACTTGCGGGTTCTCTGTGAACCGCTGTGCGACGGCGAGGCTGTTGTCTTGCGAGCCGTCGTTGACGATGATGACGCCAAGTTTGTCTTTCGGATAATCAAGTGCGAGGAGGGAATTCACGGTGCCCTCAAGCGTGTGTTCTTCGTTCCAGCAGGGCACGATGATATCGACGGTCGGATAATATTTCGGACGCGCCGAGGTCTTGTTGCCCGGCTTGCGTTCGAAGAACGAGATCATCAAAAAGACCTCAAAGTAGAGGGCGAGAAAGAGGATGCCGTAGATAACGAGAGAGCCCGACTCCATGTTTGAGAATATACCATATTTGTGAGATACTGTCTTTCATGTCAGGTGGTGAAAAAACGGCGGAACATAAGGGGCGTTTGCATCCCATGACCGTGGCGATCCGCGACGTCGCGCGTATCTTCGGCGACATGGGTTTCGGCATTGCGTATGGTCCGGAGCTTGAGGACGAGTGGCACAATTTCTCCGCGCTCAATGTGCCCGAGGATCATCCGGCGCGCGACATGCAGGACACGTTTTGGATCAAAGATATGCCGGGGCATGTACTGCGCACGCACACCACATCGGTCACCGCGCGCGAGCTTGAGCGGATGGCGAAAGAAGGACTAACTGAGATGCGCATGATCGCGCCCGGAAAGGTATTCCGCAATGAGGCGACCGACATGACGCACGAAGCGCAGTTCTATCAGCTCGACGGCTTTGCCGTGGGGCCAGTCGGCACGGTCACCCTCGCACATCTTAAAGGGACGCTTGAGCGTTTCTATCGCGAATATCTCGGCGAGAATACACGTGTGCGTTTCCGTCCGAGCTTCTTCGGCTTCACCGAGCCGTCGGTCGAGGTCGATGCGTGGTTCGAAGCGCCCGGTCGCGCGGGCAAGTGGCTTGAGATGTGCGGTGCGGGTATGCTCCATCCCAACGTCTTGCGCGCAGCAGGACTTGATCCAGAGAAAGCACAGGGCTTTGCCTTTGGCGGCGGACTTGAACGGCTGCTCATGGTGAAATACGGCGTGCCGGACGCGCGCCTCTTCCATTCGGGCGACATCAGATTTGTTTACGCGTTCGATGAGCAATGATCTATGAAAGTTTCGCGCACTTGGCTTCAGAACTATTTTGAACGACCGCTCCCTGATGCGGCAGCGCTTGCTGACGCCCTCACATTCCATGCGTTCGAGATCGAGGAACACGATGCGGATATGATCGATGTGAAGGTGCTGCCTAATCGCGCGGCAGATTGTCTCTCGCACCGCGGACTTGCGCGCGAGCTTTCCGCCATTCTTGAAATGCCGGTAAAGATCGATCCGCTGCGTGAGTCGCTGCCGGAATTTCCACGATCAAGCGTACTTGAAGTGCAGATCGAAGATCCAAAAAAATGTTTGCGCTACATGGGTGCGGTCGTGCGTGGCGTGAAAGTGGCGCCGTCGCCGGCGTGGCTGCGTGAAGCGCTTGAGTCGGTAGGGCAGCGCAGCATCAACAACATCGTCGACGCGACCAACTATGTGATGCTCAATATCGGGCAGCCGCTCCATGCGTTCGATGCAGGCAAACTTCAGACGCGGAAAGGTAAATATAATATTGGCGTGCGTGTCGCGGGTGCGAGTAAAGAGAAAGGGTTTACGTCGTTGGACGGTAGAATTTTCCCTGCACTGCCAGCAGATATTTTGACTATTCAAGATCTAAATTACGATGAACATCTTGGCATCGCTGGCATCAAAGGCGGCAAGCAGGCTGAGGTGGATGCGAACACGACCGATCTCATCATCGAGGTGGCGAATTTCGACGGCGCTGCGGTGCGTCGCGCTGCACAAAAACTCAAACTTTTCACCGACGCGTCGCTGCGTTTCCAGAATCGCCCGTCACCTGAGCTCGTTGCATATGGTATGCGCGATGTGCTCGCGCTCATCGTAGAGATCGCGGGCGGAGAGGTGGAAGGTGTGGTTGACGAATATCCGATGCACCTTTCAAACGAGCCGGTGTCGGCCACGCTTGCACAGGTCAACGGCGTGCTTGGCGCGCACTACACGCACGACGAGGTTGCGGGTGTCTTCAAGCGGCTCGGTCTCGATATGCAGACTAGCGGCGACACGTTCATGATCACGCCGCCATTTGAACGCACCGACATTCTGCTGAAAGAAGACCTGATCGAAGAAGCCGGCCGCATACTCGGCTATGATCGCCTTGCACCGGCAGAACTTCCCGCAGCAAGTGCAGCGCCCGATCAAGCGAAGTACCGCGGCATTGAAAAGATCAAAGATCGACTTATTGAACAAGGATTCACGGAGGTCTCGACGCAGTCATTCGCAAAAAGAGGCGACGTGTATCTGGCTAATCCGCTTGATAAGACCAAACCAGCGCTGCGCAGCACGCTTGCTGAAAATATGAAGGAGGCGCTCGCGCAAGCGAAGCAATATGCGCTGCGCGTGCTCGCTCCCGGCCAGAAGCCTAAACTCTTTGAGATCGGCACGATCTTCACGAATTCATCAGCTGGCGAAGGCGAGCGTGTAGTGATCGAGACATCAGAGCCGGTCGCAGACCTGCCGCAGATACAAGAGGATAATTCCTACGAGCCGAAACATATATCACTCGGCGCCTACCAGCAGTTCTCCGCGTATCCGTTCATGACGCGCGATATTGCGTTCTGGGTTCCTTCCGTAGGAACGACGAATAGTCTCCCTGCTGAACAGATTTTTGATGAAGCTTGGCAAGCGAGTGTACACTCAACAGATATTTCCGTTAAGCGGCTTTTCCTGGATCGGTTTGAAAAGGACAACAAGATATCAATGGCGTACCGTTTAATTTTTGAATCGATGGAACGCACGCTCACCGATGAAGAAGTGAACGCGATCATGGAAAAGATATACGCCTCGCTCCGCTTCGCTGGCTACGAAGTCCGCTAAGTCTTAAAAAAAGAAATAGGGCGCTTACGTAAGTAGGTCGGTGGCCTGATGGGCTAAAATTGCTCAGGAGAATGACGAGAAAAGAAGCGTAATTTATGCTATACTAAAACCACCGGAATCGGCATTTTTTATGGCAAAAGCGGCGAAGGAAAAAGAAGAAAAAAAGGAGAAGAAATCGTCGTACGGCGCGGAGTCCATCACGGTCCTTGAAGGTCTTGAGGCGGTGCGCAAGCGCCCGGGCATGTACATTGGCACCACCGGCCCCGACGGTCTGCATCACCTCGTGTGGGAGATCTTCGATAACTCGCGCGACGAAGCGATGGGTGGCTTTTGCGATGACGTCGAAGTCGTCCTTTTGTCGGATCCGAACATCGAAGGCGGTACGATCGTGCGCGTCGCCGACAACGGCCGCGGCGTGCCAGTCGACATCCACAGGCAAACCAAGGTATCCGCGCTTGAGACGATCATGACCGTGCTCCATGCCGGCGGCAAGTTCGGCGGCGAAGGTTACAAGATCTCCGGCGGTCTGCACGGCGTGGGCGCATCGGTCGTGAACGCACTCTCGGCCTTCATGCGCGTCGAAGTATTCCGCGATGGCGGCGCATTCACGCAAGAGTATTCGCGCGGCAAGAGAAAGGCGGCTGTCAAAAAGATCGGACCATCGAAACTTCATGGCACGACTGTGGCATTCTCCGCTGACCCGGAGATCTTCAGCTCGCTTGAATACGACTTCAGCCGCATCGTGTCGCGCCTTCGCGAGCAGGCGTACTTGGTCAAGAGCATGCGCGTCACCATCATCGATGCGCGCGCAAGTTCTCACCAGCTGCCGGCACCCGGCGCGACGCAGTATATGCGCGACGAGCTCACCGACTGCACATCGCAGACGTTCTTCTTCGAAGGCGGTCTGCAGTCGCTCGTGACGTTCTACAATCGCCACCAGAAAGTCGTCCACAAGAGTATTTTCAATGTTGAGAAAGAGCAGGACGGCGTCATCGTGGAGATCGCGCTGCAGTATGTCGATGACATCGCTTCGCGCGTGGTGCCATTCGCCAACAATATCTATACGCCGGAGGGCGGTACGCATGTAACCGGCTTCAAGACATCGCTCACGCGCGCGATCAACGCGTACGCTCGCAAGAATAATATCCTCAAAGAGAGCGAAGAGAATCTCACCGGCGACGACGTGCAGGAAGGCATCACGGCCGTGGTGTCGGTGAAGCTGCGCGAGATCCAGTTCGAAGGGCAGACCAAGGCGAAGCTCGGAAGTATGGAGGCGCGTCCGGCGGTGGAAGCGGTCATGAACGAAGCGTTCAACTATTTCCTCGAAGAGAATCCGGATGAAGCGCGCGCGATCGTTTCCAAGTCGATCCTCGCACTCAAAGCACGCAAAGCGGCGAAAGCGGCGAAGGACTCAGTGCTGCGCAAAGGCGCGCTCGAAGGTTTTGGCCTCCCCGGCAAGCTCGCTGACTGCCAGAGCAAAGATCCGGAAGATTCTGAAGTGTTCATCGTGGAGGGAGACTCGGCAGGCGGTTCAAGCAAGCAGGGACGCGATCGCCGCACGCAGGCGATCTTGCCGCTGCGCGGTAAGATCCTCAACGTCGAGCGCGCGCGCCTTGATAAGATGCTCGCCAGCCAGGAGATCAAGAATCTCATCCTTGCGCTCGGCACCGCGATCGGCGACGTGTTCGATCTCAGCAAACTTCGCTATCACAAGATCATCATCGCAACCGATGCCGACGTCGATGGCGCGCACATCCGCACGCTTCTTCTGACGCTCTTCTTCCGTCATTTCCGCCCGGTTGTCGATGGAGGCTTCCTCTACATCGCGCAGCCGCCGCTCTACAAGATCAAGCGCGGCAAGGAAGTCATGTACGCCTATGACGATCAAGACAAGTTCGCACTGCTCGGCAAAGATGCGGAGCAGGCGCTTGAGGTTGAGGAGGTGAGCGAAGGCGAGGCGTCGTCGGAGGAGCAGGAAGAAGCGACACCGAATGCCAAGAAAGCACCGAAGATCTCGATCCAGCGTTACAAGGGTCTCGGTGAAATGAACCCAGAAGAATTGTGGGAGACCACGATGGACCCGGCTCGCCGTCAGCTCAAGCTCGTGACGGTCGACGATGCCGCCGAAGCAGATCGCGTATTCGATATTCTCATGGGCGAGGACGTGTCGTCGCGTAAGGCGTTCATTCAGGGGAATGCGAAGACGGCAAATTTGGATATCTAGAAAGCGAGGAATGGAGGGATGGAGGAAAAGAATGGGTGCCCGCGAAGCGGGCACCCATCATTTTTGAATCTCCTAGATTCCTTACTTCCTCTATCCCTCTCCTTACTGATTCACCGTCACGCTGAACGCGCCGGTCATGCTTTGCACTGCATACTGCTGCCCCCAGTTAAGTGTGTAGGTGTAGCCATGTCCCGAGACAAGCGCGGGCTGCACGGGTGAAGTGTAGATCTGATTCGCAAAGGGAAGATGCGCAGTGAACGTCCAGCCCTCGCGCGACGTGAGGCCGCCCGTGTTCACGATGCGGAACTCTGCATGCTGGCCATCGACCAGGACGATTGTTGCGGCGAGATATGCCGGTGTCGTGTTCACAACTGGTACCGCTTGTGCGGAGGCTGGCGTTGTCGCCGCGGTTGTCGCAGTTGTTTCTTGAGTTGATGTCGATGCCGCGGCGGCAGGTGCAGCCGCAGTCGTTGTGTTCACCGTAGGCGCGGTGTTCGCGGTCGAGGTCGCGGTCTGATCAGCGACCTTCTGTAGTGAGACAAGCGCCATGAACGGGGAAGCGACCGCATTGCCGATCTTCGGCAGCGCGGTGACAAAGCTTCGTGACGCCATGATGATGAACCATACGGCCACAATGAGAGCGACAGCGTACAGTGCGATCCTGGCTGTACGCCTGATATGTTGAGCGCTTTCTTCCGATAGTTCAGTTTGCTCTGTCATATACGGTGCGGGCACTATACGACTTTTTGTTGGTGCGCGCAAGTGGTAGTTGACAAAACCATTTTTTGCTATATTTTGTAGGCATGATAGAGGTAGCGCACAAGAAGGGGATCATCAAGGAGATCGAGGAGAACTGGATCGCTTTTGCGCTGGCATTTCTCGGCGTCTTCACCGCAATCTTCGTTCTCTTGCTTCTGGTCGACCTCGTACCGGACGCCATGTCGGTATGGCCGAAGGAAAGCAAGACCACGGTCGTGTCGGAGTCGGCGCATGCCACGTCGACCAGCGAGCTGCCGCTGCACATCGTCATCAGCGCGATCTCACTGAAGGCAGACATCGCCAACCCGACCACGACGGACGTGAACGTGCTCGATGATGCACTGACGCGCGGCGCCGTGCGATATCCGACCTCAGCGCTTCTCGGACAAGAGGGAACGGTCGTCCTCTTCGGCCACTCGTCATATCTGCCGGTCGTGCACAATCAGGCGTACAAAACCTTCGACGGCATTCAGGATCTTCATCTCGGCGATGTTATCAGCATCTTCTCGGGCGCTTCTGAATACCGCTACAGCGTGACGGGAGTGCGCACCGCGAACGTGAATGATCAGGACACGAGTACGATCGCACTGTCGCAGGCGGGGCATCATCTCATTCTCATCACCTGCGATTCGTTCGCGACGAAGTCTGATAGGTACGTCGTGAGCGCCGATCTCGCCCAATAGCCCATATAACAAGCCGCTTTTTACCCACACGGAAAGGCTTGACAAGAGTCTTCGTCTGTGATTGAATATTAACAGGTTTCAGACTCGGCGCCTTGGAGAGAAACTCCAGGCGGCCAGCCTGGATGTTCCTTGAAAAGGTTCACTACATCAATTGAATGGAGGCAGACATGCCGAATTGGATGAAGACATGCTGGAAGTGGTTCGGCGGGATCGTCGGCGGTGCGCAAGCGTTGTCGGTCGATACCCGACATCATTGCCGAGAAGTATGATTCACCCGACTCGACACTTGAGTCGGAAGGTTATATCAAGATCGGTTCTCAGGATGGCATGCCGTCCTGGAGTTGCCGGTAGATCATTCATTCATCAAGAAGGAGAAAGCCATGAGCAACCCGCTCAACAAGATCCTGGCGTTGATCGCAATCAGCTCGCTCGCCGCTTGCGGCGGCCTAATGCCATCTCAGCAGCAGTCGCCGTACGGCGACGTGCCGCAGGTCACGGTCACGCCGAAGGACAGCCAACTTCAGGAAGAAGGTTGCTCGTTGCCCGAAGGGATGGTGTTCGATCGCGATGGCGGTTCAAAGCAGCAGAAGCATGACGCACCAACGATCGCCAAGCTGCGTGCGGCCGGATATGTTCCAGTTCGCACCGTTGACGGTGCCATCACATGGCACTGCGGTCGCAACCCGACGGCTTCGCCGCCACCGGTGAAAGCAGTCGCGCCTGTCGCATTAGCGGCCAAGCCTGCCAGTGCAAAGCCGGCGACGAGTCATCAAGAGCACCACGCTGCGAAGAAGGCTGCCAAGAAGTCCAAGAAGTCCAAGGAGACGACGGTCGAAGAGCAAAAGCCGGCCGGCAGCTCCTGCAACATGAACTTGAAGGAAGGCGATTCTGGGTTCTGCTCGGTCAACCGGAATGATCTGGTCGTCTCCGACAAGATCTGGAGGGTGATCGAGGATAAGCTGATCGGCGACGACAAGAAGCCGATGACGCCTTCCGATCCGGCACCTGCCACCCCGGAAGCCAAGACGTCGTGGCTCAAGAAACTGACGTCCTGGTGAAGTGAACCCGCAGTGTTTTCTGGCAGGACGAGTCGCATGCGACTCGTCCTGCCGGGAAATTTTTTCTTGTGTTGAACTGTTTGTTTTCGAATACATCGAAAATAAGAAGATCCACACGAGGATCAGCGCATACTATGAATATCTTTAGTTTCAACAATATGAATAAAATCATAGAGCGATCTTGCAAGGCCGCAGTGTTTTCTGTGTTGCTGATCATGTCGGTCGGAGTTGCGGCACCGGTGCGTGCGGATGATTCAGGATACACAGATATTACGACCTACGACCCGACTATCACAACCTACGACCCGGCTATCACGACCTACGATCCAACGATCACGACGTATGGTTCGTCAAACTCGTTCGTATCAGGTGGTTCCAACTACGTAACTGGTGGCGGTCCGTATTACTATGGAGGTACTTACGGCGCATGGCCTTCGTATGGCGGCTCGTATTACTACGGAGACATGTACGGCTCAGGGCCTTCATATGGTGTCGACGGCTTCAACTATGTGTCTGGCGGCGGCTTTACCTATACGCCATCGACCTATACCGCTCAAGCGACGACTACATGGCCGACGACCGTGACTTCTGATAACGCGGTGACTGGTGGCGGCTTTACCTATACGCCTTCAACGTACACGGCTCCTGCCGCGACTACGTGGCCGACGATCGAAGCTTCGCAGAACACGGTAACTGGCGGCGGCTTTACCTATAATCCGTACAATGGTAACGGGAATTATTACGCGAATAATTATAACGGCTCTACGAACTATGCGGCGCCGACCTGTACGCTTACCGCGTATCAGAACTACATCAATCAGGGCGGCAATACAACGCTGTCGTGGTCGAGCAACAACGCATCATATGGGTATATCGCCGGCGTCGGTACGGTGCAGACGAATGGTACCGTAGTCGTGTCGCCCTCGCAGACGACCGGCTACACCGCGACCTTCTACGGTCCGGCCGGACAAACGAATTGTTATGCGACCGTGGTGGTCAGCGGCACGACGCCTGCTCCAGCCGGTTCCATTTCGCTTTCGCAGGTTCCGTACACAGGTCTCGATCTGGGACCGATCGGCACGATCATCTATTGGTTGACCTTGCTCATCATCTGCGCGCTCGTCGCCTACGCACTGGTCGTGAAGCGTGTTCAGGAGTCATTCCTCATGAATGTGCGCATCGTACTCTTCGGTCACCCGGAGAAGGCATCTCATCCGGTCTATAAGAAGGCAGAGATGAATACGGCTAAGGCGGCACCGGCGAGTGCCGCGGTCGCGCCGACGACTGCGGTGGGTGGCGTGGAGTTGCCGACCATATCAGCATCGTCCTCAGAGGATAAGACCGATGACTTCATCATGAGTCAGATCAATCGAAGTAAGTAAGCAATGGAAGGAGAAAAAGGAATTAAGGAATGGAGGAGAAAAGGCCGTCGACAAAGTCGACGGCCTTTGTTGAGATCATCTGCTCCTTAATTCCTCCGTTCCTGTATTTCCGCAGTGATCCTTTCTGCGATCGCTCCGATCGAGAGGCTGCCGATCTTGCCGTGGTCGCGGCTCTCGAGCGTTGCTTCATTGTTCGCCACTTCGGTGTCGCCGATCACGAGCAGATAGGGGATCTTCGCGTGTTTTGCGTTGCGGATCTTTTTGCCGAGCGATTCATCGGAGTGGTCGAGGTTGGCGCGGATGCCTGTGCGGCGCAGCGTGTCGCGCGCAGCCTGCGCGAAGTCAGCATGTTTCTCGCTGATCGGGAGCACGATCGCTTGGATCGGCGAGAGCCAGGTCGGGAAGTTTCCGGCGAAATGTTCGATCATGACGCCCATGAAGCGCTCAAGCGAACCGGAGATCGCGCGGTGAATGACGACCGGTCGCTCGCGCTCGCCTTTCTCGTTAATGAATGAAAGATCGAAGCGCTCCGGCAGATTGAAGTCGCACTGGATAGTCGCGAGCTGCCACTGTCGTCCGATCGCGTCCTTGAACATGAAGTCGAGCTTCGGTCCGTAGAACGCTGCTTCGCCCTCGACGCGCTTGTACGGAAGATCATTCTGATGCGCCGCGTCCTCAAGAGCCTTCTCGGCGGCACTCCATACCTCATCGCTTCCGAGATACATTCCTTCAGGGCCGCGCACCGAGAGCCGCACCCAGTAGCCATCGAGCATGTTCATGGTCTTGTAGAACTCTTTGATGATCGAAACGATGGTCGAGACTTCCTCTCCGATCTGCGTCGTGCGGCAGAAGAGATGCCCATCGTCCTGCGTGATCGAGCGCACGCGCGTGAGTCCGGCGAGCTGGCCGGTCTTCTCGTCGCGGTAGACGGTCGCTGGCTCGAAGTAGCGCACTGGCATGTCGCGATACGAGAACTGATTGTCGGCGAAGATCTGCATGTGGTGCGGGCAGTTCATCGGCTTCATGAAGAATTTTTCTTCCTTGCCGGAAACGCGGAAGAGCTCGTCGCCGAACTTCGATGCGTGGCCGGATGTTTCGTACAGCGCTTCTTTGGCGAGGTGCGGCGTCCAGACGCGGGAATAGCCGCGGTCGCAATGGAGCGACCAAAGGTATTCTTCGATCTCGCGACGGATGATGGCGCCGTTGGGCTGCAGAAGGGGAAGCCCGGCGCCGACCAGCGGCGAGAGGGTGAAGATCTTGAGCTCCGCGCCGAGTTTGCGGTGATCGCGCTTAGCCGCTTCTTCTTGCTGCGTGATGTATGCATCGAGCTCCTCCTTGGTGTCGAACGCAAGACCGTAGATGCGGGTGAGCATCGTGTTCTTTTCATCACCGCGCCAGTACGCGCCTGCTATGCGATCAAGCTTGAACGAATCGGGCGCGATCTCTTTCGCGGGGTTTTCTGCATGGCCGCCGCGGCAGAGGTCGGTGAAGCCTCCACAAGTGTAGAGCGTGATAGGCTCGCCCTTTTCAGCCAGTTCTTTTATCAGTTCTCCTTTGTATTGATTCACTCCATTCGGCGCTGAAAAAGATTCATAAGCCTCATCTGGCGTTACGACCTTATGTGTAAAGGATTTCCAATTCTTTAGATTCGAACGCATCAAGTCTTCAATTTCTTGAAGATCAGTCTCGGTTGGCTTCTTGTCTGCGCCAAAGTCGATATCATAATAGAAACCATTATCGATCGTTGGACCAATAGCGAGTTGAGGTTGTGCGCCGTCCTTTTGATACAGTTCGAGCACGGCTTGTGCGAGCAGGTGAGCGAGTGTGTGACGTTTATTTTCGATCGATGACATGACAAGTAGTTGCTAGGTCTGCTGCTAATGAGGTTTTTGAATCCCTACGTTTTACGTACTACGATCTACGAACTGCTAAAAACAAAAACGCCCTGGCAAAAATACGAGTAGTTATCGTATTTTTGCCAGGGCGATCTTTTTGAGAACCGCGGTTCCACCTAGCTTCCTGCGGCTGCGCGCAGACACTCTTTATTGGTCGGATTAGGCTCTCGCGCATCTGCTCTTGGTTGGTAGCCAAGACAATCTCCGATGAACGTACTATATCCCTTGTGTAAGTGCCGGTCAACGCCCTTCACTCACGCTTCTGCACTCCTCTGTGCTCCTTCTTTTGACCGGCTATACGCTCTTCATGCTGTCGATCGCGATCGACAGCTCATTATTGCGGCTGGACATTTTGCCGCGCAGTGCGACACATGCATCCTGCTTGATGATGTCTTTGTGCTGCTCGAAGGTCTTGGGGAAGACCACCGCTTCGATCGAACCGTCGTAGTCGGCGAGTTTGATGAATGCCATATGGTCGCCGCTCTTGGTGAGAATGATGCGCACGTCCTCGATCATGCCGGCAGTGATCACTTCGACGCCCGGGCGCACGCGCTCCTTCATCTGCGGAATGTTCATCGAGAGCTTTGCGAGTCGCTCGCGGATGCGATCGAGCGGATGGCCGGACACGAAGAGACCGAGCAATTCTTTTTCCCAGGCGAGCTTCTGTTCGAGAGGGACTTCGGGTGCGGGCACGAGCGCGATGTCGCTCTCTGATTCGCCAAGCGAAGCGAAGAGCGAGTCATGCGACTGTTCTTCCGATGCATGGCGGTGATACTCGAGTATGCGCTCGAGATTCGCGAGCATCACGCCGCGCTGCCCGAATGAGTCGAGTGCGCCGCACATGATGAGCGCCTCAAGCGACTTCTTGTTAAGTGTTTGATCTTTGGCTCGGCGCAAGAAGTCGGAGAGCGAAGTGAAGCGACCGCCGCGCTTACGCTCGGTGATGATCGAATCGGCGACTCCTTCGCCAAAATTTTTGATCGAATATAGTCCGAACCTGATCGCGCCTTCGCGACCGAGCGGAGCCGCGACCTGCTGCGTTGTGAGCCCTGGCGCTCCCTCACCGTATGTTGAATACGGCTCGGTTCGCTCCTCGCTCACGCCTTGCGTGTCATCGGCTCGGCTCGGTCGCGTCACCTGCTGTTCATTGGGGGCCGTGTCTTTTCTTGATTCTTGATTCTTGATTCTTGATTCATCTAGGATCGCCGTAAAGTCGCCGAAGCTCTCATTGATATCAGGCGCGAGGATGGGGATCCCCATGCGTTTGCATTCGTTCACCATCGTTGCGATCGTGTCGACATCGCCCGACTCTGCGGTCATGACCGCGGTCATGTACTCGACGGGGAAGTTCGCCTTGAGATACGAGGTCTGATACGCGACCTTGCCGTAGCTTGCCGAGTGCGCTTTGTTGAAGCCGTATGCTGCGAACGGTTCGAGCCATGCCCACACTTTCTCTGCTTTCGGGCGCGGCCAGTGTGAGCGCTCGACGCATCCGTCGATGAATTTATTTTTCTGCTTCGCCATCTCCTCCGGGATCTTCTTACCGACGGCTTTGCGGAACTTGTCGACCTCGCCCCAGGTGTAACCGGCGAGCTGGTTGGCCATCATGAGGAGGTCGTCCTGATAGACGAGGATGCCGTAGGACTGCTGCAGGATCGGTTCAAGCGCCGGGTCGAGGTAGGAAATGAGCGAGGGGTCGTGCTTGCGCGCGATGTAGTCGGGAATGAATTGCATCGGGCCCGGACGATAGAGCGCCACCATAGCGTTGATGTCGTGGATGGTCGACGGTCGGAGTTCGACGAGCCACTTGGTCATGCCGGCGCCGTTGAGTTGGAACGTACCTTCGGTCTCGCCGCGCGCGAGCATCTCAAAAGTTTTTTGATCATCAAGCGGAACGTTCTCGATGTCGATATTGATGCCGCTGATCTTCTTCACGAGCGAGACCGCGTCCGCGAGGATGGTGAGGTTGCGGATGCCGAGGAAGTCGAACTTAGTGAGACCGACGCCGTCCTCGCCGACGGAATACATGTCGTACTGCGTGATGATGCGGCCGCCCTTGGGATCGCGCTGGAGCGGCGTGAAGTCGACCAAGGGCGTGGGTGAGATGACGACGCCGGCGGCGTGCACGCTGATGTGGCGCGCGCAGCCCTCGATCTTCTTGCCGAGATCGATGATCTCTTTCACCTCGGCCTCGCCCTTGTACATCTTGCCGAGATCGGGATTTTCATCGAGCGCACGGTCGAGCGTCATTGGGAAACCCTGCGAGCCCATCGGCACTTCGCGCGCGATGCGATCGCCGACGCCGTAGGAATGGCCGAGTGCGCGTGCGACATCGCGCACGACGCCGCGGGCGAGCATGGTGCCGAAGGTACCGATCTGCGCCACGTGATCCGCGCCATACTTCACTCGCGCGTACTCGATCACTTCTTCGCGCCGGTCGTCGGCGAAGTCCATGTCGATATCAGGCGCCGAAGGACGCTCCGGATTGAGGAAGCGCTCGAACGGGATCTTGTATTCGAGCGGATCGATCTTGGTGATGAGGAGAAGATACGTGGTCATCGAGCCGGCGACCGAACCGCGGATGTTGTAGAGGATGCCATGCTCGCGCGCGAAGCGAATGAGATCTTCCACGACGAGAAAGTACGCGGCGTAGCCTTTGAATGCGATGATACCGAGTTCGTAGTCGAGGCGCTCCAGTACGTCGGTGCGGCCTTCGAGGTCGCGCGCCTTGAGTCCTTTCATGCACAGCTCGCGCAAGATCTCATCGGCGGTTTTCCTCGCGGGAAGTGGGAAGTCTGGGAAGACGAATTTTCCGATCGGAAGGTCAAGCGTGCAGCGCTCGGCGATCTCAAGTGTTGCGGCAAGCGCATCTTGATCGTTCGCAAAGAGTTCGATCATCTCGGCGGTGCTCCGCATGTAGAGATCAGCTTCTTCGCCGCCGATGCCGCCCTCATCTTGCGGGCCGCGACCTGCGATCGCTTGGAGCGTTGTCCAGGCACGGCGGTCGTCGGGTGATAGATAGAACACTTCTTGTGCGGCGCACAGCGGGAGGTCATGCGCGCGGGCGAATGCGCGCAGCTCGTGCATGAGTGCGTCGTGGCCGTCGAGCTCGTTGTGGTAGGAGAGTTCGTGATATAAATGTTGCGCGTCAAAGATCGCGCGGTAGCTCTCAAGGCTGTGCTTGGCTCGGGCTTGGTCTCGCGCGCGCAGCGCGGCAACGATCTCGCCGCCGCGCGCGGGTATGATCGCGATGAGACCTTCTTGGTGGGCAGAAAGCTGCGCGCGCGAGACGACCAGGTCCTTCGCGCCCTCTCCCATATTCATGTCGGTCACGAGACCGAGCAGATTTTTGTACCCGACCATGTTCTCCGCAAGCAACACGAGCCGCGAACCGCTTGTGGTGAGCGTAGTCGAACCGCCTTCGAGCGCGACATCAACGCCGATGATCGGTTTGATCTCGTTCTTGGTGCACTCTTTATAAAATTCGATCGCGCCGTAGAGACTGCCCTGATCGGTGAGCGCGAGCGCCGTGCATCCTTCCGCCTTCGCCGCCTTCACGAGAGCGGGAATTTTCGGCAGCGCTCGAAGGAGAGAAAAGTGGCTGTGAACATGGAGGTGGGTAAACGAAGACATGCCTCAATACTATACCGGTTGGGGGATTTTGAAGAGTATTGACAGAGTGGCCAGGCGCTATAGTATTGCAGGCAGAAGGTATCCACAACGAACCAGGAGAAGAAAATGATCTCGACCATCAAAAAGTTCATTCGCGCGTTTCGGTATGCATTTGCGCGTGAATTCCAGTTGCAGGAAAAGCAGGCGAGGTGGCATAGGCGGCAATTGATGCGTCTCGATTTCGAATTCCGGAACCAGCAGGCCGGTTTCGAGCTGATGCGTCGCCGGCAGAAGTTCTACGATGAGGGGGGGTCGCCGTCCGACCCGCATTGTCCGGACCTCTACGACGTCTTGGCAGATGTCGGTCACAAGGTGAGGTTTTGAAACCCGGCATACCGGCAACGAAGTATCACAAGAGCCCTAGCCGGCTCTTTTTCTTTTGCATTCTTGTGCGTCTGTTATGCACCCCTACACTTAGGAAATGCGGCCGCATTTGCTAAGTGTAGAAGGTTCTAAATAGGAAAAAGAAAAAAGCCGGCAAACGCTATGCGTTTGCCGGCCTCGCCGCACTGTGTTTCAGGAAAGGGCGTGATTCTGAAAAGCTTCGAGCGACCGGCCGGTAAGCATTTCAAACCCGCGCCTGTATCGGCCGACGGTCGTCTCAATGGTCTCGGTCGACAATGTGACCGGCACCTTTAGGCCGCCATCCCACATCTTGACCACTTCTTGCCGGACGAATTCCTTATCCAGCCACGGCGGTTCCTGTCCGATGACGATCTTGTCGGCTTCGACAAAGCGGCAGCAGTCGCCGGTGAGCCATTCATCGCCGAGGTTGAATCTGCCGCTATCGCGGTATCCGCCTTCAGCTTTGGAGTCGATGATGTCGATTCCTCGGCGGAGACCGAACTCGCGGCCGCGCTGGTACACTTCGCGTACGAACTCGACCTTATTCGGGCATGCTGCCTCGACTTCGGCAGAATTCTCCGGGTTGTCCGTCTCGGACTTCTCGGTCGGCGTGAATTCCAGCCTGCTGAACGGGCTCATGAGATGAAGACCTTTCGGCAGATCGAGACCGTACGGATTCGGCAACCCCCTCCTGTAGTAATCTCTCCAGAGGCTGCCGGCCATCCGTGCACGGAAGATGTATTCGCGGCTGTCCATCGTGAGGTTGAGCGCGATGATGCTGCGCAGATGCAGGTCATCCGGGTACTGATTGGGGCTGCCCGGCAAGTAATTGTAGATAGCCTTGCCGTAGGCGAGGATGTGATTCGGGACATCCGTCAGCACCTCGAGTATCCAGAAGAGCTGCGTCGCCGTCAGGATCTGGCCCTTGCCGGAGATGAGGCTGTTGTGGACGATGTTGTGTGTGCTGATGCGGTCGGTCGTCACGATGAGACGTGTGCCGGGCTTCTTGGTCTTGAACGTGTCGCGCGTCTTTCCTTGATGGATCAGCGGAAGGTTGTTGACGTATGGCTTGTGCTTGTATTTATGCGGTATGCTCATCTTCCAGTACTCCTCTCGTGTGGTGGACGTTGGTCAGGATGCTTTGGTGGCTACGGCGAGTGCTTCCTCAAGCGTTCGGTTCTGGACGGGACGCGGCTTCACCCTGCCGGGTTGCGGCAAGGCGCCAGAGACGGCGGACTGACAGGCATACAAGAAGCCGCTAGCGCCGACAAACTGGTTGTCTCGTCATCGCGGTACACAACCCGCGTTTGAGGCACTTCCAAGATCGAAAGTTTCGCGCCTAGGGTGTGTCGTGTGCTTGCCGGATTGCTGAATGCGACACCGATCACGTTGATACTGGTATCGCCGAGCGCGTAGCTGAGATGCGAGTCGACGATGCCGGGCAAGTGAGCTGGCCCAGCCGGCGGCGGCGACGATGACGTCCGCAAGCTTTCGGTTGCTGAGGTCGTGAAGCCACACGAGGACGTCAGGCAGGTTGCGGTGGACACTCATCGTGCTCACCGCCACGACCTGGCACAAACCTTCCGCTTGCACTTGGGCCAGATGTGTCAGACCCGCGGTGCATTGCGGCAGGTCACTGTCGGAACCGATGATCACGGCTATTCTTCGTACTGTCTTGTTGTGCATCAGACCTCTCCTTTATTGGTCATGCTACAGAACTAATAGGTGCACATATTTCGTGCACGCTGAATTTCCGCACTGACTGTACAGTTATTCGGCATGACTGTCAAAGGCATGTTGTGAGGTACACTGGCATGATGAAGCGCCCTATTATAGGTGTTGATGAGGCGGGGCGCGGACCGCTCGCGGGACCACTCGCGGTCGGCGCGGTTTTGTTTTCGCCCGACTTCGATCACACTCTTCTTGAAGGCGTGCGCGATTCGAAATTACACACGGAGCTTCAGCGCGATGAATGGTTCGCCAAGATCGAAGCGTGGCATGAGGCGGGCGTGTTGCAGTACGTCGTGAAGATGTCTAGCGCCGAAGTGATCGACGAGAAAGGTCTGACGCGCGCGGTCATGAGCGGGGTCGCTCGCGCCGTGCGCGCGCTCGCGCCTGATCCCGCGAGCGCGAGCGTACTTCTTGATGGTCTGCTGAAGGCGCCACGCGCGTATGAGCAACAGACGATCATTCATGGCGACGCGATCGAACCGATGATCTCACTCGCGTCGATCGCCGCGAAGGTGACGCGCGACCGACTCATGATCCGCATGGCGAAAAAATTTCCCGGCTATGGCTTCGAGCGGCACAAAGGGTACGGCACGCAGATGCACCGCGAGGCGATCAAGCGGCTCGGCTTGTGCGACATTCACCGGCGACGATTCTGTGGACCTCATGACTTGTCTGAGCTTTCAAGCGGAGAGTGAGCTGCAGGGTTTCAGCTTTACAGAGGGTTCCCCTCTGTAAAGCTGAAAGGAGACCTTTTAAAGCTCCGGCGCGTTGCTTTTTCGGGCGTCCTGTGTTAGCCTGTACCGTATGGTCGTACGAATGAGACATACCAGCGCACATACGGCGAATCGCCGTAGCCATCATGCGCTCAAAGCACCAGCGCTCACCAAGTGTGAGTGCGGAGCAATGCGCCGCAAGCATACGGCATGTCAGTCGTGCGGTCGATATCGCGGTCGCGTGATCGTCGATGTTGCCGGCAAGGCAGCAGCGAAGGCGGCGCGCCGTTCCAAGAAAACCACTGAAGCTACTGCGAAGTAGTTTCAGATCCGAGAAATGTGATCCATTAAAAGAAATGGATCGTGGTTCTTGAGGTAGGGGTTATCCTCGTTCTTCACATACATGGCAAATAGACATCTATCGCGTTCGATCGTCTTGCAAACACTCTTCGAGTGGGACTTCCGCTCTCTTTCTCGCGACGATGCGAAAGAAGTCCTTGCGCGTGTCTCGGCAGAATTCTGCCCGACCACTGCCGACCTCTCGTTCATGGAAGAGACGCTCATGGGTGTCATCGATCGCCGTGGCGACCTCGATCTCGTTATCGAGAAAGCCGCGCCCGAATGGCCGATCGCGCGCATTTCGCCGATCGATCGCAATGTGCTGCGCCTCGGTCTCTTCGAGCTTCTTTTTTCTGATCGAAGCAAGGTGCCGGCAAAGGTCGCCATCAACGAAGCGATCGAGCTCGCCAAGAGTTTCGGCGGCGATAACAGCGGTAAGTTCGTCAATGGTGTGCTTGGCGCAGTCTATAAAGAACTCGGCGAGCCTGGCAAAGACGAGACGACCAAGAAGAAGAAAGAGGTACCATTCGAGCAGATGCCGATCGAACGGCTCTGCGGCGCGATCGTCTACGCGCGGCACGACGGCGATGTATACCTCGCACTCGTGCACGACATCTTCGGTCACTGGACGCTCTCAAAGGGCCACATCGAAGAAGGTGAGACCTCCGAGGCTGGCGTGGTACGCAAAGTGAAAGAAGAGATCGGACTTTCGGTGACGGTGGTGTCTGAGCTCGGCGCCAATGAGTATGTTGCGAGCGATCCGGTCCTCGGCAAGAAGCGCAAACAAGTGCAGTACTTCCTCGTCGAGTCGCCGTTTGCCGACGTGGTGCTCAACAAAGAAAAAGGAGGGCTCGATGACGCGCGCTGGTTCCGCATGCGCGATGTGCTCGACCTCAACTTCTACGAAGACATTCTTCCTATCGTGACGAAGGCGATACAACAATTAACACAATAAGCTGGTAGGTTTTAGCTTTTAGGTTTTAGGGTCCGACCCTGCAAGCTACAACCTAAAAGCTACAAGCTAGCTGGTATGAAAGATTTCAAAGAATTCGCAGACTCCATAGGAGTGACATTCAACGATGAGAGCCTGCTTCAGCAGGCGTTCACGCATCGGTCATATCTCAATGAGCACCGCGGTGAAGTACGCGGCCATAATGAGCGCCTCGAATTCTTAGGTGATGCGGTTCTTGAACTTGCGACGACGCATTTCTTGTACGAAAAATTTCCGGAGAAGCCAGAAGGCGAGCTCACTGCGTATCGTGCAGCACTGGTGAATGCGGTCACGCTCTCCGACATCGCGCTCGCGCTCGGCATGAATGACTTCATGCTCCTCTCCAAGGGCGAGTCGAAAGACACCGGTCGCGCGCGCGCGATCCTGCTTGCCAATGCGATCGAAGCACTCATCGGCGCGATCTATATCGATCAAGGGTACGATGCGGCGCAGCACTTCATCGCGGAATATATTTTGCCGAAGATCGATGACGTCGTCGCCAAGCGGCTGTGGCAGGATGCCAAGAGCACTTTCCAAGAGAAAGCACAGGAACATGAAAGCGTGACGCCGACCTATGCGGTCTTGCGTGAAGTCGGTCCTGATCATGACAAGCGATTCGTCGTTGGCGTGTATCTGCGGGACGGCATTGTGGCGCAAGGCGAGGGACGCAGCAAACAAGAAGCAGAACAAGACGCCGCGCGCGCAGCGCTTACGGAGCGCGGCTGGTAATTTGCCGGGCCTAGGCATCTTTGCGCAGACAAACTCAAGTGCGCACAATGGTGCCCCCTTGTTGCGCACTGTCATTTAGAGTATTCTGGCGCGAGAAGTTTCTGGCCGCGGATTTGCGGCGTTTGCTGAGGAGAACGAAATGGGCATAAAAGGAACTGAGGCATGCTGCCTTATACAGGCGCTTTGCCATATCGTGGTCGGCGATCACTGCATCGTGAATTTTCCTTACCATAACGATGCCGATACCCAGGCTTTCTCACGCGCTTGCCACGGCAAGAAAGCGTCGATCGCCAACATCAACTCGCCGGCAAGCGTCAATATCAGGATGTTGGAGGGCGAGTGGGAAGGGCGCGCCATTGAGGGTGTGAAGACCAGCATTCTGCAATTCGGCGGCGTGTTCGTGAGGTGGGAGGCGTCGAAACCCGATCATGTGCACACGCATCATGGCTTCGAAGAAGGCATGGCACCGTGACCGTACGATCGCGGCAGAGACGAGGGCGTTCGACAATCGGACGCCTTTTCTTTTTGTCTGGTAGAATAGTGTGAATGAAGCTTAAGAGTATCGAACTCTCCGGATTCAAATCGTTCGCGAAAAAGACCGAACTCACGTTCGGCTCTAGCGTGACTGCGATCGTCGGTCCGAACGGTTCGGGCAAGAGCAACATCGCCGAGTCGTTCCGTTTCGTGCTCGGCGAACAGTCGATGAAAAGCATGCGCGGCAAGCGCGGCGAAGATCTCATCTGGAACGGTTCGATGAATCTTGCGCGCGCCGGCCGCGCTTCGGTGCGGCTCGTGTTCGACAATACTGACCGAGTACTTAATCTCGATTTCGATGATGTGATCCTTGAGCGCGTGGTCAATCGCGACGGCGGCAACGAATACTACCTCAACAACTCGCCGGTGCGCCTGCGCGATATCGCCGAGCTTCTCTCGCAAGCGGGCATCGGCGCCTCAGGTCATCACATCATTTCGCAAGGCGAAGCCGATCGTGCGCTCTCCGCCTCACCGCGCGAGCGCCGCGAGATGATCGAAGATGCGCTCGGTCTCAAGAGCTTCATCTATCGCCGCGCTGAAGCGGAGAAAAAATTGGAGAAGGCGGCGGAGAATATGCGCGAAGTGGAAAGTCTGCGCCGCGAACTCTCGCCACATCTGAAATTCTTGGAGCGACAGGCGAAGAAGATCGAAGAGTCCGAGCAGCTCCGGCAAGAAGTGCGCACGCTGTATCGTGAGTACTTGGCGCGCGAAATGCGATATCTGAAGGTGACCAGCATGCGGCTTGATCGCGAGCGCGCAGAGCCGTCGCGTGAGAAGAGTGAGCTTGATGCGACGATCGAGCGTTTGCGACAGGAGGTCGGCGCCAAAAAAGATGATGCGCAGTCGCGCGAGTTGGTGCAGCTTGAAGAAGAGGGCAGAGCGCTGCGCGGCAAACGCGAGTCGCAGAGCCGCGAGCTCGGTCGCATCGAAGGCGAGATCGCCGCGCACGAGCGGTTGGTGCGCGAGCGCGCGGAAGTGATGGTGAAGATCAGCGACGTCAATTCATTCATTGATGAGATCGTCGCGGCGCTCGGTGGTGCGCTCGAGGGCGAGTTCTCGGCGCTGCGCGCGGCGGCAGAGAGGGTGATAGAGAGCGCGCGCGGCTTCGCCGCGCGTGCGACCGGAGCCTTCGCACCGGAGGACACCTTCCCGGCGGAGGTGGCCCTGCGCAAGCAGGCGGTCGAAGAAGAGCTGCGCGCGCTGCGTGCTCAAGAGGACGAGGTGTCGCGCAAGGTCGCAGAGCTGCGTGCGCGTATCGAGGGCGAGAAGGATGCAAGTCGCGACACGGAGCGCGCGCTCTTTGCCGCCATGTCGCGCCGCACACAGCTTGAGGGTACGCTCGCGCGACTTTCTGGAGAGCACGAGACACTTGCGCGCGAAAAGCAGACGTTCGAAGATGCCGTGCGCGAAGCGGGCATGCTTCTTGGTTCAGTTGCTTTTGAGTACGAACAGTATCAGCCGCTCTCTGATATGGAACTCCCGCTTTCCGATGAGGACATTGTGCACGAACCGAGGACGGCACAGGATGAGCGCCGTCGCATTCTTGAGCGCAAGCGCATTCGTCTTGAAGAGTCAGGTGCCGGCAACGCCGAGGACGTCATGAAAGAATTCCGCGAGACCACCGAGCGTTTCCAATTCCTCACCCGCGAGATCGATGACATCAATGCGACGATGGCGTCGCTGCGCGAGCTTATCGAAGAACTTTCCGAAACGCTGCGCACGCGCTTCTCAGAAGGCATCGAGACGATCTCCAAGCAGTTCGATGAATTCTTCAAGATCATGTTCGGCGGCGGCACGGCCTCGCTCACGGTGGTGAAGACCGACCTGCGTCGTGCAGCATCAGAAGACGAAGATGGGGATGAAGAGTCGGAAGAGAAGACTGAAGTGCAGGAAGGTGTTGAGATCGGCGTGTCGCTGCCGATGAAGCGCTTGAAAGGTCTGCATATGCTCTCCGGCGGTGAACGCGCGCTCACGTCGATCGCGCTCATCTTCGCGATGAGCCAGGTCAATCCACCGCCATTCCTCATTCTCGACGAGACCGATGCAGCGCTCGACGAAGCGAATTCGCGCCGCTATGGCGACATGATCGAGACGCTCTCTAAGCGATCCCAGCTCCTCCTCATTACGCACAATCGCGAGACCATGAGCCGCGCGGGTATTCTTTACGGTGTTACTATGGGAAGTGACGGCGCGTCGAAACTTTTGTCGGTGAAGTTCGAAGAAGCGGTCGCGGTCGCAAAGTGATCAGATAATATACACACTATGTCTTTCATTGAGTGGGATGAATCGTACAGCGTCGGCATCAAGCTTATCGATAAGCAGCATCAAAAGTTGTTCGCGCTCATCAATGCTTTTCATGACGGACAACAAAACCTTGAAGAGACGCTTCAAGATCTCCTCTCCTATATAGATTTCCATTTCCGGACCGAGGAGCACTACTTCGATGAATTCGGTTATGAAGATAAAGCCAAGCACGGGCAGCAGCATCATTTTTATGAGGAGCGGATCCACGAGCTCTGCAAGCGCTGTCTTGATGAAAAGAAGTGCGATGAACAGGTGAGCGACGAGACGCAGGAGTTCGTACGCGATTGGATCACGCATCACATCAAGATATCCGACAAAGAATACACCGCGTGTTTTCAGGAGCACGGGTTGGTGTGATATGTGCTGCGCTTGTGTTTGATATACAAAAGAAAAAGCGCGGCACAAAGTGCCGCGCTTCGCTCTTGCCGATCCTTCACCGTGCCTTTGGCGATCCGAGCCACTTATCTCTTGCGATGAACGGCAACGCGGCGATCGCGATCAGTACTCCGATGAGCGCCGCTACGGGCAGTAGGAGGGCCAGGACTGATGTTGAGCATGTCCATGCGCTCCGGTATCTCGTCTGCCTCATATAAGAACGATCCGAAGAGGTTGAAGAGTATGACGAGCGCGCAGTAGCTGGTGAATCCATATGCGCCTCCGGCGATCGCGAACGGTGCTAAGTCGTACGTGGTGTGTCCGGTGAGTTTGGCATAGACCACGAACAGTACGAGAACGAATAACAACTCGATCACCGCTTCCGGCCAGAGAAATTCTTTACCGCGCGAATCCGCTTGCCATGGCAAGCCTCCTTTGTTGATATGTACCGCTGGTGCAATATAACCACGCCGATCTTATTATGGCAAGTCATTGCAGGCAGTGTCGTTTTGTGGTTAATTAAAAATAATTCCGCGCACAGGTTGAACGGAAGTGGTCTTTTGAGCCGAGGCTCTCATGGTAAGGAGAAAACTATGCCACTAGGTGCACAAGGTAAACGCGGGATCTGTGTTGCAGCGCGCCCCGGCACGCGCAACGGAGAAGTTTTCGAATTCGAAAAAAGCCCGGGTGGGCAGATATTTTCCTATCGCGTGCGAGAAGGCGACTGTTCGACGCGAGGTCCGTCACATCGGCGCATCCTTGCCAACGAATTGCCCACGTCGGCTTTGCGGGCAGAATTCGTTCGGCTTACCGGCAAGACTGCCGACGAGATCGGCGTCAACATCGAGCACCCGTAGTACACGCGGCGCTCTAACCCAAAAAGGCTCCTTCGGGAGCCTTTTGCTTTGCATGCGTCTCGTTACGCGTCATCGCGAGCGACCGCAGGAAGCGTGGCGACCCAGAGACTTCCTGGATCGCTTCGCGTTGCTCGCGATGACGATCTTGGCCGTCTACACCAACTCAAGGTCGACCGTGCGCGCGGCGAGGTCGGTCGCGACAACCTTCACTCTCACCGGATCCCCGAGCGAGAGTCTCTTTTTTGTTCGCTGTCCGACAAGCGAATACGCTTTCGGATGAAATTCATAGTAGTCATCTTTCATTGCGTTCACGCGCACGAGCCCTTCGGAGGCGCTCACGTTGTCAGCCACATAGACGCCCCAGTTGGTGACGCCGGTGATCGTGCCGTCGAATTCCTGGCCGATGCGCGCTGAGAGATATTCGATCTGCTTATATCGCACCGACTCGCGCTCAGCGCCTGCGGCATCTGCCTCGCGCAGGGACGCTTGAATGCAGAGTTTTTCAAGATGCGCATATTCGCGCCGTGTGATCGGTGTGCCACGCAGGTGCGAAGCGAGAATGCGGTGCACCAAGATGTCGGGGTAGCGGCGGATCGGCGAGGTGAAGTGCGTGTAGTATTCGAAGGCGAGACCGAAGTGCCCGATGTTCTTGGTCGTGTAGATCGCTTTCGCCATGGAGCGCAGCGTGGCAGAGCGGATGAGCGCTTCCTCCGGCGTGCCCTCAATGTCACGCAGCAGTTTGCGGATGTCGCGCGCCGTGTATTTGGTGGTCTTGCCTTTGACGATGCGGCCGAAGTCGTAACCGAGCGCACGCACGAACGTGGCAAGCTCTTCGATGCGATCTTCTTTCGGTTCGTCATGGATGCGATAGAGGAAGACAAGATTTTTCTCCGGCACTTTGGCGGCAAGTTCTGAGACGTACTGCGCGACCTCGCGGTTGGCAAGCAGCATGAACTCTTCGATGAGCAGATTGGTCTCGATGCGCTCTTTGCGCACGACGGCGATCGGAACTCCGCGCTCGTCGAGCGTGAATCGCACTTCATTGTCGCCGAAGTCGATCGCGCCGCGCTCTTCGCGCGCGCCGCGCATGATGCGCGAGAGATCGCGCAGCGCCGTGAGCTCGGCCATATATTCGCCGGCGCTTTCGTCGAGGATCTTCTGCGCTTCCTCGTAGGTGAAGCGTCTGTCGGAGCGGATGATGCTGCGCTCGAACCGGCGCTCCAGCACTTCTGCTTTGGTGTTGATACGAAAGACAGCAGAGAAGGCGAGACGGTCTTCATTCGCGCGGAGACTGCAGATATTCGTGGAGAGCTCATGCGGCAGCATGGGGATGGTCGCGTCGACGAGATATACGGAGGTGCCGCGCTTCTGCGCCTCGGCGTCGAGATGCGTACCTTCGGCGACGAAGAACGATGCGTCGGCAATGTGAACGCCGATCTCGTACTCTCCGCCCTCAAGCGTGCGCACAGAAATGGCATCGTCGAAATCTTTTGCGTCGATCGGATCGATCGTGAAGGTTGTCACGTTGCGATAGTCGGCGCGGTGTGGGGCTTCGGCGGCGATGATCTCCTCGTGCCGCGCCTCAAGCTCATGCGCTTCTTGTGCGACCTCAGGCGGGAACTCGGTAGCAAAGCCATGCTCAAGCACGATCGCGTTCTGCTCGACGCGGTGTTCGCCCGCGCGTCCGAGCACCTCGATGATCTCGCCCTCGGGATCGTACTCGCCGGTGAATGAGAGTAATTTCACGAGCGCTTTCGCGCCCTCTTTGCAGAGGTCAGACTTCTTTGTGATGCGGATAGGGCGATAGACGCGCTGGTCGTCGGGGAGGGCGAACCACACGCCGTTCTTCTGCGTGAGCGTGGCGACGAACCGTTCGCGAGCGCGCGCGATCACGCGGGTGACCTCTCCGCGCGGGTGGAGGGGCGCACGCAGGGCGCGCGCCCCTCTCGGAAGCGCCATACCCGTGATCTCCACCTCGACCTCGTCGCCGCCCAGCGCTCCGTGCAGATCGTTCGTGGCAATCTCGATATCTTCGCCGCCATCCCAGGCCAAAAAGCCGGTCGCCTTGCGGGTGATCTCGATGATGCCGGCCACTCTTTTCTTTTTGATGTTTTTATTGTCTTTCTTCACTCCGCCAGTGTAGCGTGTTTGTTGACTTATAGCCATACCTTTGCTACAGTACCTCGCACATATGTTGACCATACGACTTCAGCGCCGTGGGCGAAAGAATGACCCGAGTTTCCGGGTCCTTGTTGTTGATTCAAAGACCGGCCCAAAAAGCGGTAATTATGTCGAGTTGGTGGGTTCATACGACCCGCGCACCGACCGCGTCGAGCTCAAGGGCGAGCGCATCAAGCACTGGATGTCAGAAGGTGCGCAGGTGTCGGACACCGTCCACAATCTTCTCGTTTCGCAGAAGATCATCGAAGGCAAAAAGATAAACGTTCTTCCGAAGAAGACTGTTCCTAAAAAAGAGGAGGAACCCGCACCAGCAGTAGCACCGGCTCCGATAGCGGCGGCGGCTACTGAAGCGGCGCCGGCAGCCGAGGCTGTTGCAGAAGAAGCAGAAGCTCCGGCTCCCGCAGAAGCAGAAGCGCCGACCGAAGAGGTCACTGCATAAGCTGCTAACTGTGAGTAACCGCGTTGCGCCCTTTCTCCCTGCGCAATACACTGAGAGATACGCTCTTTGAGCATCGCTTAACAGAATAATTTCAGAACACGATGGAAAAGGATCAGGAATTTTTGGAGTTCGTAGTGAAAGGGTTGGTTGATCATCCGGAAGACGTCAAAGTGAACCGCACGGTCGATGAAATGGGTGTGCTCCTTACGCTCGACATCAATGCAGAGGACATGGGCAAGATCATCGGTCGCTCGGGCAATACCGCCAAAGCGATCCGCACGCTCTTGCGCGTCGTCGGCATGAAGAACAACGCTCGCGTCAATCTCAAGATCAATGAGCCGGAAGGAGGACTTCGCTCAGGCGATGTTCCGACCTCGTACCGCTCTGAGCCGACCACGCCGGTCATGAAGTCGGTCGACGAAGCGATGGAAGACCTCGGAAGCTTTTAGGTTTTAGCTGGTAGCTTGTAGGTAAACCAAACACACAATCCGCCAAAGGCGGATTGTGTGTTATGGTGGTAGTGCTAAAACCTAAAACCTAACAGCCACCAGCTTTGCTATGAAATTTCACGTCGTGACTCTTTTCCCCGAAGTCATCGATGCCTACACGCAGGCGTCGATCTTGGGGCGCGCGCAAAAGAATAAGATCATCTCCGTGAAGAGCGTTCAGTTGCGCGACTTCGCCGGTAACAAGTGGGGCAAGGTCGATGAACGTCCCTTCGGCGGCGGCCCTGGCATGGTATTGCGTGCGGAGCCGGTTGTGAAGGCGGTGGGGAAAATAAGATCAAAGATCAAAAATAAAAAAGCAAAAGTAAAAGTGCTCATTACTGCGGCGGGTGGGACGCCATTCACCAATGCGTATGCGCAGAAGCTGGTGAAGAACTACTCCGACGTGGTGATCGTATGCGGGCGCTATGAAGGGATCGATGAACGTGCGCGCAAGATCCTCAATGCGGAGAACATTTCGGTCGGTCCCTATGTGCTGACCGGCGGGGAAGTGCCGGCGCTCGCGATCATAGACGCGACTGCGCGCCACATCGAAGGCGTGCTCGGCAAGTTCGAATCGGTAGAAGAGAATCGTGTCTCATCGCATGAGATCTACACTCGCCCCGAAGTGCTCGAATATAAAGATAAGAAATATCGCGTGCCCAAAGTGCTTCTCTCTGGCCATCACGCGAAGATGGAGGAGTGGAAGAAAGGTGCGAAAAAGTAGATTGAATTACCCCTCAGAGGTTCGACCTCTAAGTAATTGACAGATGGCGGAGGAAATGTAATATTCACAATAGAAGCTGAGAGCAGCACTCAATCAGAGGAAGGAGGGTGGTGGCATGCCATTTACGCCAAAGTTTGATTTAGAAACCCCGGTGCAGGAATTGTCTGGAGACGACATTGTCGATCAAATGCTGTTCCTTGCGCAGTGTCAAAACGAAGACGGGGAGGTGGAAGTCGATTGCCCCGGCCTGCCTATAGATATCAACCTCACGGCTCGTCTGAGCAACCTTATCGGCTATGTGAGAATCACACTGATGAACCGTCACCTGCAGGGAGAAAGCAAGCCGAGGTTTGTCTCAATGCCGGAACGGCGTTGAGACGGAAGCGTCGTTTCAGTTTGTCTCAAGCGGGCGCGCGGAGCGCGCCCGCTTTTTCATATGCGGACAGTTTGATGAATCAAACTGAAAACACCCTTATTCACAGCCCGATTTGACGAAATAGGCATGTTTCTGCTATAGTCCATAGCGAAACAAGAGGGGCGTATGAAGTGGGCGTGGGGCTCTGCTTCATACTGGATTGAGTAATTGCATCGGTTTCAATACAACTAGTGTTTAGGCAAAACACCAAATAAAAACGTTCCAAACGGAGGCGCTTTTCGCGTTTTCGTTCGCGTTGTATTTAAGTATGGTTTGGTGTCGCCTGAGCGAGTAGTGCTTGGTGCGCATTATTTATGTGCGTTTGATGGAAGCAGATCGGAGTTCTGCTGACGTCGGTCTTTACTACTAATTTAAAAAAGACACTATGCGCGAGCAAAAGTTCTTCAAGAGGT
>JAKBZO010000035.1 GCA_021839985.1 bacterium
GGCACCGGTTGGCCGTCGTTCGATCAAGCACTGCCCGGCGCCGTGCGCGAGATACCTGATGATTCCGGCGGCATGCATCGCACCGAGATCGTATGCGCGCAGTGCGGTTCACACCTCGGACACGTATTTGACGACGGACCAACGCCGACCGGAAAGCGTTACTGCATGAACTCGGTGTGCTTGGACCTTGAAGAGAGCGCGAACAAAAAGTAGCTTCTTGCTATTTCTACGAGATGTCTGTCAGTCAGGTCGTATTTCTGTTAGCAGCCTCGCTTGCTATTCGACATCACGTCATGACGACCGACAAAACGGTGTCATAATTGGTTTATGGCTGCTCCCAAAATATACACCGCACAGATCATAGGAAGGCGAGAGATCGCGCAAGACACGCTTGAGATTGAATGCCGCGTGCCGGAGGACTTCATGTTCACTGCCGGCCAGTACGTCTGGCTCATTTTGCCAACTCTCAATTATGAAGATCCTCGCGGATCGCGGCGCGCTTTCTCGATCGCCTCATCGCCGCTGCGGAAGGGAGTCATAACGATGGCGTTCCGTGTCTCGGAGAGCGGTTTCAAACGCACCTTGCGCGAACTTTCTTTGCCGAGCGAAGTGCAGGTTGCGGGTCCGTTCGGTCATCTCTCCCTGCCAAGCGAAGACCGTCCGGTCGTCATGGTCGCGGGAGGGATCGGCATTACGCCGTTTCTCAGCATGATACGGTATGCGATCGAGACATCGCGTCCGCTATCCATCGTGCTCGTGTATTCCAATACGAGTCCGGCTCGCGTCGCGTATGCGGATGTTCTTTCAGAGCTGCAAGCTCGGAACGAGCATCTTACGGTTTCGCATCACACGGGCGCGATCGAACCAAAGTGTCTTTTTGACGTGACACCGGACATGCGCCGTGCGGAGTGGTTCGTGGTCGGACCGCAGGATATGTCGATCGAGGTCGGTAATTTTTTGCAGACTGAAGGCGTCCCTTCCAAACAACTGCACTTCGAAGAGTTCTATCCGGCGCGGAAGGACAGTGCGGAACAAGATCGCCTGATCTCTGCCGGAGCCGATGTGTTCAAAACGGCAGTTGAACGATCGTCGAGCCACATCATCATCACCAATACGGACGGTCGGATACTGTTCGCCAATGACGGAGCGGAAGCGATAACGCAATTTTCCCACAGCGAGCTTTTGGGGCAGACGCCGCGGCTGTGGGGCGGTCTCATGAGTCTGGAGTTCTATCAAGACATGTGGCAGACGATAAAGGGGGAGCACAAGGTGTTTCGCGGAGAGGTCCGCAATCGCCGCAAGAATGGGGAAGAGTACTATGCGATGACTCACATTTCGCCGATCATCTCCATGGATGATGAGTTGATCGGGTTCATCGGCACCGAAGAGGACATTACTAACCAGAAAGACACGCAGCGGCGGCTGGAGCATCGGGAGGCACAGGATCTCGCGATCATCTCGAGTATCGGCGAGGGTTTGGTGGTGATGGACAACGACGGCCGTATCATCATGATCAATAAAGCGTTCGAGGAGCTTATGCAATTCACCGAGACAGACGTGAGAGGCAGGTTCGCTCTTGATGTGATACGCCGGGAAGATGAGGCTGGTAATGATATAGTGGGAAGAGCTGAAGCGTTCGCGAAGGTGCGAGCGGGAGACGGCGGGTATGAGATCTTACCCGAACAAAATCAATATTTCGTGCGCAAGGATAAGACGCGGTTCCCGATAGCACTTAAGGTGTCTCCGTTTTTCGCCAAGAGTGCTGTGGTGGGGACGGTCGCGGTATTCCGTGACGTGACGCGCGAGAAGGAGCTTGAGAAAATGCGCGTCGATTTTCTTTCTCTGGCAAGCCACCAGCTGCGCACGCCGCTCTCTGGCACTAAATGGCTCATTGAGACGCTTCAGCGCGAGACGCTTGGACCGCTCACTGACAAGCAGCGCGTATATTTGGGCGACCTGTATGAATCCAATGAACGGATGATCAAGCTTGCTTCGGATATTCTGTCCGTCGTGCGTTTGGAGAGTGCCGCAGCTGCTGTCGAGAAGAAGAACCTCCTCGTGGAAGATATCCTTGAGAACATCAGGAAGCAGATGGATAGTGTTGCCAAGAGCGCAAAGATCTCCTTGCGTGTGACGTCCGCGGTCGAGGCATCGCGTACGGTTCATACCAATGAAGACATGCTCATGAATATTCTTGAATCGTTGATATTCAACGCGATCAATTACTCGCCGGCAGGGAAAGAAGTGGCCGTGTCGGCTTTCGGTGGAGACGGCGACGTGATCTTTTCGGTACAGGATTCCGGCATTGGTATCCCTGCGGAAGAAAAACAGCATATCTTCGGGCGCTTTTATCGAGCAAGCAATGCGAAGCATATGCGTCCTGCCGGTACCGGGCTTGGCCTGTATCTCGTGTCCGTGCTTGCCAAAAGGATCAGCGCTACGGTCTGGTTCGACTCCGAAGAAAATAAAGGCACGACCTTCTTCGTGCGCCTTCATTCGGGTGAGATCTTGTGAACAGGTGCATGACCCAAGCGTCTTGACCATGCTATCGTAGAGTCATGACGAAACCTCATGTGGTGGTCTTGGGCGGCAACTTTGCCGGACTCGGCAGCGCACAGAAGATCCGCGAGTACGCGGGTGACGCGGTCGATATCACGGTCATCGACCGCAAGAATTATTTACTGTTCGTTCCCAATATACCCGCCGAGGTGTTCGAAGGGCGCGATCCGCAAAAGTCGCTGCGCATGGATCTTCCCTCCACGCTCGCAAGCGACCGGATCGATCTTATTCAAGCCGACGTGCAAGCGATCGATATCGACCGCAAGACGGTCGCGTATGTGCCAAGCGAGCGCCCGGGTGCAGAAACGCGGCGCATCTCGTACGACTATCTCGTGATCGCGGTCGGTGCGCGGTTGGCATACGATCGGCTGAATGGTTTTGCTGAGTTCGGCGATACGGTTTCTGATATTTTCCACGGCAACCAGCTGCGCCGCAAACTCTACGACGGCTCCTACAAGGGCGGCCCGATCGTCGTCGGCTCAGCGCTCTTCCATCAAGGCAGTGGCGCTAAAGGGCTCGCTCCATATCCGGAAGGCAGCATACCGAGCGCGATGGCGGCGTGCGAAGGACCGCCCGTGGAAGTGTCGCTCGCGCTCGCCACTTGGCTCTCCGAGCACGGTCTCGGCGGTCCAAAGAATATCACGATCACGACGCCCGCGAATATGATCGCGGAAGACGCGGGAGAGAAGGTGGTAGGTCAGCTGCTCAAAGCTGCGGGCGGCATGGGCTTCGGTTACGTGAATAATACGCGCGATATCGTGCGGGTCGCCAAAGACGGCATCGAGTTCGAGAACGGCGCGTCGCTTGAAGCGGAGCTCAAGATCCTATTTCCGGATTGGGTGGCACATGATTTCTTGCGCGGACTTCCGATTGCCGACGATCGAGGGTTCATCATTACCGATCTCCTTATGCGCAACCCTCAACACACCGAGATATTCGCCGCCGGCGATTGCGCCGCGGTCACGGTCCCGAAGCTTGGATCGATCGGCCATCAGCAGAGCGAGATCGTCGGAAGACAGATCGCGCTTGACATGGGCAAGCTCAGCAAAGAGCAGGCGAACGAACCCCTCGCGCCGGTCGTCCTGTGCATCGGCGATATGGGTGGCGGAAAGGGATTCTATATCCGTTCGAACTCGTGGTATGGTGGAGATGTTCAAGAGCTTCACATGGGACGGGTACCGTTCCAGCTCAAGATGTTCTACAAGCGGTTGTTCTTCGCGAATCGCGGCAAGGTGCCGCTGTGGGGGAACAACGTCGCGCAATTCTTAGCAGAAACGTTAAGTTGAATTTACGTTATATGAATGAAACTAGTTTGAAGTGGGGAGCATTCGCAAAGACCGTCGGTTGGGTGATCGTGCTGTCGGTTATTGGCAATGTCATTTTGACGTGGATCGGGTGGCGGGTCTCGAACCCTCCGGCGACGTTCGGCCCGTATAGTTACTCAGCGGTCGTGTGGCTCACGGTGCTCGGCGTTCTTGCGGCGGGCGTGGTGTATGCTGTGATGCGCCTGTGGTACAAGAAAGATGTCGCGACGATCAACCGCGCCTTCATCATCGTCTCGGTGATCGCACTTTTCGCTTCATTCATCCCGGATATCATGATCCCGTGGTCGACCGACGCGGATCAGGTCGGGTGGACCTACGGCATCATCGGCAATCTCATGCTGATGCATGTGGTGGCGGCGGTGCCCGTGATGCACTACTTCACCCGCGTTTCCGAGTAGCCGGATCGCGATGCTGCACTCGGGCGACCGCATATTTACGGACTACAGAGGGGAACCCTCTGTAGTCCGTATTTGTGTTGTGCTGTGCTGATAAAAATGTTATTCTGCTTTTTACGTCGGCGTAGCTCAGTTGGTTAGAGCATAGCACTCATAAAGCTAAGGTCGGTGGTTCGATCCCACCCGCCGACACCCATACCGAACATCAACATGAATCTCGTCACCATCATCGGCGTCGTATGCGCCTTCATCACGCTCATCGCGTTCGTCGCCAATGAGTACCACATATGGGAGAACGATAACATCTGGTACGATACGCTGAATTTCGTTTCATCGATCGGGCTGTTCTATTACTCGGTATCGACCGGCGCGATCCCGTTCATCATCACGAACACGGTGTGGGGTTTTGTATCCGGCCTTGATGTAGCTCGATACTGGTTTGGCCGGGTTGGAAAAAAGAGCCAAATGCGCTAAAATGCAGCTGTTTGCAGTGGTAGCTCAACTGGTTAGAGCACCCGCCTGTCACGCGGGAGGTTGCGGGTTCAAGTCCCGTCCGCTGCGCACTTGAAAAATCCCGCCCGAAAGGGCGGATTTCTCGTGCGCAGCGGAACCAAGCAAACGATTTTGCTTGGTTAGGGACTTGAAAGGGTTGAATATATCGCAACGAGCTTGAGGCCTTGCGAAGGCGAAGCGAGATACGAAACCCGCACTGTTCCTGTAAGGAAAAAGTCCCGTCCGCTGTGCAGCGGCGATCTACCTCCTGCTTGCACAGGCAGGCGAGCGAGCGCTTGGCCACGTCCCGTCGTCCTATACACCCCCTCAAGATCACACCATCCATATCCTTGCTATAGTTACAGCAGCAGCAGCACCACCATCATTATCAGTTCATGGATACCGTCATATGAAAAAAGGATCACGAAATGGATCGAGAGACACCGAGACCCATTTAATGCGGCCGCCGCGTCTTGAAGGCGTGGTACGGAACGCGAACGCAAAACCGACGAAGAAGCCGAAGAAGGGGAGTCGGGGTAAGTAAGAAGAATGCATCTTTTTGAGAAAAGACCTCAGCCACTGTTTCTACTCCCCCCCACTATTCACAGGACGATCGTTTGACAGTGGCTCTGGAATGTAGTATCTTATTTTTAGATTCTTTGGCATCATGTCGGTCGCCATTCTTGGCGTTTCTTCAACACAAGTAATAAGCAGGAGGAGCAAGAATGAAGTCAAAATCATTGCATTGCAATCAACAAGGCCAATGCTTTATCTTGGCGCATGACAGCGGAAGGCGGTGGAAGCTGTCCGCCGCACCCATACCGCTTGGTGATGGTGTGGTGGCGATCCAACAAAGCTGTTCCATCGTGCTTAACGAGTGGGACATTCAGTCCGCCATCGCGCTTGCGCGAGGGAGAGGTGAACGCTTCGTTTCCTTCAGCGTCGGCATCCATACGGTCAGCTTTCCCGTCAAGAACGTGGAGCAAAAGATCAAGGATGTTCATGACATGGAGGAATTGACGCCGACCATGCTCAAGAGAGAAAAAAAGAAAAGGAGAGCGTAAGTCAAGAAGGCCGGCACACGATGTGCCGGCCTCGATCTGTCTGGATACCGCCTGTTCACAGGCACTGCGAGTCATGATATGATCGTTGTCGTACCGCGCAGTTTTCTTTGAGCGTCGTGTATCGGGAGCCGATGTAGCTCAGATGGTAGAGCAACGCCATGGTAAGGCGTAGGTCACCAGTTCGATCCTGGTCATCGGCTCCCGATACACGACCCCGGCGTCATGGTAAGGCGTAGATCGGGAGTATTGATCCCGGGTCTAGGCTCTCAGTGTATGATCATCCCCATAGTAAGGGTGGGGTGTAGCGGTTAAGGTTTCGGTCAAGTCACAACCATCGGTGGTGCTTGCAACAGGTCGTCTGCGCGATACAATGGGCAATATGCCAATGCCGAGAAAGGCTAGCGGATCATGTGGATGGTAATTGGCAGAGCAATAGAGAAAAGAATCTCCGTCTGATCTGTCCTAACTGCGATTCGCTCTTACCGACCTACGCAGCTTTGAATAAGGGCAATGGACGGAATAAACGGGCAGTGAGTGCGAGGTCGCTTGAAGCGCGGGTAATAATAAAAAATAAGCCGAGGTAGCTCAGTTGGTAGAGCGAGGGTATCGTAAACCCTAGGTCGCGAGTTCGATCCTCGCCCTCGGCTCACTGTTTTGAAAAATGAACTACCTCGCAGCAAGCTGACGAGGTATCAAAACAACACCAGCTGGTCGGTGTGGAGTGTGGCGTATTCCTTTTCCCTGCCTTGTGATTTAACGTATGCAAGCACGGCTTGTTCAG
>JAKBZO010000008.1 GCA_021839985.1 bacterium
ACTAAACTAAAAACACAGAGCCGGCAACTAAGAAAGGAATAGAGGAAGTAAGGAATGAAGGAATTCAGGAGGGAAGATGAAAAAACGCGCGGGACGAGGGTGAGTCGTACCGCGCGCGGGCAGGGGAAGAGAAGAACAGGTCGCTGGCCGTTACTTGATCTCGACGATCTTGTTGTCGATGACCGTGAATTTCGGCGGCGGCGGCTCCGTGAAGGCGATCGCGTAGAGATTCTTCGGGTGTTGCTCGTCCGCAACATATGGTTGGAGTTTTTGCAAGTCAAAGGGCGCGGGCAAGGCCCGCGCCCTTTGTGTTTTGAAATTCCCTAAAAGCTACGACCTCAAACCTGCCAGCTTGCAGTTACTTGCCGTGCTTTTCATTGTACAGAGAGCACGCGCGTGCGAACGCCGCTTCAGCGTCAGCGCGATCACCGAAGCCGCCCGTCTCAACTGGCGATGGTTTGCCTTTAAGCATCTTGTAGGTCTCAAAGAAATTCACGATCTCCTTGAGCGTGTGCTGGTTCGCGTCGGCGATATCCCTCACGTCGTCCCAGCGCTTGTCTTCGACCGGCACGGCGATGACTTTTTCATCCGCCTCGCCGCTGTCGACCATCTTCAAGATGCCGATCGGACGCGCCTCCACGAGGACGCCGACGTCGAGCGGGTAGGTGGTAAGGACGACCACATCGAGCGCGTCGCCGTCATCCCAGAGCGTCTGCGGAATGAAACCATAATCGAACGGATAGGCGGCCGAACCGTAGTTCGCGCGGTCAAGTTTGATAAGACCACTCTCCTTATCGATCTCGTACTTGTTGTGCGAGTCGCGCGGGATCTCGATGATAACGTTCATCTTGTCTGCTTTGCCGGGGTCGATATCGTTCCAAAGGTTCATATAAGGGTGCGAAGTTAGCGACTAAATTAATGAATGATCATTCAGTTGCGGCTTGTTCTGCAACTACCTCGCCGGTCTTGTCCGCTTCGGCGATGTTCTCGCCGTGGGCACCGACAATGTCGATCGACCAGCCGGTCAATTTAGCGGCGAGGCGCACGTTCTGTCCGCCGCGGCCGATCGCGAGCGACTGCTGATCATCGGCAACGGTGACGACGGCGCGGTGCTCAGCTTCGTCGATGTCGACGGAGAGCGCGCGTGCCGGAGAGAGCGCTTCTTCTATATATGCTTTCGGGTCCTCTGACCATTCGATGATGTCGATCTTCTCGCCGCCTAGTTCCGAAGTGACGGTCGAAACGCGGACGCCGCGCTGGCCGACCATTGAGCCGACCGGGTCAACATGCGGATCGGTCGAGGCGACGGCGATCTTCGAGCGGCTGCCCGCTTCGCGCGCGACCGACTTGACCACGACAACGCCGTTCTGCACCTCAGGTGCTTCGATCGCGAAGAGCTTCGCGAGGAATTGCGGATGTGCGCGCGAAAGACGAAGGTAGACGCCGCGCGGGCTGTCTTCCACTTGGTAGAGATAGGCGCGCAGGCGCTCGCCCTGGCGGAAACGCTCGCCGCGGATCTGTTCCTCGAACGGAAGGATGCCGGTGGCGCGGCCGAGATCGACGAAAATGTTGCCGCGCTCCATGCGTTGCACGGTGCCAGAGACGATCTCGCCTTCGCGCTTGCCGTATTCGGCGACGACGGAGACCTTCTCAGCTTCGCGGATCTTCTGGATGATCACCTGCTTCGCGGTCTGCGCGGCGATGCGGCCGTAGTCGGTCTGATTCTCGAGCGGAAAGACGAGTTCGTCGCCGAGCTGCGCGTCGCGCTTGATGAACTTGGCATCGGCAAGAAGGATGTGCTTCTCCGGATCGAAGCGGGGGAGTGCTGGCTCTTCTTCGCCGGTCTCAACATCGGAGACCGGCGCCGCGGCTTCCTCTTCTTCGTCTTCGAAACGCACGGTGCTTTCATCGACCACGGTCTTCACTTGCGCGAATTCGGTGGCGCCGGTCGCGAGATCGAGTTTGGCGCGGATATCCTGTCCGTGCTTGCCGTACTCTTTCTTATACGCGGTCGCGAGCGCAGACTCGATCGCGCCGATGACCTTGTCGCGCGGAATACCGCGCTCCTCTTCGAGCTCGCCGAGAACCGAGTTTATGACTTTGAGATCAAACATATAATAAATAGTGACTTACTAGTAAGTAACGAAGCCGCGTTTCGCACCGTGGTACGAATGAACCGCCCTCTCGGGGCGGTTACGGATACCACTATCATACCGTCTCATTTGGATAAGTCAAGAAAAAAGGGCCGGACGCGACGCGTCCGGCCATCCTCGCTTTGCGCTTCTCGTGCGCTCCTAGTTCGGGAGCGGAGAGAATACCTGATCCCATCCCAAGCTGTGAAGGGTGCCGTTTCCAAAGGAGTCTTTCAGCAGGCGGTCGCCCTCGGTGTCTTTTGATGTGATGATGGCAACCGTATGTGCATCAAGACCGCACGTTTCGATCTTGAGCGTGCAATGCGCGCTGAGGGTGAGTTCCTCGAGATTGCGCTTGAATCGTGCGGCTCCCTCCTTGCCAAGGGTCGCGGTATACGTGATGCGAACATCATTCATGTCGTCTCCTTCGCGAGTTCGTACAACTGCTCTATAGCATACCGGCGCTTGGATGTGCGCACAATGTCGGCGTGTTCACAGCAAGCTCGCAGGATATTTCATATATAATAGAAGCAATGCACATTGAAGAGGGGCAACTGAAGAATTTTTTGCTTGACTCGGGGCTCGTGTCGCGCGCGCAGATCGAGGACGCGAGCAAGGGTGCCAAGAGCGGCGAATCGGTCGGCGATGCGCTGGTGTCACTCGGCGCTATTTCGGATGACGATCTGCGGCGCGTGGAGGCGGCGGTGCTCGGCATTCCGTTCGTGAATCTTGAACGCGAGCGCATTGACCCGGACATCCTCAGCCTCATTCCGGAGCCGGTCGCTCGCACGCACAATATCGTCGCTTTCAAAAGAGATGGCGATTCGCTGCAAGTCGCGATGCTCGACACCGACGATCTTGCAGCGATCGATTTCATTCGCAAGAAGACGCATCTTAAGATCATGCCGCGTCTTACGGGCCGCGATTCGATGCGGTCAGTCTTGGTGCAATATCAAAAATCGCTGAAGGCTGAGTTCGGCGATATCATTGCGCGCGAAGCGCAATCTCTTGAGACGGTGGGTGCCGGCGGCACGATGTCCGAAGAAGATCTCAAGCAAGCCGCCGAGCACTTGCCGATCGTGCGCATCGTCGACGCGCTGCTGCGCCACGCGATCATTCAAGGCGCATCCGATATCCACATCGAACCGCAAGAAAAAGAACTGCTCGTGCGCTACCGCATCGACGGTATCTTGCGCGACGCGATGACGCTTCCCAAAGGCGCGGCCGACGGCATCACCGCGCGCATCAAAGTGCTTTCGAACCTGCGTCTCGATGAAAAGCGTTTGCCGCAGGACGGACGCTTCAAGGTGGAGAATGAGGGCGACCGTGTGTCGCTGCGCGTCTCCGTGCTGCCGACGGCATTCGGTGAAAAGATCGTGATGCGTCTTCTGCCGGAAGGTCGCCGCGGGCTCACACTCGAGTGGCTCGGCTTCCATGGGCAAGGACTTGAGCAGATCCACGAGGCGATGAAGCAGACGATCGGCATGATCCTTTCGACCGGACCGACCGGTTCCGGTAAAACGACGACGCTCTACACCATGCTCGACATTCTCAATCGCCCGAGCGTGAACATCTCCACCATCGAAGATCCGATCGAATATCAGATGCCGCGCGTCAACCAAACGCAAGTGCGTCCCGACATCGGTTTCTCATTCGCTAACGGCCTGCGCACGCTCATGCGCCAAGACCCGGATATCATCATGGTCGGTGAGATCCGCGACAAGGAGACGGCGAGTCTTGCGGTCAACGCGGCGCTGACCGGCCACCTCGTGCTCTCGACTCTGCACACCAACACTGCCGCCGGCGCGATCGCGCGCTTGCTTGATATGGACGCTGAAGCGTTCCTGCTGGTTTCCACGCTGCGCGTCGTCATCGGCCAGCGCCTGGCGCGCCAACTGTGTGAGCGGCGCGAAGAATACAAACCGACGCAGCGCGAACTCGAATCGCTGTCCAAGATCGCTGACCTCAACCGCGTGCTCGCGGCGCTGAAGGCGGAGAATATCGTCAACAAAAAGGCGACATGGAAAGACATCCCATTCTATCGACCGACCGTGTCGGCTGAATGCGAAGACGGCTACCATGGCCGTGTCGGTCTCTACGAGATCATGCATGTATCGAGCGCGATCAAGGAACTGATCGACAAGCGCGCGTCTTCGGATGCGATCCAAGCGCAAGCGTGCAAAGAAGGGATGCTCACCATGGCTGAGGACGGCATCTTCAAAGCAGCGCAAGGACTCACGTCGCTTGAAGAGGTGCTGCGCGTGATCTCGGAGTGATCCGATCTTCGCCGCCGACGAGCACCGCGATCCGATCTTAGATTCTAAAGATATTCGTCCTGAGTTCTTTCGCTGTAGTCATGTCGGCAGATGCTATACTTTTCATATGACCCTTTTCCATTTCACTGCGCTGCGGCAAGGCGGAGAGACGTTCTCCGGCGAGCGCGAAGCGAAGGATAAGCACGCGCTCGTCGAAGCATTGCGTGCCGAGGGCGCGACCGCGCTCAGCGTCGAGGAAGGACGAGATCGTGGCGGATCGACGGGCCGTTCGCTGATGACGATGAATGTGAAGATCCCCTTCTTCTCTGGCGTTCCCGCGATAGAAAAGATCCTCTTCGCGCGGAATCTCTCCGCCATGATCTCTGCCGGGCTTTCGCTTTCTCGCGCACTCGCGGTGCTTGAGAAGCAGACGCGCAATGCCGCAATGAAGGAAACGATCGCGGGCATCGAGCGCAGCGTTCGACAGGGACGCCTTCTGCACGACGCGTTCGCAGACTATCCGAAGGTGTTCTCGACCATGTTCGTCGCGATGACGCGCGCCGGCGAAGAATCCGGTTCGCTGCCCGACTCCCTCAAGATCGTTGCGGTGCAGATGGAGCGCTCGAACATGCTGGTGAAAAAAGTTCGCGGTGCGATGATCTATCCGACGATCGTCTTCATCGTCATGATCGCAATCGGAGCCCTCATGCTTATCTTCGTAGTGCCGACCCTTTCGGATACCTTCGCTGCACTCGGCACCGATCTGCCGCTGCCGACGCAAATAATCCTCGGTCTCAGCAATTTCCTCATCGCCAATACGGTGTTGGTTGCGAGCGCGGCGATCCTTTTCCTCCTCATGTTCATCGGCGCGTTGCGCACGCAGCTTGGCGCGCGTCTGTTCGATCGCGTCACGCTCTCGGCACCGATCATCGGTCCGATCATTGCGAAGATCAACGCCGCGCGCACCGCGCGCACGCTCTCGTCGCTCCTTGCTGCCGGCGTTTCAGCGCTCTCCGCTCTGGAGATCACGCATGACGTCGTGCAGAACATGCAGTTCCGTCCGATCATTACGCATGCGCACGAATTGGTAGAGAAGGGCAAGCCGCTCTCCGCCGCGTTCGTCGAAGCTGAGGGCGTGTACCCGATCATGTTCGCTGAGATGGCGGCGGTCGGTGAAGAGACGGGCGACATGTCCGGCATGCTCGGGCGCGTCGCTGATTTCTATGAAGAAGAGGTCGAACAAGAAACGAAGGATCTTTCCACGGTCATTGAGCCGCTGCTCATGGTGGTGATCGGCGCGGCGGTCGGTTTCTTCGCTATCGCCATGATCATGCCGATCTACTCGCTGTCGAATTCCATCTAGTATGCAGAATGCAGTTTGCAGCAGGCAGAAGGGACAAGGCGGCGTGCGTTCAGCCGCGGCGAGTTTCACTGCGGGATTCACCCTCATCGAAGTGGTCGTCGCCGCGATGCTCATTTTGGTCGCCTTCGTCGGCCTCTACCAATTGTTTCAGATAAGCGCACGCTATGTGGTGACGGCGAAAGCACGCGAAGCGGCGCTCTCGCTTGCGCAAGAGCGCATGGAACAGCTGCGCGCGCTGTCGTACTCGGCGGTTGGCACGGTGGGCGGCACGCCGTCCGGCTCCATCCCGCAAAGCGAGATCGTGGCGCTTGATACCACGACATTCTTGCGGGCGACCACCATCGTGTACGTTGATGATCCGGCGGATGGAACGGGCGGCAGTGATGTCGATGCGGGCGGTCCCAACGATTACAAAAAAGCGCAGGTGAGCGTGTCGTTCCCCACCGAAAACGGCACGACCACCGTGACGCTCGTTTCGAACTTCATTTCAGGGACAGCGATGTAAGAGTTTGTTTTAGGCGATCCGCAACAAAAAATATGCAGCATTCGATCCATAAGAAAAAAACGTCGACGCGCTTCACCGCAGGCTACACCCTCATTGAGATGGTCGTGGTGATCGGCATATTTTCCCTGATCCTGTTTGCCAGTGTCGCAGCGGCGCTGATCTTCTTTCGGACGAACTCTGGAACGCTCAATCAGGCGTATGCAGTAGAGAATGCGCGTGCCGGCGTTCAGCACATCGTTGCCGATCTGCGCGGAGCGCAATACGGCGCCGATGGCTCTTATCCGCTTGCGAACATAAGCGGGACCGATGTTGCCTTCTACAGCGACATCAACGGCGACGGCGTTCCCGAGCGCGTGCACTATTATCTTTCCGGCGCAACGCTTTTTCGCGGTGTTGAGACGGCAGCTGGCTCCCCGCCGGCGTATGGAGCGGAAGCGACCAGCACGATCGCATCTTCGACACAAAATATCGCCGAAAATGTTCCGCTGTTCCATTTCTATAATGCGAGCGGCGCTGAGGTGACGACTATCTCGCAAGCGAATCCGGTCGCCTACATGACCGTGTATCTTATCGTGAATGGACAGGGCAATGGTACGGCTGGCGATTACGTTCTGCGTTCGACCGCAACGCTGCGCAACGCATCACAATTCTAATATGGAGAACCAAAGATCAAAGTTCAAGGATCAACAGAACCGAAGCGCGTACGCCGGGTCTCTACTGCAAACTGCCAACTGCAAACTGCCGACAGGGTTCACTGCAGGGTTCGCCCTTATTGCTATCGTTATACTCGCGGGCGTCTTCCTCCTGATCGGTACCGGTCTTGCGAGCTACCTCCTCACCATGCAGCGCGCGGAGGTCTATCGCGTCAGCGACGAACAAGCGTTCCAAATAGCCGAAGCCGGAGTGGAATACTACGCCTGGCATCTTGCGCATTTCCCGAATGACGTGCAGGACGGCACGGGACACAATGGGCCGTATGTGCATACCTATGCCGATGCGTCTGGCAACACCGTCGGCACGTTCACGCTTACCATAACGCCCAATTATCAGTGCGGTATCCTTCAGTCGGTCGATATATCCTCGGTCGGCGCCTCGATCGCGGATCCTTCACGCGTCAAGACGGTCCTTGTGCGTTATGGGCAGCAGACGGTCGTCAACTATTCGTCGATCCTGGCGAGCAGCCCGGCATGGTTTGGGCCTGGCAGCACCGTGTACGGCCGTGTTCATTCAAAGAATGGCATCCGCATGGATGGTACCAATATGTCGACCGTGGAAAGTGAGGTCGGAACATGGGACTGTACTTCGACGTATGGGTGCAGTCCCGAACAAACAACGGCTCAGGGCGTGCTTGGAAATGGTTCGAACTCCGCGCTGTGGAAATGGGGCTCGGCAACCGCTCCGGTCTCGGTGGCGCCGAACTTGTCGACTATGAAAAGCGCCGTTCAGACGGGGGGCGGTATTTATCTTGCGCCGACGGGGATCCAGAATGGGGGATATCATCTCACATTCAATAGTAACGGTACGGTTACCGTGAACGAAGTGACCGCGGTCAATTCCTCATTTTACAGTTATTCTGTAAGCGCTGGAGCTTTCATACCCGACACGACGCTCATACAGACACAGTCGGCGATAGGTGTGGACGCCATCTCCTCTTCGTGCAGCGTTGTCTATGCAGATGACAATGTGTGGGTCGATGGTGTTGTGAATGGAAAGATAACCGTCGGTACGCCCTCCAACGCATACCTACCGAACAACATCACCTACACAGCGTATGATGGTACGGATGGCTTGGCGGTGGTCGCTTCGCAAAATGTTATCGTCACCCTTGATTCACCCAACAACATGCTGCTCAACGGCGCTTTCACGGCGATCAACGGCGTCTTCGGTCGAAATGCGTACTACTCTGCTTCGTCTGGTTACGGTGCGCCGTATATCGTGCCTTCTCAGTATGATGGTTCGTCAGGTGCATTACGATCATCGCTGTCACTCAGTGGCATGTGGTTGTCTAAGAAAGCGCCAGTGCTCAATTGGTCATCTATACCGAGCGGTTATCCGACCCGTAATTATCTCTACGACGGAACGTTCGCGTCTCGCGTGCCGCCCTTCACGCCGACCACCACTTCCCAGTACTCGTTCATTTCTTGGAAGCAGCAGTAGGAAATAGGATCATAAAAAGCGCGAGCTCACGCCCGCGCTTTTTATGATCGATCCGATGCAGGCTGTTAGACCCCGCCGGTCGGAGGAGGAGGCGTGCCCCCCGTGCCCCCTCCCGATGTTGGAGGATTAGAGCAATCTGTTGCTCCCGGGGTGGGTATGAAGTCACCCGCGTGATTGCCGCGATCGCTGCTGTTATCGGTAAGCGAATCCGCGGAAACTGAGATCATAGTGTACGGGTTGGTTATCGACCCCGTAGCATGACAGACCGTGACCTTATTGCTATTCGAATAAGACAGTCCGGTCCATGCTCCGGTGATAAGACCGATCACCAGCGCGACAACGGCTGCAGTAATGCGAGACATGATCATAATTGTTAGCTAGATGAGTAAACGACCTATAAAAAGTATAGCACTCAAAGAGTGGTCTCGGTTGGATATGAAAAGAAAATGCCGGCTCCCCATTGAAGGAGAAGCCGGCATGAGTCGCGGTAAGACCGAGGTCAGATGCTGCCGCTCGGAACAGCCGGCGCTGAGCTGCCAGCGCCTCCGGTGCCTCCGGTGCTGCCGTTGCCGCCCGCACCGCCGGTCGTACCACCGCCACCACCGCCACCACCACCGCCTGAACCGCCAGCGCCGCCTGCACCACCCGCACCGCCGGTCGCAGTATTGGTGTTGGTCGCTGAAGCCCCAGTCTGCGTGACCGTCGGATTCGACGAGGAGGTGGCAGTCGCGCCGGACGAGTTGCCGCCCGTTGCGCTAGCCGTTGCGCCCGAGGCATTGCCACCGGCACCACCAGCACCGCCGGTCGCAGTATTGGTCGCTGAAGCCCCGCTCTGAGACTGCGTCGGATTTGCCGTTGACGTAGCGCTGGCACCAGTCTGAGACTGCGTCGGATTTGCCGTTGACGTAGCGCTGGCACCAGTCTGAGACTGCGTCGGATTTGCCGTTGACGTAGCGCTGGCACCAGTCTGAGACTGCGTCGGATTTGCCGTTGCTTTCGCACCGTTCTGCGTCACGCTGACCCGCGTCGGCTTGATCGCACTGGCGGCGTCCACAGCTGCTTTGCCGGCGATGCCAGCTGCCACGACATTACTCGTCGCGGCTGCGTTCGCCGCCTGCACCATGCCGGCCTGGGTGATCTGTGCGGCATGAACCTCAGCGTAGCCGAGGATGGTGGCGCCTGCGACCATCGGCACGCCTGAACTGAGAAGCACGCCTCCGGTCGTCATAACGACCTGACACCCTTGTACGATCAAGTTGCTGCATACGACCTTGCCGCTCTCGTCGGGGCCGCAGGTCTTGGAGACGATGCAGACTTGTGCAACGCCGCCGACCTTGTCCACGGTGGCGACCGTCTTGGCGCTCTCGGTCCACGTGTTGTCCGACCACTCGGCCTTGCCGTCGATATTGCGCGTCATGTCTCCGGCGCAACCCGCGAGTAACAGCAGTGCAGCGAGAGCCGCACCGAACCTCTTTAAGGTCTTCATCTAATAAACCTCCCCTGTGCAGAGCGTTTGAATGTTGAGAAAGGACTCGTTCCAATTCTTAAAATGGTTGAAACTGAAACTGAGGATAGTATGCATGAAAATAATGATGTGTCAAGCTCATGTACTCGCCCACAACATTTGAGACTCCTCCTCTGATAGTGTACTCACAATATACCGTAGCGGACTGACCAACCCAAGACTCCAATGAGGTCGTCTGGTGTTGTACCACAGCAGCCAATCCATGAGCTGCCGGTTGAAGCGCTCGATCTCGGCATTCATCTTCGGTGTACGAGGATTAGGTATGGAAGTGCACGATCCCATCTTTGCTCAAGGTGGCTTCAAAATGATCGGCAAACTCGGAGCCGTTGTCGGTCTGTACATGCGTAAGCTGCAGCGGAGCTACCCGTTTGAAGGTCTGCATGAACTCGGCCGCCGCTTTGGATGAGTGGGTGGTCACCGCATAGGCAAAGGCGAACTTGCTTTCGGTATCTATGGCAGTGAGAATGTAGCGCTTAGTGCCGTCTATGAAATGCACCACCGTGCCCGCTTTTACCAGGGAGCCGGTATGACCCTTGCTGCGGAGTTTCTTTCGGCGTACCACGGTTCTTTCATGATGCCTGCCGGTGCGGGCATGAAACGAGAGCGGTCGTGGATCAGGAAGCGCACCCTCCTTCTTCAGTGTGGCGAGCATGCGCCCAACGGTTGAAGCGGAGAGTGTGGCGACGCCGCCCTCTTTCAGTAGTACTGCCAGCTTCTCCTTGCTGATCTTAGGGTCGAAAGCTCGTTCGCGCAGGATGAGGTCGCGGACGGCGTCTGGGATGAGACGCTTTCTTCTTCTGTGGGGTGCGGTGCTCTTAGGGTTCAGGCCTTCTAGCTTGCCGCCGTTCTTTTTGAGTTCTGCTTGCCAGCGGTACAGCGTTGGGCGTGAGACCTTGAACGTCTCTTTGACCGCTTCATCCCCATACTTTTCCCAGAACGCCAGTATTCGGGTGCGCTTGAGCGCTTTGTCGCTGATCATATACCGGAAGCGTAGCGCCCGCTCCCAGACAAACACAAATCCTTTAGTTCCTCGCAAATGGCTATGTATTCTCATGACTCCTTGGGCTACGAGGAGTCTCAAATGTTTCTGAACTTATGCAGCTCAAGACCGGAGACTTGGTACGAGATAAACTAGAGTACGTCTGGAAACCTCTCCCTGTCTGCGCGCCGCATGTTCGGGTTACGAAACCATGTCTCGACACCCAATGTACCCATGGGTACATTCCGGTCTCCGACATGGTTCCTCACCTGCGAACATGCAGCGCTCGACTTGGGAACCCTGGTTTTCAGACATGCTCTAGGCAATAAAAATGCCGGTTCTCGAGTGATTTCGAGAGCCGGCATGAGCCGCTCGCCGCTTGTCTAGGACGCAGCGGGAGCGGGCAGAGGCACGATTGGTGGCGGTACAATAGGCGGCGGCGCGATGGCCGCAGCAGGTGCTGGCGCAGCGGGAGGCAGCGGCGGTGGTGGCAGTGGTGCCGGTGGCGCTGCGTTGATCGGCGCCTGCGGCTTAGCGACCGGAGCCGGCTGACTACTTGTTGCATGCCGATGCTTCAGGATCGTCAGAATCCGAGATGCCAATACGACGACCATAATGCCAACCACGATCTTCGTCCTCGCCGTCCAGTACCTTTCCGTTTCGGATGTTGTCGCTCCGGCCGTGCAGACGCCATCGCTCCAACACTGGACACCAATGATCTCGGGCAATGCGACGCCGTCGACCCTCATGTCCCCTAGAACGCGATAGTGCTGGTAGGTGCTTCCGTCCATCAGCGTTACCGCCTGGCAGACTTTCTCGACGGGGATCCCTGTCGTTTCCTTGCCGCCGATCTTCACTACGAAGTGTGACATGGCCTGAAGTGCGCTGTTATCGACCGGTGTCGTGGGAACCCCGCAGGGGATGTTCTGCGCGTCGGCGGTCTGCGGACGCACCGCCGGTCCTTCTTGCGTGTCCGCTGCCGCGAAGCAGGGGATCCACTCGAAGAACAGGATCAGTACGAGAACGCGAGCGGTCGCTTTCATGACGCACCTCCTTCCTTCTTCTTGTCCGCAGTCGGCGTGTCCGGGGCGACCCGTTCACACTTGCCCGAGGAACAGTCGAACACGGTAGTGTTCGTGCAGTCGGCGAGGTCGCCGGCACCGCACGCCGTCTTGAGGACGACCGTTTGCTTCGTCCCCTCGGTCGTGAGAGTGAGACTGTCCGGCGGCGCGAATGAAGCGCAGCCTGCCGACAAGAGTACGGCGCAGAGCGCCCCAAAGCGCAGCATTTTCATTTCCTACTCCTTTCCTGTACGCCGATGGCGCAAAATTAACAAGGAACTGCAACGATTCTGCTGTTACAGCGATCATTGAGGCTGCCGGAAGTATGCATGAGATCTGAGAAAAGTCAAGTTTTGCGGCGGTCTGATATACTGAGCTCATGGTCAAGAAAAAGTTGCTTATCATTGCGAATTGGAAGATGTACGTGGCGACACCGCTTGAGGTACGCAAGACGCTGCAGTCTTTGCGCAAGCAGTCGCTCGCACTGCGCGGCGTGGAGGTGGTCGTCGCTCCCTCGTTCGTGCTTCTTTCTGCGGTAGTCGACGCCCTCAAGGGCTCGAAGATCGGAGTGGCCGCGCAGTCGGTCTCACCGAGTGCAGACGGCGCGCATACCGGCGATGTGTCGGCTCTGATGCTCAAAGCGGTCAGCGCGAAGAGCGTGATCATCGGACACTCGGAGCGCCGCGCAAGCGGTGAGACCGACGCCATGATCCGCGAAGAGATCGCGCAAACGCTGAGCGTGGGGCTTCGAGTGGTGTTGTGCGTCGGCGAGAAGGAGCGTGACCATGATCATGGCTCGCACTTCGCGTTCATCGCCTCACAGCTTCGGTCGGCGCTCGCCGATCTTGCCAAGTCAGATGCGCATCGCTTGGTCATCGCTTATGAACCAGTCTGGGCGATCGGAAAGAGCGCGAACTCAGCGATGGCACCGGCGGCGCTGCGCGAAACCTCGATCTTCATAAAGAAGATCTTGGTCGAACACTTCGGCCGCGAAGCCGGCATCTCGATCCCGATCCTCTACGGCGGTTCGGTCGACGAGACGAATGCGGGCGCGCTGGTTAGCGGGGGCGAGGTTGACGGACTGTTGGTCGGACGCGCGAGCGTGAAAGCGCCCTCATTCGTCGCACTTATCCAAGCGTGTAAGACGACCATCAACGCTCGGTCAAAAAAGTAATGCACTTGATCAAAGACATAGAGGTGCACGGCAAGCACGTACTTTTGCGCACGGGACTCAACGTGCCGATCGATGCCTCTGGCGCGGTGGGCGATGTGTTTCGTCTCACGCGAGCGCTCGCGACGATCGAATATCTCTCTGGGTGCGGCGCGCGAACGATCATCATCGGACACTTGGGGCGCGGTGGCGACAGCTTGCGCCCGGTGTATGAGAAACTCGTGAGTCTCACAAAAGTTCCGATCAGATTTTTTGACGGCGGTCTTGAAGCGGCGCGCAGCGAGGCAGAAAAACTCCACGATGGGGAATGTCTCGTGCTTGAAAACATCCGCCGGTCTGATGGCGAAGAGAAGAATGATCCCGCGCTCGCGCGCTCGCTTGCTGACCTCGGTGATCTGTATGTGAACGACGCGTTCGCTGATTCGCACCGCGCGCACGCGTCGATCGTCGGCGTCGCGGCGCTCCTGCCGTCTTACGCGGGACTTTTGATGGAAGAAGAAGTGTCACAGCTCTCCGGCGCACTCACGCCGCCTTCCGGTTCGGTCGCGATCGTCGGCGGCGCGAAGTTCGAGACCAAACAGCCGCTCATCGAAAAACTTCTCGGTCTCTACGGCGAGGTGTGCGTCGGCGGCGCGATCGCAAATGATTTTTTGAAAGCGCGCGGCTTGAATGTCGGCACGTCGCTTGTTTCGGGGGCGCTTCCAAGTGTGGCGCTTGCAAACGATCCGCGCGTTCTGGTACAGACCGACGTGATCGTGCGCGGTGAAGGCGGTGTACGTACGTGCAGTGTCGACGACATCCACAGCGACGAGGCGGTCGTCGATGCGGGGCCGCAAACAACCGAGGCGTGGCGCGCCATGATCGAGCAAGCACCGCTGGTGCTCTGGAACGGCCCACTCGGCGTCTATGAAGACGGCTTCACCGCGGGCACTGATGCACTGGCGGAAGCGATCGATGCACATGCACGCCGCGCGATCGTCGGCGGTGGCGATACGCTTGCCGCGATAGAAAAATATTCGTTCGATCCGTCGTGCGTCTTTCTCTCAACTGGTGGCGGTGCCATGCTCGAGTTCTTGACCGCCGGCACGCTGCCGGGGATCGAGGCTCTCGGATAGTTACAACTCTGCGCGGATCTTTTCAGCTACGACGTCGGCCTCGCCTTCTTTGTAGGGATGCTGCGGCCAGAGTTTAAGGCCGTCATTGACGAAGCGGGGGATGATGTGCACATGCACGTGGTCAACGACCTGCCCAGCATGTTCACGATTGTTCATCATGAGATTGACGCCGCGCGCATCGAGACTCTTTTCAATCGCGTTCGATACCTTGCGCACGGTTTCCATCACGGCGGCCCAATCTTCGGGTGTCACGTCAAAGATGTTGGTGGCAGAGCCGTTCTTCGGGATGACCAGCGTGTGGCCGTTATTGACCGGCCGCACATCAAGAAACGCGAGCGTTTTGTCGTCTTCATACACGACCTGCGCCGGTATCTCTCCCGCCACGATCTTGCAAAAGACGCAATCGGTATGTTCCATGCGTTTAGTATACAATTGACCCATGCAAAAAAGCTACCGACGGCGCGAGGTGAATGATGAAGACGGTCGCTCGCGCGAAGCGCTCGCCGGATATCCGGAGATCATACGCGACCTGCTTTTGGCGCGCGACATCGAAACCTATAATGAAGCGGAGAAATTTCTCACTCCTGATTTTGAGCGCGACTCGCATGATCCATTTCTGCTTCCCGACATGGAGAGAGCGGTTGAGCGTATCATCGCGGCGATCCGTGGGAATGAGCAGATGTGCGTGTGGAGCGATTATGATTGCGACGGCATTCCCGGCGGCGTCATGCTCGTGGAATTCTTGCGGCAAGCGGGTGCAAAAGTTGCGCACTACATTCCTCATCGCCACGACGAAGGCTATGGTCTGAATATCGAAGGCATCGATGAGATAGCCAGTAGTGGAGTGACGCTCATGATAACGGTCGATCTCGGCATCACTGATCTTGATGCGGTCGCGCATGCGCGTGGGTGCGGCATCGATGTGATCATCACCGATCACCATCTGCCTGTTCTTCGTAACCTTGGTGAAGAAGGGCCGTGCGAGGTGTTGCCGGAGGCGCTTGCGGTCGTCGATGCGCATCGCGCCGACTCTCAGTATCCGTTCAAAGGACTCTGTGGCGCCGGTGTCGCGTGGAAACTCGTGCAAGCGATCCTCTCGCGCGATCGGTTCGGCATGAAAGAGGGACAGGAGAAGTGGCTGCTCGATCTCGTCGGCCTCGCGACACTCTCCGATATGGTGCCGCTCCTCGGAGAAAATAGAATGCTCGCGCGCTTCGGTCTTCTGGTGATGCGCAAGAATAGGCGGCCGGGTCTGCGTGCGCTCTTTGCGCTCATGAAGATGTGCGCACAGACGCTCACGGAAGATGACATCGTGTTCATGGTGACACCGCGCATCAATGCTGCATCGCGCATGGATTCGCCGCAGATCGCAGCGGAACTTCTCGGCGCGCAGGATGATGCGCAAGCGCGCGTCTACGCCGAGCGACTTCAGCATCTCAACGATGAGCGCAAGGGCACGGTCGCGTCGATCGTGAAGGAGGCGCGCAAGCGATTGCGTGAACGCGAACATGAACATGATGATAAAAAAATAATTGTGATCGGCGATCCGTCGTGGCGGCCGGGCGTCCTCGGACTCGTTGCCAATGCGCTGGTCGAGAGCGAGGGCGCCCCAGCATTTGTGTGGGGACGCCATGGGGACGCGGAGGCGCTCAAAGGTTCGTGCCGCTCCGATGGCAGCATTAATGTGGTCGACCTCATGCGCGCCGCGGGCGATGTGTTTCTCGATGTCGGCGGACACGCGCAGTCGGGAGGTTTCTCGCTTGCGGTGGAGCGCGCGCATGAACTCGCGCCCGCGCTCATCGCTGCTCATGCACAGCTTTCATCGTTGGGTGCGGCAGAATGTTTCATCGACATCGATCGAGCGCTTGGTGTCCGTGATGCGCGCACCACACTTGCGGCGCTCGAAAAGCTCTCGCCGTTCGGCGTTGGCAACCAAAAACCGCTTTTCAAATTCAACGCGCTTTCGGTTTCATATATAAAAACGTTCGGCAAGCAGAACGATCACATCGAGATCGGTTTCGTCGAAGAGGGTGCGTCGATCGTCGGCATTTCTTTTTTCAGCACGATCGATTCGTTCGCGCGAGTGCCGAAGGTCGGTATGTCGGTCGACATCGTTGCGCATGTTGAGAAAGATTTCCGGGGCGGTCCTCGCCTTCGGATCATTGATATACTCTAGTTGGGTACTAACACGCGCCGGCCGCATCTGTTCACGCCCTTTCGACGCTTCGCAAAGCAGACTCGTCATCGTGCGCGAAGTACGTCTCCTCCTCTGTTTTGCTCCAGCATTCGAAATTGCGCAGAACATCTGCGACCGGCGCTTCGCAAGACGCCGAATACCACGACTATTTGTTACACTGCACACATGGACACTGAACACTCAATGGTTATATTCGCTGACGGCGCGTCGAAGGGTAATCCTGGCCCCGGCGGCTGGGGTGCGATCGTTTCATATCACGGTCGCGTCGATGAACTTGGCGGTCGTGAGAAACATACGACCAACAATCGCATGGAGATGACCGCAGCGCTCCGCGCGCTGCAGCATACTGCGTCACTCCCCGGCGCCAATGATGCGCACATCGCGCTTCATACTGATTCGTCCTATCTCATAAACGGCATCACGAAGTGGGTGAGGGGATGGAAGACGCGCGGCTGGAAGACCGCCGAGAAAAAAGATGTGCTCAATCGCGATCTGTGGGAAGAGCTTGATGCGGTCGTGTCGCACCTGCCAAAGATCGATTGGAAGTATGTCGGCGGTCATGTCGGCATCGCGGGCAATGAACGCGTCGATGAGATCGCGAGCGACCTTGCGCTTGGCAAACAGGTAGAGCTCCACGCGGGCACGCGCGAGAGTTATGCGCACGACATCGAATCGATCGCGCATGATGAAGAAAAAAAGAAAATGAAAAGTGCGACGAGTGCGCGATCGAAACAAAGAGCGCACTCGTATGTGAGCTGCGTCGATGACGAGGTGCGCGTGCACAGAACATGGAACGAGTGCGAAGCGCGCGTGCGCGGTAAAAAGGCGCGATACAAAAAATCTCTGTCATCTGCAGATGAGGCAGCGATCATTTCTGAATTTAAAAAAGGTTAATACTATTTTTCACAATCCCATCGAGGATGATCATCGTCGATCATCATGCTCTACATTCTTACGATCGGGATCTGCATCGGTGTTGCGCTTGGTCTTGTGGTACCGGTGAGTGCAATGGTGTATCTCGCACTGCTCTTGGTAAGTGCGCTCGGCCTCGTGCTCGGCCGCAGGTCGGCCCGCGCGCTCGTCGTCGCGTTCTTGTGTGCAGCGATCGTTGTGGGGCTTATACGAGCAGAGTTTTTTACGCAGGCAGTTGCACAAGAAAATGTGCTGCAGTTCGCGGGGGAACCGGCGGTCGTGGACGGAGTGGTCGTCGGTGACCCAGAGCGGCGCGACACGTCGCTGCGGCTTGAGATCAATGCTGCGATGATCGACGACGCGCCAGCGCGCGGCGTGATCCTTGCGGAAGTGCCGCGCGACGAATCCATTTCGTATGGCGACCATGTGCGCGTGCGCGGCGCGATCGAAGCGCCGCAGGCGTTCGATGCGGAGGGCGGCCGACAGTTTGATTACCCAAGTTATTTGCGCGTGCACGGCATCGGTGCGGTCATGTATCGCGGGAGCGTTCTTGAAGATGTGCGCGGCGGCTTCTCGGCGCAGGGTTCGCTCTTCGCGCTCAAACATGCATTCGAGTCGTCGCTTGATCGCGCGTTCATCGAACCGGACACGTCGCTTATCAAAGGCGTGCTGCTTGGTGAACGGCATGGGCTTCCCGCCGATCTTGAGAACGCGCTCGTCGCTGCCGGTCTCATCCATATCGTCATACTCGCGGGCTACGCGCTCTCGATCGTGTCGCGCAGCGTGCTCCGCGGACTCGCGTTCTTTATGCCAAAGCGACCGCGTCTCGTGGTCAGCGCGCTTCTCCTCGTGGCGTTCGTGTTGATGACCGGCGCCGCCTCGACCACGGTGCGCGCGAGCATCATGGCGCTCATTGCAATGCTCGCGCGTGCTCTTGAGCGGCCGTCGATCGCGCTGCGCGCGCTGGCCGTGGCGCTTCTGGCGATGGTGCTATGGAATCCGATCGCGATCCTCTACGACGAATCGCTCATCATCAGCGCCGCGGCGGTGTTCGGCCTCGTGACCTGCGGATCGTGGATAGGCGAGCGACTGCGCGCGATACCGGAGCGCTTCGGCTTGCGCGAGATCATGGCGTCGACGATCTCCGTGCAGATCTTCGCGCTGCCCGCGATCCTCTATTACACCGGCACGCTTTCCATTTGGTCGGTGCCAGCGAATCTGCTCGCGCTCCCCGCGCTTCCGTGGATCATGCTGGGCGGTCTCTTGGCGGGTGTGTTCGGTTTTCTGTCCCCGCTTGCCGCCGCGCCGTTCGTGCTGATCGTGCACGCCCTGTTGCAATGGGTCATGATCATTGCGAACACCGTGATGATGCTTCCGCTTGGTGGTACGACGATCAATGCCTTCTCTGGCTGGATCGCGATCGCGGCATACGTGCCGCTTGTATGGTGGGGGGTCGTGGTGTATCGAAGAGGTGTTGCGATGGAAAATTAATGTAAAAGGCGCGGACTGCGCCCGCCGGCAGAGTCCACGCCCTCCTTGTTCTCAATTCACCACTCTCTAGTTATACGAATCGTTTTTCCATCACGCTCCAATTGAGGTTCTTGAAGAAGGCGTCGATGTAGGCACCGCGACCGGCTGTGCCGAACTGTGCGACGAACGCGTGTTCCCAGATATCGAGCACGAGGATGATATCGGCGTTCGCGAGAAGGCCCTGATGGTGCTGGTCGATCCATGCATGATGGAACATCTGCGCTTCGTTGTCGAAATAGAGGATCGCCCAACCGATGCCGCGCATCATGCCGACAGCGCGGAATTGCTTCTCCCAATTCTCGACCGAGCCGAATTGTTTGGTGAGCGCTTGTGCAAGAGTGCTCGCTGCGTCGAGCGCGCCACCTGTGGTGAGCGGAGTCGAACCACCCTCCCACTGCATGAAATACAGCTCATGCAATCGCGCACCGTCGTATTCGAATGCGAGACGGCGCGTTACCTCAGCGAGCGCGTACGTATCGCCTCCAACAAGAGTCTCCTTGCTCGCAAGAAGCGTGTTGAGATTTTTGACGTAGCCCGCGTAGAGACCAAGATGCGCGGCGACCGACTCCGGAGTAATGCCCTCAAGAGAGGGGAGAGCGAATGTTTTTTCGGTGTACATAATGATTAGTTATTAGCTGTTAGGTTTTAGCTTTTAGGAGCGCACGCCCCTACAAGCTAAAACCTAAAAGCTAAGAGCTGGAGCGTGTCATAATTATAGCGTATGAAGAGGCTGTCTCGTCGCGTGCTACTGCTCGGACTCATCGTGGTGCTGGCAGCGGCTGATGGGGTGATCTGGAGTCTCGTCTTGGCCGCGACGCCGCGCGGCGTGCTCACCTTCGCAGTACTTAATGTCGGCCAAGGCGACGCGCTCTATATAGAATCGCCGACTGGCGCACACGTGCTTCTTGATGCCGGCCCCGATAGCTCGGTGCTGCGCGAGCTATCTAAGGTCATGCCGCCCTTTGCGCACACCCTTGATCTCATCATCGAATCGCACCCCGACTCCGATCACATGGCCGGGTTCGTCGATGTACTCGCGCGCTACCGCGTGGGTGCGTATCTCACGCCGGGCATCTTCAAAGACTCGACCGTAGCGTACACACTTGAGCGCGACGTGCATGACGACCACATTCCGCGCTATATCGCGCGTCGCGGTGAGGTGATCGACCTCGGCGGCGGCGCGCAACTCAAGATCCTGTTTCCCGATCATGATGTGACCGGCCTCGGACGCGGCGATGACAACGCTGGCGCGGTTGTGGCACAGCTTGTTTATGGCGGCACGTCGGTCATGCTCACGAGCGACATGCCGCAGGACATCGAACAGCATCTTGTCGCGCTGGAGCAGAGCGACCTGCCTGCGCAGGCAGGCGGCGCAGATGAACTCGGCAGCACGATCCTCAAGGTCGGCCATCATGGTTCGCGCAATTCCACGAGCGCCGCATTCGTCGCGGCAGTGCACCCGCTCCTCGCCGTTATATCGGTGGGCGCGAACAACCGCTACGGGCATCCGAGCAGCGAGGCGCTGCGCGTGCTTGCTGCGGCGGGGGTGCCGGTGGAGCGCACTGATGAGGACGGCACTCTTATTTATGAATCAGATGGCGCACATTTTTGGCAGATCAAATGAAATATGTTTTACTGTGCGCAGATGAACCTGCGGCAATGGTTGCCGCGCTACTTGCATAGGAGTTGTGATGGATAGAAAAAAGATCGTTATCCCTATTCCTTCGTGGTTGCCGCCGCGATGGCGAAGACTGGCGTGCAGGGAATGGGAGTGGAGCAGGTGGAAACCAGTCGGTCCTCAAATGGTCGAGACTCGCCTGGATCTCTACCAACTGCTGCGGCACTGCAGGCTTTCGAAAGTGATCGGTGAGTGCGAGCGGATCCGATTCAAAGTGCTCGCGACCGGGTACTGTACGCCATCGCTTGCGATCGCGCAGGAGCCGACCGAGTTCCACATCACGTTCGCGTTCGAGATGTCCGGTGCGGACGGTGTTGCGGTCGTCGATGCTACGACTGCGACGATCAAGCTGCGTGCGTACGAGCAACAGGCGGTCCTGCTGTAGTCATGGCACGACAGAGATGCAAAGTAAAAAGGGCGACCCTCCGGGGTCGCCCTTTCTTCTATCTTTGTTCGATCTAGATCACCCCGGCTTCCTTCAGCGTCTTGTACGCGCCGTTCTTAGTGATCGTGCGCAGTCCCTTGGTCGAAACCGTGACCGTGACCGTGCGATTAAGCTCCGGCACGAAAATGCGCTTCTTCTGAAGGTTCGCGTGCCGGCGCGTATTGCCCGACGGAGTGTATTTCGTTGCGCGAATGCGGTTCGTGTAACCGCCGCAGACGAGCGAGCTCTTTTGGGTTATGGGACAGACTTTTGCCATATGTATCGCAGACTATATCAGACAACACTTTTTAACGCAACCGTTTGTTGCTATACTGCCTCCATGACTCTCGACGCCATCTTCTTCCTCGTCATCCTTATCTTTTCGGTCATGCTGCACGAGCTCGCGCATGGTTACACGGCGGACTTCCTCGGCGATCCGACCGCCCGCCTAGCCGGACGACTCACCCTCAATCCTCTGAAGCATATCGATCCGATGGGGTCGATCATCCTGCCGCTTCTTTTGAAACTTTCCGGCTCGCCGATCCTCATCGGTTACGCCAAGCCAGTGCCATACAACCCGTACAACTTGCAAGGGAAGCACGCGGAGGCATTCGTTGCGGCCGCGGGGCCGGCGACCAACATAGCCCTGGCGGTCATATTCGGGCTCCTCGTGCGCTGGTACGCGCCGAGCACGGACATAAGCGCGCTCCCGCCGCTTCTCGACGCATTTGCCAGCATCTCATTCATCAACATGCTGCTCGCACTCTTCAATCTCATTCCGGTGCCGCCGCTTGATGGCTCGAAGGTGCTCTCCGGCATCCTTCCCGGCGCGCTCGGCCATGCCTACGACCGCTTCCGCTCGCGGTTCGAACGCCTCGGTGTTCTCTCCGGCACGCTTATCATTCTCATCGTGTTCTATCTTCTTGCTCCTGAATTCGGCTCACTGCTCAATGCGCTGCTCCACCTTTTGACCGGGCTGTAGACCGCGACGGTTGCATTCTTCGGGCGCTTGTAGTACATTGCTCTGTAGCGCAATCGCGCTTTTTCTTTTACCGTATGGCACGACTCAGTCAGCTCGTCCGCAAAGGACGCAAAGAACGCATCACCAAATCGAAAGCGCCGGCACTCGGACGCGGTTTTAACGCGATCTTGAATCGCCCGAATTTCTACGCATCTCCGTTCAAGCGCGGCGTATGCATCAAGGTGACCACCACGACTCCTCGCAAGCCGAACTCTGCTATCCGCAAGATCGCTCGTGTCCGTCTCACCAATGGTGCCGAAATACTCGCCTACATTCCGGGCGAGAAGCACAATCTTCAGGAGCACTCGGTGGTGCTCGTGCGCGCCGGTCGCGTGAAGGACATCAATGTGCGCTACCAGATCGTCCGCGGCAAGCTCGATGCACAGCCAGTCGACAAGCGCCAGGTGTCGCGCAGCCGTTATGGCGTGAAGAAGCAGAAGGCTGGTGCCGCTGCTAAGAAGAAATAATCTTTCCTAACACTTTTTATCTTAAACTTTTAAGTTATGCGTCGCCCCGTTAAAAATCGAAATATCGTCGGTCCCGATCTCAAGTTCGGGTCTGTTCGCGTTGAGAAGTTCATCAACACCATCATGTGGGAGGGCAAGAAGAATGTTGCGCGCGATATCGTGTACGGCGCATTCGACATCATGCAGGAAAAGAAGAAGGAGGAAAATCCTGTTGAACTTTTTGAAACCGCGATCCGCAACGTGGGCCCCAACATGGAGATCCGCTCTCGCCGCGTCGGTGGTGCCAACTATCAGGTGCCGCGCGAGGTTCGCCCAGAGCGAAAGCAGATGCTCGCCTTCCGCTGGATCATTGATGCCGCTCGCGCCCGCAAAGGCGCTCCGATGAGCCAGCGACTCGCTGAAGAACTCCTTGCTGCTGCCAACAACGAAGGACCGGCGATCAAGAAGCGCGACGATACGCACCGCATGGCGGAGGCGAATAAGGCATTTGCCCATTTTGCTTGGTAATTCCAAGCCGAAGGCGGAGGAATTCCAACTGCAAAATGGAGCATCCTGAGCGAAGCCGAATGGATGCCTGCCCCGCTTGGTAATTCCAAGCCGAAGGCGGAGGAATTCCAACTGCAAAATGGTGCATCCTGAGCTTTGTTTAAGAGCAGACAAAAACAACCCCCGCAACACTTCGTGTTGCGGGGGTTCGTCTGACTCGAAGGCTCAGCGTCTCCTCTTTGCTGCGCCTGCGATCAGTACGGCCCAGGGGCTTGATAGCGTTTTGACGATATCCCCCTTAAGCGGCCTGCCGATCTGACGCATCACGCCCTTGAGGTGCTTAACTCGGCTGGGACCCATGTGGTGGAGCTCGGACAGTTCCTCTTCAGTGGACGACTGCAGCCTACCGATGGTTCTGATGTCGTGTTCTTTCACGATCCTGACCGCAGCGGTGAGGACCGGGTCCGAGGGAAACTGATCGGCCAGCATTTCGACGCTATCGGTATCCTTATATTCCCGAGGTGTCATATTCGCCTCCTTCACGGTGATCGGAGAAAACTAGCTGTACCTACCGTATACCTTTTCGGGGGAGCTGTACAGCAGGGCGGGCGCGTAGCGCCCGCCCTTTATCTTTTCGTGTCCTTCTGGTATCATGCGGTCACGCTTCGCGCGGCTTTTTCATATGCAGCGCCGCGCTTTTATTTATCGTTTAACTTTACGTTATTAGTATATGGCTCGCGAATATCCGCTCGAAAAGGTTCGTAACTTCGGCATCATTGCTCACATCGACGCAGGCAAGACCACCACGTCGGAGCGTATCCTCTATTACACCGGCATGACCCACAAGATCGGCGAGGTGCACGAGGGCGCTACCGTCACCGACTGGATGGAACAGGAACGCGAACGCGGCATCACTATCACCGCGGCAGCCATCTCATGCCGCTGGAACAAGACCGACCTTCCGAAGGTCGCGGAGAATCTCACGAGCTTCAACATCATCGACACGCCAGGCCACATCGACTTCACCGTGGAAGTGAAGCGCTCAATGCGCGTGCTCGACGGCGCGGTCGTGGTGTTCGACGGCGTGGCAGGCGTGGAACCGCAGTCGGAGACCAACTGGCGCTATGCCGACGAAGCGAACGTGCCGCGCATCTGCTTCATCAACAAGATGGATCGCATGGGTGCGTCATTTGAAAAGTCGTTCCAGTCGATCATTGATCGTCTCAACAAGAACGCCGTGCGCATGCAGCTTCCGATCGGCTCGGAGGAGAACTTCGAAGGCGTCATCGATCTTCTCAAGATGAAGGCGTACAAGTTCGAAGGCAAGATGGGTGATCAGGTCATCGAATTCGATATCCCGTCCGAGCACAAGTCCGACGCAGAAATGTATCGCGCCAAGCTGGTTGAGAAGATCGTCGAGCAGGACGACAACCTCATGAACGAGTATCTCGAAGGCAAAGAACCGACGACTGACGAACTCAAGAAGGTGCTGCGCCATGCGGTCATCAACAACAGGATCTTCCCGGTCTACACCGGCTCGGCGCTCAAGAACAAGGGCGTGCAGCTCGTACTCGACGCGGTCGTTGATTATCTCCCGAGCCCGCTTGATCTTCCGGCGGTGAAGGGTATCGATCCGCGCACGGGCGAGGAGATCGAGCGTCATGCGTCCGACACCGAACCGTTCTGCGCGCTTGCCTTCAAACTTCAGGCGGACCCATTCGTCGGCCAGCTTACCTTCTTCCGCGTGTATTCCGGCTCGATCGAAGCGGGCTCGTACCTCTACAACTCGACCAACGGTTCGAAGGAGCGCCTCGGCCGCATCGTGCGTTTGCAGGCCGACCAGCGCGAGGAAGTGAAGGTCGTGTACGCGGGTGAGATCGCCGCCGCGGTGGGTCTTAAGGAAACGAAGACCTCGCACACGCTCTGCGACGAAGCGAATCCGATCGTGCTTGAGCAGATCAAATTCCCAGAGCCGGTGATCCAGCTTCGCATCGAACCGAAAACAAAGGCCGACCAGGAGAAGATGGGCATGGCACTCAAGAAACTTTCTGACGAAGACCCAACGTTCAAGGTGACGACCGATCCGGAGACCATGGAGACGCTCATCGCCGGCATGGGTGAGCTGCACCTCGAGATCATCGTCGATCGCATGAAGCGCGAGTTCGGCGTGGAAGCCAACGTCGGCAAGCCGCAGGTGGCATACCGCGAAACCATTCAGCAGGAAGCGGAAGCGGAAGGGAAGTATATCAAACAGACCGGCGGCCGCGGCCAGTACGGTCATGTGCGCATCCGCATCAAACCGCTCCTGGCGCTCGTTGAGGGTGCAAAGATCTCCAAGAACACGACCCGCGAAGATCACTTCGAATTCATCAACAACATCAAGGGCGGCGTCATTCCGCAGGAATTCATTCCGGCCGTGGAGAAGGGTCTCCGCGAGGCGATGGAACGCGGTTTCGTCGCCGGCTTCAAGATGGAGGACATTTCGTGCGAGCTCTATGATGGTTCGTACCACGATGTCGACTCCTCAGAGATCGCCTTCAAGATAGCGGCAAGCATGGCGTTCCAGGAAGCCGCACAGAAGGCGCGCGCGGTCATCCTCGAACCGATCATGAAAGTCGAGATCGTGACGCCGGAGAAGTTCATGGGTGATGTCGCCGGATCGCTCAACTCGAAGCGCGGCCAGATCGAAGGCACGGAAGAGCGCGGCATGTCGCAGGTCGTGAGAGCGAAAGTGCCGCTTTCAGAAATGTTCGGCTACACCACGCAGCTGCGTTCCATGACCGAAGGTCGCGCCGGCTTCACCATGGAATTCGATCACTATGAAGTCGTCCCACCGAACGTGGCAGCTACGATCGTCGCCGCCCGCAAGGCGTAGCTACGCGCAATAATTGCAAAACACCAAAGGGGCGCCCTTGTATTTACAAGGGCGCCCCTTTGGTGTTCAAGTTATTATCTCAAGTGTTCACAAGCTATTGAGCCATTACGGGAGGGTTGACAATTTTCAATAAATGGGTATACTAAGCAATAGTTGTTGTTTAACACCCCAAACGTTCCGATTTCCCCAAGGAGGAAGCCATGAAAGCGATAGCGATGATGTTTTTTGGGTTGTGTACCATCTGTGCCAACGCACAGACGATAGGCAGCGAAACGATTCTGGCCGATACGGATCCGGGCAGGCTGGTCATCGCGCAGTGCTACAGTCGGAATCCGGTGCTGGTTGCGCCGCTCTGGTTCACCCGGACGGTGTCTTCGACCAAGGACGATCTGCCTGCCGGTACTGCCGCTGAAGTCAACGAGTTCATCAGCGAGTTTGTCGCTCGTGCCGTCGATGACGGCATGACCGTCACGGTCCTGGATCACTGCGTTCACCCCAACGAGAGGATCGAGGCGAACGGCCACTTCGTCATCCTCAGCTTCTTCACCGCCGGGAGGCCGGCACTCGCCGACTATGTGCGCGTGCGCGTCACCTTACGAAAGGTGCCGACGCAGTACCCCCCGTTCCAGGAGGTCGGCGTCTCGAGTTTCGAGGGTGTCTTGGGCACGACACCGGCTGCCGCGGCGCGCCAGATTGCCGATCTGACGGTCGCAGGGGCGCGCAAGTAGTTCCTAACGGGATGGCGTACGCCATCCCGTTTTTTATGGGTCGATGTGGATAACTTCTCGTAGAGGGTGACACGCGCGTGGTATGTTAAAGGCAGCACTTCTCCTATTCATTCATATTGTCTTTGGTATGCCTATCGAACAAGTTCCGAAAGCCGACGCCCTTCACTCAATGATGCAGGTGCGCGCGTGGAAGTTATATGTGATCGGGTTCGTGCTGTCACTGTTCAACATCTGGCTTGGATTGCTATACGCTCTCGTTTTTCTCTTCTCGAAAGAGTCGCGGCGCATGAGTCTCATATTGCTCGCGTGGTGGCTGTTGAACATCGTAGCAGCCTTTGTCTTTACTGCATGGCTCAGTCTGCATGGCTACGGCTATCTTTTGCCACGCCAAAATACCCCAGCGCTTCACCAGGGGGCACAACTGCGTTCACCGACGTCGACGACGCAGGTAAGCACGACACAGACGACGACAGGTCTCGACCACGGAACAACCACTCTCTTGCGATGAACAAGACTTCTACCTTCGCAACTCGTTGCGTCTCACTATGGCTTGTCGTCAACTTGTCGATAATGCCGCTTTATGCGTTGGCGTCCACCACGGCGTCATCACCAGGGTATGTCGGATCAATCTCGACGACGGCGGACGCACTCGGGGCCGCTAATGTCACTATCAATGGACAGCAATTCACGTACATCCCGGCGGACATGCTCTACGAAGGAGGCACATGGGATGGCGGCCATAATTATTGGTACCCAAATATATCACCGGCGGGAGCGGCATACCTATCGACGTTACCGACGACAAGGGTGGCGGACGATATAGTGCAAGAGCTCGGATCTTCGGGCGGAAACACCATCGGGGCCGGCATTAAAAACCCCAATGTCGGGTACCTGTTGACGCCGGAAGAATATCAGACACTTTTTCCACAGGGGCGATGGTTTTATTGGACCAATTATGATTTCTACCGAAACTTCTTCTCTACCGACCCATCTTTCGGCGGTTCTTTTCCTGGCTCAATACCCAACGCTACGCTTGGTAAGGACGGGAAATACTACTCATATATACACTGGGGGACTAGTTCAGGTTCAGACTCGGATACGTACGATGAACAGATTGTCATAGATCCTGTGGCTGCTAAAGATTGGGTACCAACTGGCACGCACACGCATACACATACAGATTGCGGCATGTTTGGGTGTGGCGGTATTGGAGGCATCATTGGAGGCGTTGCTGATGCGATAGGTGGAGCAGTGAGCGGCCTGTCAAGCGCGCTTGGCGGCCCTATCGGAACACTGGCACTTGCGGCCATGTACGTCGCTGTTCCGGAGGTTTCGGCGTTCTTAGATAATGCAGTCGCTGCAGTCTCAGATAGTGCAGCGTCGCTCGTGACCGGCACAGATCTGTCGGTGGTGACTCCCTTGGGCGCTACGGATACAGGACTCAGTGCGGTTACTGATATAGCGACAGGCAATGTGGCGGACGGGACCCTACCCATGTTTAACGGCGCAACTGAATTGACCCAAGTTGGCAACATGGGCGGTGCTGATCTTACGATCGCCGACCAGTCAGGTCAAGCTGCCAGCACACTCGCAGCTGATCTTACCTCCTCAATAAACGATCTAAGCGCCTTTCGTGTCGCTGATGCAGCTCTGTGCCTCAGCACGGGCACGTCGCTTACCTTCAGCGGCTGTTCGGGGAATAACTCCGGTGGTATAAACAGTGCAGCGACAACCGGCGGGTCGACGGGAAGTTCCGGCCCGAACTCCCAGGGAGCAAGCTTAGGGCCTACCTCACCACCATCGGTGCAAGCAATTACAGCTAACACGAATATAGTCACATCCGTATCCGCTGCGTCGGCCTGTACTGGTAATAATGTCTCGTTCAACGTTGCAGGATTTGCTGGCTGTATCCCGGCCGGATATGGCAGTTGCCGCATCACTGACCTGACAACCAACCCACCGGGGATATCCTGTATAAACAACTCACTGAATACCGCCGCAGAAAGCGTCACGAATATCGGTCTTTCGAGCAGCGGTCGGTTCTGCGTTGGGGATGCTGGTTCTGTATGTACTACCGCAGCGAATAGTTGCGGAATGAAAGGTGCCGGCACCGTGCGTTGTGATGGTCAATGCAGTGAACTCCCGCCAAGCGATAATGATTGCGCGCCACCCGGCATCTCGCTCTCGCAGTTCCCAGCGCTCATCAATCCGAACAATGTCTGTACGATCAGCTGGAGCGTAACGAATGCGACCGCGTGCTCGCTTTCAAGCGACATAGGCGACTCGGTCGCCAGCACGTCACTCCCGACCGGTACGCATGACTCGCCCCCTCTGACCGTCCCCGCTACCTACACGATGCTCTGCCATAACGGCAAGGTAGTCACCAATTCAGTGTCGGTGAAGTGCAGCCTCAATCCACAGTATAAAGAGATATAGGGCGCGCGGTCGCGGCAGGAGATAAAGGAAATAAATGACAAAGTGCGCAGCGTAGCTGCGCACTTTTCTATGGTGGGGTTGCGCTCTATGCGCCGCTTTGGTAGTATGGCGAGAGCGCATGTTCTGCGTGTTTTTAGTTTGTTACCAAGTTAGTTTTAGTTATTAATTAAGTCACATCATTATGGCAGATGCTTTTGATCGTTCGAAGCCGCACGTAAACGTCGGCACCATTGGTCACGTCGACCACGGCAAGACCACTCTTACTGCAGCGATCCTTCACACGCTCGATATGGCGAAGGACCAGGGTTATGGCGCTCGCGTTGAAGCGATCGACGCCATCGACAAGGCTCCTGAAGAAAAGGCGCGCGGTATCACCATCTCTATTCACCACTCTGAGTACTGGACGCCGAGCCGCCACTACGCGCACGTCGACGCACCGGGTCACGCAGACTACATCAAGAACATGATCACCGGTGCCGCACAGATGGACGGCGCCATTCTCGTGGTTGCCGCAACTGAC
>JAKBZO010000036.1 GCA_021839985.1 bacterium
CCATTCAGTGCGCCTCCTCAATGACCGGCCACGCAAGCGCCTTGGATTCAAGAGTCCGCGTCAGATATTTCTGAGGAGGTGAGTTGTGCAATTAGAGTGCTAATTCAGGCGTAATGTTTCAATAGCTTGGAACCACCCCGTGATCACCTAAGCTGGTCGCTCAAAAAAGTTGCAGAGGTCAGACCTCTGTACTAGCGTCCGCAATTTTTTCCCCATACACATAACAAGTGCGGTCGCATTTGTTATGTGTATGGAGGTGGTCTGTTGTTGGGTTCAACTAAATCAACCAAAGAGAGGAACCGGGCAAAGAAAAGCGGCACCGGTTGATCGGTGCCGTTTGGCGGCGCGGAAGGCGTGTGCCTTAGCTTGTTGCGTCGCGATCCCTCTTGCGCAGTTGATAGACGATGCCAAGAATAGCACCAGCGGCGACACCAATACCAAATGGCAGCATGAGCCATATGAGTTCGGTGAATGACAAGGAGGTCGGCATCGTTTCTTCATATGAATCGGCAGCCTTCTCCGCATAGTATCCAAGCGCGATCGCGAGAGCGATGGAGAAAATCAGGGCAAGGATCGCTTTCAGCAAAAATGACAATCCGGTCAGTTTATCCGCATTGATCAGTACGGTCCAGACCGATGCATAGACTTCCGCAGCGCACATATTTTGGGCGTAATCGCGATCGTCTGCGAGGGCGGACAAGTAGGCAACGATCGCTACGGCGGTCATAGTGAGAAGACCGGCCGTGAGCCCGTCGCTTAGAAAGCCGATGGCAAATCCGAAGCACTGCCAGGCTACCAAGATCAAATTCTTTCCCCACGCTTCCATGAAGTTCTCCTTTCGTACTGGCGGGACCATCCCGCACATCTGCGCGAAGGATATCATACACAGAAAGGGTGTGCAAAAGCGCGCGGCTCCGTGAGCTCACGGAGCCGCGCGCTTTGCGCTAAAGCATTATTTACTGCTGCGGTGTCTCAGGCGGCGTTTGTTCGCCGGTGCTACCTGTTGGATTTTCGCCTGCGGCTGACGGATTCCCACCATCTTGTGGTGAGCCTGCCTGCGGTGAGCTTGTCGAATCCGCCGAACCAGCTTTCTGCATCGCCTCATAGACCTTGGAAAGTTCTTTCGAAAGGTCTTCGGATACGGTGCGGATCTCCTCGACATTCTCCGATGTCTTCTTCCCTTCCGCCGCCGTTATCTTTTCATTGATAGCGGTCGTAAGGTCTGCCGGGATCTTGTCTTTGTTATCAGCGAGCGTCTTGCGCGCCGTGTAGAGCGCCTGATCAAGAAGGTTGCGCGCTTCGGCGAGCTCGACTTTCTTTTTGTCGGCGTCGGCGTTGCTCTCGGCGTCTTTCTGCATGCGCTCGATGTCGACGTCAGAAAGGCCGGAGCTTGCTTCGATGCGGATCGACTGCTCTTTGCCGGTCGCCTTGTCCTTGGCCTTCACGGAGAGAATGCCATTGGCGTCGACGTCGAAGGTTACCTCGATCTGCGGAAGCCCGCGCGGTGCCGGCGGGATGCCGTCGAGCATGAACTTGCCGAGCGACTTATTGTCGCTTGCCATCGCGCGCTCGCCCTGCACGATGTGGATCTCAACGCTGGTCTGATTATCGGCTGCGGTCGAGTAGACCTGCGACTTGGAGGTCGGGATCGTCGTGTTGCGCTCGATGAGTTTGTTGGTCACGCCGCCCATCGTCTCAATGCCGAGCGAAAGCGGAATGACGTCCAGCAGAAGCACGTCCTTCACTTCGCCGCCCAAGATGCCGCCTTGAATAGCCGCGCCGATCGCCACCACTTCGTCCGGGTTGACGCTCATGTTGGGCTTGCGACCGAAGAATTGTTCGACGGCTGCCTGGAGCGCCGGCATGCGAGTCTGGCCGCCGACGAGCACGACCTCGTTGATGTCGGCGACTTTGAACGGCGAGCTTTCAACCGCGCGCTTGGTGATCGCCATCGCGCGGTCGATGAATTCTGCTGCGAGTTCTTCGAGCTTGGCACGCGTCATCTTAATAAGGAGGTGACGCGGACCGGATGAATCCGAGGTAATGAACGGAATGTTCACTTCTGATTCAACTGCAGTCGAAAGTTCGATCTTGGCTTTCTCCGCCGCTTCGTCCAGGCGCTGGCGCGCGAGAGGGTCGTTACGCACGTCGATACCGCTCTCCTTCTGGAATTCATCAGCGAGCCAATTGATGATCTTCTGGTCGATGTCCTTGCCGCCGAGGTGCGCGTCGCCATCGGTCGACTTCACTTCGATGACGTCGGACGTCACCTCAAGGATCGAGATGTCGAAGGTGCCGCCGCCGAAGTCGAAGACCGCGATCTTCTCATCTTTCTTTTTGTCGAAACCGTACGCGAGCGCCGCTGCGGTCGGCTCGTTGATGATGCGCTTCACATCCAGTCCCGCGATCTTGCCGGCGTCGCGCGTCGCTTGGCGCTGCGAGTCGTTGAAGTATGCCGGCACGGTGATGACCGCTTCGGTGATCGGCTCGCCGAGGCGCTTCTCGGCATCGGCCTTGAGCTTGCCGAGGATCATGGCGGAGATCTCCTCCGGTCGGAACCACTGGCCGTTCATCGCCACTTCGATGCCACCGTTCGTTGCCTTACGCATTTCGTATGGCACCACCGCCTTGTCTTTTTGCGCAGCCGGTTCGTCGAATGTGTGGCCGATGAAGCGCTTGATCTGATAGACCGTGTTCTTCGGATTGGTCACCGCTTGGCGGCGCGCGAGGAGTCCGACGAGACGCTCGCCAGTCTTGCTGGTCGCGACGACCGACGGCGTGGTGCGCGCACCCTCCGCGTTCTCAAGCACGCGCGGCTCGCCGCCCTGGATAACCGCCATCGCAGAGTTCGTAGTTCCGAGATCGATACCAAGAATTTTTCCCATAAGGTTTAGTTCGTAAAGTTCTTAAAGTTTATAAAGTTCGTAACGTTGAAGGATCATCCCGCTTTCTTATATACACAGACGGATACCTGCGCTGGTCTGATGACGTGATCGCCGATCGCAAGTCCTGGTCTGAACACTTCTTCTACGGTTTGATCTTTCTTTTCATCATCGGTCGAGACTTCTCTGATGATCTCGAATTTCGCGAAGTCCAGTTTTTCATTTGGAGGAATGCCGGTGATCAGGGTCATGCCGAATCCTTCGAGCGAGCGTCCGAGTTCGGAGCTGATGTGTCGCACACCGGTCTGCAATTGCTCGGGCGCCGCAGCGAACCATTCTCCTTTTTGCGCGAACCACGCAGCGTCGAGCGCGGGCAATATCGCTTCAGCGAATTGCGCTTTGATACGCTCTTCCTTGTAAGCTTGATTGGCACTCTCCTCTTTCTTGAGGTTGGCAAAGTCGGCGCGCGACCGCTGCCATCCTTCAAGATATCCCTGCTTTTCTTTTACGCAGGTGGCAAGCTTCTCACGCAATCGAGCGATTGCGGCGGGTCCCATTTCAGCTTCCTCTTCTGCAATGATCTCTTCTTCGATAGGCTCACTCATATAGAGCGTATTGTATACAGAAAATGACTCTCGTCAAATCCTGGCGAATGCGCGGCTCACTCGGTGGCGCGCTGCGATGAAAAGAATGCGAGCGAAACGAAGGTGAGACCGATGCTTGCCGTGAGCCACTGCGGCACTTCGGTCGAGAGTGATACGAGCATCGAGATAGCGAGCGCGCCGATCGCATAGTGCGCGCCGTGCTCGAGATAGCGCAATGTTTTGATCACGCCGCCTTCCGCGAACGCGACCGTAAGCGATCGCACGAAGTATGCGCCGATGCCGAGACCGGCGACCATGATCGGCACGGAGATCGTGATCGCGAAGGCGCTGACCACGCCGTCGAGCGAGAACGCGACATCGATCATTTCCAGATAGGCAAAGAGAACGGCTGGTGATGATGCGGAAACGGTCGAGGTGTGCTCGGTGCCATCGTCCTCACTCCCCTGCGGTTTGATGCCGGTGATGGTGTCGAGGAGTACGGTGAAGCCGTCGAGCAGAATGAAGATCACGATGCCGATCATGCCACACAGAAGCTCAACCAGGCGGTCGGTGTGAGGAAAGCCGGTCATGATGAGAAGAATGATGAGCGCCACCGCTGCCTCGATCGCTTCGATGCGGCCAAGCCGGCAAAGGCGGCGCTCAAGCGCATAGATCCAATGGATGTGCTTGGTTTCGTCAAAGAAGAAACGCAATGCGACCATCAGCAAGAACATGCCGCCGAACGCTTCGATCGCCGGCCGGACATGCGCGACCATGCCGGCGTATATCGTCGGTTGCGAAAATGCAAGATTCGCGATCGCTAACGGCGAAGTGAGCGTCGTGATGCTGACGATGATGATCGGTAGAATGAAGCGAACACCGACGACCGCAAGAAGAATGCCCCACGTAAGAAATCGCCTTTGCCACGGTGGCGTCATGCGCTCGAGTACTTTGGCGTTGACGATCGCATTGTCGAACGAAAGGCTAACCTCAAGGACCGCAAGGATCGCCGTGAGGGCGAGCGCCATCGCGCCTCCCCACCAGAACATGGCGATAAGGACGACAATGGTGACGAATATCGGGTTGAGCAGGTATTTCTTGACCATAGATATGTTCACAGTATGCGGTATACGAGGTATCGAACACAAGTCTTAGACAGGTTCTTAAAGAAAAACGGCGAGACATCGCTCGCCGTCTGTTACTGTGCTCTTCCCTTCAGTGCGCAATACCGAAAGGCATCTCTTCCCAGTGACCGGTCTCCATGTCGTCAAAGACGCGCAACTTGGTGCGGGTCACGCCGCTTGTGATCTCGATGGCATCTTCCTCGAAGAAGAAGCAGTCATTGCCGTCTTTGCGCGGGAAGCCTTGTTCTCGCCAGTAGGCGGCGGCTCTCGGGTTGTGCCGTGCAAGGATCTCGATCGCATTGTCTTGCGGTACGCTGACGCCGGATTTTATGCCAGCACATTCCGTGCAGATGACATTGCGTGCGTCAGTCCCGGTCTTCTTGTTCGACAGAGCACCTCGCGTACTTTCGGGCGGGACCCCCACTTACGGAAAGCAGGGATAGGGTTCATCGATCATCCAAGCTTGGCGTACCCATAACGGCGCTTATCCGGCGGGAGGTTTGCGGATCTTGATGAGGCCCGTCGCTTCGTCCGTGTCGTTCGTAAACATGATCTATCCTTGTTCGTGTCTGAGGTTGGAGGAAACTTCTCAACGGAATGTATCATGATGGCGGCTGGAAAGCAAAAACCGCCATGGGGCGGTCTTTGTGAAGTTTGAGTTTTATCGCTTCGACCACTGCGGGGCCTTGCGTGCTTTCTTGAGGCCGAACTTGCGGCGCTCCTTGGCGCGCGGATCGCGTTTGAGGAAACCGAGTTTCTTGAGCTCGCCGCGGAGCGTTTCTTCATGCTCGACGAGTGCACGCGAGATCGCGTGGCGCACGGCCGTCGCTTGTCCTGCGATGCCGCCACCCACCACATGCGCGGATACAGAGAACGGCGTGGTTACTGCGGCGTTCTGAAGCGGCGCCAAGACGGTATTGCGCAATGTAAGGGTTGGGAAATAGGCATCAAGCTTTTTGTTATTGATGATCACTTCGGTTGCGTTTGCCGGCGTGATGCGCACGCGAGCATTGGCGGTCTTGCGGCGGCCGATCGTCTCGATGTACTTTCCTGCTGTGGTTTTTGTTGCCATGATCGTTATTTCTGGATAGTAAGTTTCAAAAGGCGCGGCGTCTGGAGACGGTTCTTCGGAAGCATGCCCTTGATCGCACGGCGGATCGCCTCTTCATGACCGAAACGCGCTACGAGCATGTAATACGGCTCGCGCTTGAGTCCTCCCATGTAGCCGGAGTAGCGGAGGTACTCCTTCGCGCGCTCCTTGTTGCCGGTGATGGCGATCTTGGATGCGTTGATGATGGTGACGCCATCTTGCGCCACAACGTTCTTGGCGAACGACGCGGTGTGTTTCCCAAGCAGCGCCTTAGCCGCCGCCGAAGCGACTCGTCCGAGTGTCTTTCCTTGTGCGTCGATGGTCAACATAAGTGGTGGCTAGTATAGCGTGAATGACTGAAAATGCAAAATTACTTCGTGCTCTCGGTGAACTGAATGGTCGCCATCGGGCTTCCATCTCCCTTGCGCGG
>JAKBZO010000009.1 GCA_021839985.1 bacterium
CTCTGAACAAGCCGTGCTTGCATACGTTAAATCACAAGGCAGGGAAAAGGAATACGCCACACTCCACACCGACCAGCTGGTGTTGTTTTGATACCTCGTCAGCTTGCTGCGAGGTAGTTCATTTTGAACAATGTTATACTTTCAATTAAATGGCAAAGACTTTCGCAAAAGAGAAAGACACATCACAGCACACTGCGCTCTATCGCAAATATCGCCCCAACGAGTGGGCGGCAGTGCGCGGACAGGAACACATCACCTCGGTGCTCACTGCGGCGGTGGAGCAGGGGAAGGTCGCGCACGCCTATCTCTTTGCGGGCGGGCGCGGCACGGGCAAGACCAGTATGGCGCGCATTCTTGCGCATGCACTTGGCGTGCACGATGCCGATCTCGTTGAGATGGATGCCGCGAGCAATCGTGGCGTCGATGATATTCGCGAATTGCGCGAGGGTGTGAACACGCTGCCATTCGAGTCGCCGTATAAGGTCTACATCATCGACGAGGCACATATGCTCACCAAAGAAGCATTCAACGCGCTTCTGAAAACTTTGGAAGAGCCGCCGAAGTACGTCGTCTTCATACTCGCAACCACTGAGATCGACCGCATGCCGGAGACGATCCGCTCACGCTGTCAGATATTCCAATTCAAAAAGCCATCGCATGAGATACTCAAGTCGCTCGCGCTTGATGTGGCGAAGGAGGAAGGAGCCAAGCTCACACCGGCAGGAGCCGAGCTCATCGCGCTTATGGGCGATGGTTCGTTCCGCGACACGCTCGGCATTTTGCAGAAGGTGCTCACGATCTCAAGCGACCAGCAGCTCACCGATGAAGAAGTGGCGAGGGTGGTCGGCGCGCCTTCGAGTGCGCTCGTCAACGACTTCTTGCGCGCGCTCGCACAGAGAGACACTGCCTCCGCGATCGCGGCATTCCACACGGCACTCGAAGGCGGCGCCGAAGCCAAGACCTTCACACTCCTTGCTATCGCCAAAGTGCGCGGCGTGCTTCTTCTGCGTTTCGCGCCGGCGACCAAAAGTGAGCTCGAAGGACAATTCAATGCCGACGATGTTGCAGTCCTCGAGGAACTCTCCGGCAAAGAAGGTGCTGCGATCAATGCCGCATTGCTCTCTGAACTCATCGCCGCGCTTCTTGAAATGAATCGCTCGCCGCTGCCGCAGATCTCGCTTGAGCTCGCGCTTTTCCGTACAGTTCAATAAGTCGTCACAGCTCGTCACAGCACAGATAGGATGTCTGTGCCCACTCATTCTAATGTTCTTAAGAACATTAGAATGAGTGGGGGTGTGATAATATTAAGGTGATGGTGATGCAAAATTATAAAAAACTTGAGCGCGTGGTAAAGGGATTCTCAAATCATCGGAGGATCCAGATCATGGATCTTTTGCAGAAGAAACCGGAGCTCTCTGTTTTTGATATTTCAGACACGCTGAAGATAAACTTCAAGACGGCGTCGGAACATATCCGCCGCTTGGCGATCGCCGGTTTAGTGCTGAAGCGATCGGATGGGAAAGCGGTGAGGCATAAGTTGTCGGACAGTGGGAAACTCATTCTAACATTCTTAAGAACGTTAGAATGAGTTTTCGCGATTTGATGTTTTCGTGATAAGGTGTCTTGATGCCACGCGGAGAAGTCATAGTCCGATTTGAAAAAGTTTCATTCAGCTTCGGAGTGAAGAAGCCCATCTTGCACGAGGTGGATCTTTCGCTGCGCCGTGGCGCCAAGATCACGCTCATGGGACAGAACGGCGCCGGCAAGAGCACAATCTTCGGCCTCATGACCGGAGCTCACACGCCGGAGGACGGCATCATCCATCGCGCGCACGGACTCTCGGTCGCCACCGCGCGCCAGGTCATTCCGCGCGAGGACCTCGCGCTCACCGTGCGCGACTTTTTCCAAAAAGTATTTCCGAAAAAGGTGTACGATATCGATCCGCGTATCGACAAGGTGCTCGAGGTGGTCAATCTCGTCGCGCCGCACGAGCGGGAAGTCGGCAGCTTCTCCGGCGGCCAGCAGGCGCGCCTGCTTCTGGCGCAAGCACTCATTCAAGATCCCGATCTACTGCTTCTGGATGAGCCGACCAACAATCTCGACAAGGCCGGCATCGCGCACCTCACCGACTTCCTCAAGAATTATAAGAAGACGGTCGTCGTCATTTCTCACGATGCGGAGTTCCTCAATTCATTCACGCAGGGCGTCTTCTATCTCGACGTGCACACGCACAAGATCGAGCAGTATGTCGGCAACTATCTCGACGTGGTGAAGGACATCACGGCGCGCGTCGAGAAGGAGAATCGCAAGAACGCGCAGCTCGCCAAAGAGATCCAGGAGAACAAAGACAAAGCGAACTTCTTCGCCAACAAGGGAGGTCAGATGCGTATGGTCGCCAAGCGCATGCGCGAGAAGGCGGAGGAGCTTGAGGAGTCGATCGTGGATGTGCGCCAAGAGGACAAGACCATCCGTTCATTCCGCATTCCGGTGCAAGACGGACTCTCCGGCGAGATCATCAACATCGCGTCGCTCACGGTGATGCACCATCATAAACCGACACAACGCACAGCAAAGGTCTCGCTGCGTAAAGGTCAGCACTTGCTTCTTTCCGGCCCCAACGGCATCGGCAAGAGTACGCTCTTGCAATCGATCGCCGACGGCACTGCCAAGGGCGTAACGATCGCGGAGGGAACGAAGATCGGTTACTATCGCCAAGATTTTTCTAATCTCGATTTCGACAAAACGGTGTTCGAGGAACTTGCCGCGGTCGTCTTCCGTCCGAAAGAAGAAGAATTGCGCCGCGTGGCGGCGGGCTTCTTGCTCACCGGCGAAATATTCCACACGAAGATCGGCCTGCTCTCGGAAGGGCAGAAGGGCCTCGTGGCATTCGCGCGTTTGGTTTTGATCAAACCAGGCCTGCTCATCCTCGACGAGCCGACCAACCACATCAATTTCCGTCACTTGCCGATCATCGCCGAAGCGCTCTCCGCGTTCGAAGGTCCGATGATCCTCGTCTCGCATGTGCCCGACTTCGTCTCACAAATTCGCATCGACGAAACCCTCGACCTGGAGAAGTAACCTACCCGAGCTTTTAGTTTTACGTTTTTAGTTTATAGTAAAAGCGTTCGAGTAATCATTGGGAGATCGTCTAATGGTAGGACAGCGGCCTTTGAAGCCGTGAATCTAGGTTCGATCCCTAGTCTCCCAGCAACCGAGCGTCGAGCGAGGGCGTCCCGAGCCCAGCAGGGCGAGGGGCAACTTATCTAACGGCGTCCCGAAGAGGAGCTGCGACGAGGGGGTAAACTCGATGTGAGACAAGATTTCGAGTATGAAAAAATATTTACAACTCACAATATCCGCACTGGTCTCCGCTTTCATCTTGGAGGTTTTTCTCATCATATTTTTTGGGCGTACTCATGGTAATCATTTGTTAGAACAACTTGCGTGGGCTGGAGAAACCATAACGGGGATTGCAGCCTTAATGGCCGTAATTGGTTTTTTGTACCAGATAAAAAAGGATTCAGCTGATGCGGCGATAAGCCAACTGAAATTTTTTAGAGAAGAGTTCATGCCGGCATCGCGACGACTTTTTCTCCATGTTCGGGGACACCTGAACATTGGTGTTCAAGAACCAGTGGCTTCTCTGAATAAGATCCCAGATTTTAGCTTGGAATGGATACGAAAAAACAAAAAGGAAGTAGCAGATGATCAAGTAAAGCCATTTGAGGAAAATCAAGAACTCAACGCTGAGCTCATAGATGTTATTAATATGCTAGAAGTTTTTTCACAAGAATTAATACACAAGGAAACGGTGGGTCATCCTGCGTTAGCTGCAGCAAGGCCGCCCTTCATAGAATTTGTTGAAGCTACGGCTTCAGTTATATGTACTTTGATGTACATAAATGATGATGTTTATCAGGGTATTAAGTCTGTTTATGAAGCATGGAGAGAGGAAGTTGACAGAGACACCCTTGCGGTCAAGATAGAGAAGACTAGGAAAAAATTGCAATCGGAAAGAGGAGGTCGCCCTTGAGGTTAGACAAATTATGAGAGTCATTGTCGGCCGCAAAAGGTTCACTTTGTGGCAGCTCAGCTTCGTCGCTTTGCTCACTTTACTTCTGTCTGGCAAGCGATACGATTAATTAAAGTAATTTGCCATGGATGCCGAAGACCAACGTGTAGAAAAAGACGGACTCAAAAACACCGGACCCATAACCGCCGTGCTTATAGTTGTATGTCTTTTAATATGGGGATTCTCGCCCGGTAGCAGTAGAAGTGGCGCAAACAATCCGTCAGCAACACTCATAACAACGGCGTATACGAACACGACAGCGAATGTAAGAAGCTGCGGCTCTTCCAGCTGTAGTATTGTTGGCACCTACCCACCTGGCACTAGTGTTGATGTCTCGACAGAGAATGTAAGTGACATAGCTCAGTTGCCTGACTGGGTCACCTTTAGTTATGAGAATTCAGATGGAACCACTGCTGCTGGGTATATGAATAAGACAGTCTTATCCAGCGTAAAATATACAACCCCATCACCAACACCAACGACAGCATCGTCTAAATCGACGATAGCGGGCTCGTCAGGGAATCTATCGCCTGCTTTTATAAAAGAGATAGAGCCAAGCGTTGTTGAGATTAACTGTTACTCAGCAGATAACACTATTGAATCGAGTGGTTCTGGAGTTTCTTACATTCCAGAAAACTCTCAAACCCATGTCGTGATGACTAATTACCATGTATACGCTGGCGCTGTTGTTAACGGGGTTGCCCCAACCTGTTATGCAGTTTTTCCTGAACCGCCGAATTTCTACTACAACGGCAACTATGGTGATTACCGACTCACTCTTACTGCTTGGCACTATAACCCCAGCACCTACGAAGATGCCGCAATATTTACTCTTGGCTCCTCAATTTCTTCCCAAACTCCAAGTCCTGTCCCGAATATTAAAATGGCTTATGATTATTCACTCCGCTCGTCGTGGCAATGCCCTGACAGTGAAGCAAGCACTGGCGCTAGTGTAACTATTTTCGGTTACCCGAATTCTGGGAATCTGCTTGGTGTTTCCGAAACCGTTACCGAAGGCATCATTAGCGGGATTTTGCCCGGCCCTATTTACAAGACAAATGCGGGTATCGATCACGGAAACTCGGGAGGCATTGCAATCCTGAATAAAAGTGGTTGTTCGCTCGGTATTCCTACTTTGGGTCAGTCTGGTCTTACGTCCGGCATCGGCTATATCCAGTCCTATTCATTAGTAAAAGCGCCGATTAATAATTCGAACTAAAGCATGCCTGATGATTTGGAACTCGACGGCTGGGACGATATAGACATTAGCGGTGGAACTATTGGCACTGGTATAAACCGAGCTATTCATAAACTTACGGTAGCCATATTTAACTCTGGTTCTAAGACCTCATCGGCATTAAATCATGCCAAAGTTACGATTAATAGTGCGGCGGAAAGTATGTCAGTTGCGATCCATGAAGCATCGAACTCAGCGGATAAACATGCGGAGGCGCTGACTCGTGCGACATGGGTCTTGGTTGCGGCTACAGGCATTCTTGCGTTGGCGACGATAGCACTTGTTGCGGTGACTTTTATGCGTGGCTGAGTAGACTATATGTCATCGACACAGATTCTCGACATCATTGGTTTAAGCTTAAATACGATTGCTGCAATCGTGTTGATTGTTCCAAATCTTAATCCAATAAAACGCCTAAGTGATGACCTGGTCCTTTCAGGAAAGCCTGGGGGCGACGAGTATACACAAATTAAACACCTGAAAGAAAGTTGTACGAATAAAATCGGTTTGATTCTGCTCGCACTTGGTTTCATCTTCCAACTCGTCGGTATTTTTCTATAAGCGTCCTAGCTACGTTCGATCCCAATCCCCCCCTCCATGTACCTCGTCTACATAATCGAATGCGGTGACGCATCTCTTTATACAGGAGTCACTAACGACCTGGAGCGGCGCTTCAAGCAGCATAAGGAGGGAAAGGGCGGGCACTACACTCGTTCAAAAGAGATCGTGAAGATCGTGTATACCGAAGAGTGTCCGGATAGGTCCTCGGCTTTGAAACGAGAAGCACAGATCAAAAGCTGGACGCGACAGAAGAAGCTCGATCTGATACGGTCGGGTCGTTGACTACAGAGGGTTCCCCTCGGTAGCAGTTCTGTGCTAGATTGAGTCCTGATGAATCACACTATGACGAGAGAGGAAGTAAAAAAATTGATCGAGGTATATGGAAAGGCTTGGGAGACGCAAGACCCGGAGCTTATTACGACGATCTTTACCGATGATGCTACTTATCACGATCCTCGTGAGCCAGAAAATAGCGGCATCGACGCTATAAAGGAGTACTGGGTGTACAAAGTGGTTGGAGAGCAGAAAGATATTCATTTCCACCTTCGCAATCTTTGGATAGATGGCACCACGGCCATCGCTGAATGGGACGCTGATTTCATCGACACGAAACGAAATCTCAAGATCGCTATGAGCGAGGTTGCTATTTTTGAGATGAGAGACGGTCTCTTCTCGTCATTGCGCGAGTACTACAAGACCATCAAGACGCCGCTGGAGTCTTAGCGTCTGCGGCTCTCTCCAAAACCTCTGCTATCATTAAAGTATTAGTCGTGTTTACACAATGATCATGGATACACAGGATCGTAATGGTAATGCAGAGGGGTGCTGCCACAAGAAGTGGCATCATCGCCGCAAGTGCGGTTCGGCGGTCTATTGTCTCGGGTTCATCGGTGCCGCGGTCTATTACATTCAGCACGCAATGACGTTTTGGGCGGGCGTGGTCGGCGTTCTCAAAGCGATCGTGTGGCCGGCGTTCTTGGTGTACCATGCGCTGGTATTCTTGCAGATGTAATTCATTCTCATGTTCTTGAGAACATTAGAATGAATTTGGGCGGAGAACTATGGATATGAACCTATGATGAACCTATGAAAAAATTTCGTCGCTCAAGGAAGCGTAAGGTGATCGCTGGCGTTGCTGGAGGTGTGGCGGAGTATTTCGAAATCGATCCGGCGCTCGTGCGCCTCGCGTTCGTGCTCATGCTCTGGACATGGACGATCATCGCCGCCTACATTGCAGCCTGGATCTTCGTGCCGTTTAAGGAGGAGTAACCGTCGCTCATACCTCATGAAAGACCGCATACTTGGACTGCAGAAAAATATTTTCTTTTTGGGACTCACGAGTCTCTTCAATGACTTTTCTTCCGAGATGGTCTTCGCGGTGTTCCCGGCATTCTTCACGACCGTGCTTCGTGCGGGTGCGGAGTCGCTCGGCCTCGTCGACGGCGTTTCTGAGGCGGCGTCGAATTTCTTCAAGATCTATTCCGGTCACTTCTCCGATCGGTCTCAAAAGAGAAAACCGTTCTTGGTATTTGGCTACGGACTCTCGGTGATCGTGCGACCGTTCTATGTTCTCGTGTCGACCGTCGGCGGCGCACTCGGCTTGCGTTTCACTGATCGTGTGGGGAAAGGACTACGCGACGCGCCCCGCGATGCGATCATCTCGCTCTCGGTGCCTAAAGAAGAGCTCGGCCGGTCATTCGGCTACCATCGCGCGATGGATACGATCGGCGCGATCCTCGGTCCGCTCACCGCTTACCTCTTGTTGCGTTACTTCCCTCTGCGCTTCGATATCGTCTTTCTCACGGCATTTGCGGTCGGCATCATTGCGCTCTTCACGCTCGTTTTCATTTCAGATGTCGCGGGCACGGTCGCAGAAAAGCGCAGCAGCGTACTTGCGGCGTTCGGCGAGTTGTCGAACCGGTTCAAACTTTTTCTTCTTGCGACATTCATACTTGCGATCGGGAGTCTGCCGGTATCGGTCGTACTGCTCAAGACCGAATCGCTCGGACTTATGGTCGCGGATATCCCGCTCTTCTTTATGGTCTACAGCATATCCTACGCGACCTTTTCATACTCGGCGGGGAAAGTGAGCGACCGGGTCGGCGCGCGGACGATCATCATGGGCGGGTTCGCTCTTCTTGTCGTAAGCTACTTCATGCTTAATGCGGCGGAGAGTTCATGGGCGCTCGCTCTTGGTTTCTTCGTATTCGGTCTGTTCCCAGCTCTCACTGATGGGACGCAGCGTTCTCTCGCCTCGCAGCTCACGGCAGAATATGCGCGCGGCGGCGGACTCGGCTGGCTCAATGCAGTGAACGGCTTCGGCGCGCTCGTCGCCGGTATCGGCGGAGGATTTCTGTGGCAGACGTACGGCGTGAGCGCGGCGTTCATGGCGGCGGCGGTCATCGTGGTGATCGGCATGATCTTGCTCGCCGCGACGGCGCTGGTGCGAGAGTAGAGGCTTCGTTAACAGCAAGCATGACGACATGAAGTATTTCAAAAAAGCTTTCGATCCGATCAATCTTCAGCACGCGAAGGACATCGTACTCACTCCTAACGAATATCAGCCGGATAAATTCGACGAGGAGACCGACTTCATGATCGCATTTTTGCGCGACCGCGCGCTCCTCGATAGCGACAGCCGCGTGCTTGATTTCGGCTGCGGCATGGGCAGATTGTCGAAGAAGCTCATCGAGGCATTCGGCTGCTACGTGGTCGGCGTCGATATGAGTCTCAATATGCTCCTGCTTGCGGCAAAGTATGTGAACGATCAAGAAAGATTTGAGCCGCGCGGCCAGTGTAACGCACGCGGTATCGACGCGGCGCTTTCAGTATTCGTCCTTCAGCATGCGGAGGATCCGGCGACAGAGCTGCAACGTATCGCTTCGGCGCTCAAGCCGGGCGGCTATCTGGTGATGGTCGAGGGACCGCGGCTGGTGCCGGTCGGCGCTGATGCGCAGGGGTATGTGATCTGGCATGACGACGGGCTGGTGATCGGTGACCTTGCTGCGAAGTATTTTAAAAACATCGGCTGGTATGACTACCCGCACCGAGAAGGGAAGAAGATACTCAGCCTGTGGCAGCGCAAAGAGGCGTAGCGCCAGGCGCGGCTTGAGACCACAAAATACCGAGATGTATTGACAAGTAAACAGTTTTTTGATATTCTTTGCGCATATGACATATCTCGGTAATTCGGGCGGCAGTAAGGGCGGAGGGGGCAAGGGAGGTGAACGAGGGGACGGAGCACGCCCTTCTCGTGGTTTTGGTCGTGGCAGGAGCACGTCTTCGTCGGCTTCGCCCGCGCGTTCATACTCATCTTCATCTCGTGGCGGATCAGGGTCGTTTAGCCGCCCTGCGCGCAGCGGTGGGGCAGGTAGCAGCCGCCCATATAGCGGCGCCGGTCGTGGTGCGGCACCTGCTCGCGGCGGCGGTCGCGGCGGCTTTGGCGGGCGCGGTGGTTTCAAACAGACGTCGATCGACGTCTCGAAGTTCATCAATAAGGCGCGCATCACCGAAGAGGTCGAACATTTCATACCTGATCACAAGTTCCCGAATTTCAATATCGAAACATCGCTCAAGAGCGCGATCGTGACGAAAGGCTACCTGCTCCCGACGCCGATCCAGGATCGCTCGATCCCTCATATCCTTCGCGGTGAGGACGTGGTCGGCATTGCCGACACCGGCTCGGGCAAGACGGGCGCATTTCTCATTCCGCTCATCGACAAGGTGTTAAAGGATCGTTCACAGCGCGTGCTCATCATGGTGCCGACGCGCGAGCTCGCCACGCAGATCCGCGAAGAGCTCAAGAGTCTTACCGTTGGTCTCCAGATAGTGAGCACGGTATGTGTGGGTGGTGTCGGCATCGGTCCGCAAATGAGCGACCTGCGCCGCAAGCCGGCATTCGTGATCGGCACGCCGGGGCGCCTCAAAGATCTTATCGAACGCAAGTCGCTCGTACTCTCCGGCTTCGGCTCGGTGGTGCTCGATGAAGCTGACCGCATGCTCGACATGGGGTTCATCGCTGACATGCGCAAAGTGCTCGGTCTTTTGCCGGAGTCGCGCCACACGCTCTTCTTCTCGGCGACGCTTTCGCACGAGGTCGAACGCCTCATCGGCGAATTCCTCCGAACACCCGCACGCATCTTCGTGAAGACCGGCGACACGTCCAAGGACGTCGAGCAGGACGTCGTGCGCATCAAACCGGGAGAGAATAAGATCGACGTGCTTCATGATCTGCTCATCAAGCCGGAGTTCAACAAGGTACTCATCTTCGGCCGCACGAAGCACGGCGTCGAAAAGCTTGCCAAGATCTTGGAGACGCGCGGCTTTAAAGCTGAGTCGATCCACGGCAACAAGACGCAGGGTAAGCGACAGAAGGCGCTTGACCTGTTCCGCCGCGATCATGTGCAGGTGCTCGTTGCGACCGACGTCGCGGCGCGCGGCCTCGATATCTCCGGCGTCTCACATGTCATCAATTACGAGCTGCCGGCAACCGACGAAGATTATGTGCACCGCATTGGCCGCACCGGTCGCGCCGGGAAGAAGGGTGTGGCGCTGACATTCGTCGACGCGCGATAGCTGAGGATTTGAAGATCCATCTCTTTTGTGTTCTGCTTCAGTTATCCACGGAGCGTTCAATGTGGGCGTGATATCGTGTCGATATATACATAATCTTTTGCGAACATGAACGACATCATCACCGCTCTCAATTGGCGCGAAGCGACCAAGAAGTTCGATACGAATAAGAAATTGACCGCGGCGCAACTCGACACGCTGCTTGAAGCGGCGCGCCTCGCGCCGTCCTCCTACGGCTTGCAGCCATGGAAGTTCATCGTGGTGAGTGATCCGGCGCTGCGCGCGAAGCTGCGCGCGGCGTCGTGGGATCAGGCGCAAGTGACCGATGCGTCGCATCTTATCGTGCTTGCCGCACAGGTGCCGAGCGAAGTCTTGGTGGACGCGTACATCGCTGACATCGCACAGACGCGCGGCGCGAGCGCCGAAGCGCTCGCCGGTTTTTCACAGATGCTGAAGGGTGCGATCGCGGGCATGGATGAGACGGCGCGGCTCATGTGGGCACAGAAGCAGGTATATATTGCCCTCGGCGTCCTTCTTACGGCTGCTGCGGTCAGTGGTATCGACGCATGTCCTATGGAAGGATTCGATGTGGGGAAGTACGACGAGATCCTCGGCCTGTCGGCAGATGGTCTTCATACGACCGTCATTCTTCCAGTCGGCTTCCGCAGCGCAGAAGAGGCGGCGGTCGCATCGAAGAAAGTACGTTTTGCCAAAGATCTCGTGGTGATGGAGAAGTAGAAAGTTGAAAGTAGGAAGCGAGGAATGGCCGCCGACTTCGTCGGCGGCCATTTTCTTTGGTATACTGAATGCATGAATTCGTTTTTGAAACGCGCGAGCGTACTTCTGGCCGTGCTATGCATACTGACGCCGACCGCGGCAAGCGCAGCGACCAAGGCGACCACTGCCAAAAAAGCAGCACCGAAGCCGGCTCCGCTTGAGATCGGCGGCTGGGTGCCGTATTGGCGTATGGCGACCGGTACGGCCGATGTGCTTTCTCATGTGAATGAGCTTACCTCGGTGATGCCGTTCGGCTATACGATGAAGACCGATGGCACGATATTCGACGCGATGAATTTCGACACCTACGCGTCGTCGACCGACGTGCACGCGCTGGTCGCCGTTGCGCACGCGCAGAAGGTGCGCGTCGTGCCGACCATCATGTGGAGCGACGGCGATGCGATACAAGCGACGCTCAGCAGTACTAAGAAGCGCGTGGCGCTTGAAGACGCTATTACGAAGCTGGTCAAAGATAACAAATTCGCCGGTATCGATATCGACTTCGAGGGAAAGAAGGCGGAGACGGAGAATTATTTCTCGACGTTCCTCAAAGGACTCGCACAGCGATTCGGCACGAAGAAGTGGCTGTATTGCGCGGTCGAGCCGCGCACGCCGGTCGCTGATCGCTACAGCGGCACGCCGCCTAAAGATGCGACGCAATATGCCAACGACTATACGGCGATCGGGAAATACTGCGACCGCGTGGAGATCATGGCGTACGATCAGGGCACGATCGACCTCACGCTCAACGCGGCTGCCGATGGTACGCCGTATATTCCGGTCGCTGATCCGGCATGGGTGAAGGCGGTCGTGACGCTGGCTGCGAAGTCGATCCCGAAGAGCAAGATAGTGATCGGCGTTGCGACCTACGGGTATGAATATCAAGTGACCAAGCTCTCCGAATATGGTTTCCGCTACGACCTGCAGTGGGCGTTCGATCCGAACTATGCGACCGGTCTTGCTGCGATGCTCGGGATCACGCCCGCCCGCAATGCAGCCGGCGAGTTGAGCTTTAGTTACACGCCGACGACCACTACGGAAACTTCGACGCTGCCTGCTAGTGCGACGCAAAGCAATGTGGGCGTAGCGTCGACCAGCTACTCGGACGGCGCGACCACGACCGCGCAGGCGGCGGTACCGACCAATATCGTGTGGTGGAGCGATGCGCAGGCGATCAAAGACAAGATGGATCTTGCGCGATCGCTCGGCGTACGCGGCATCTCACTCTTCAAACTCGATGGCGGAGAAGATCAGAATGTGTGGAGCGTGATCAAACAATAGATAGTATGGATGAGGCGGGATCGACAAAGCTGAATATCGTATGGATCGCAAGCGGCGCGGTGGTCGTTGTGGTCGCCGCGTGGTTCTTCTTTTTTCACTCAAGCAACAACAACCTTCAAACACTGATCGTGCATCGCGGTGATTTTACGGCACAGGTCAATGTGACCGGTACGATCACGGCGGCGCAAGATGTCGATCTCGGATTCGCGCAGAATGGCCGTATCGCGAGCGCCGCGGTGAAGGTGGGCGATAAGGTGAAGGCAGGAGACGTTATCGCAACTCTCGAGAACAATGACTTACAGGCGGCGGTCGCCGGAAAACAGGCGGCGCTTGCGTCGGCCGAGGCGCAGTTGCAGTCGCTTAAAGATGGCACGCGGCCGGAGCAGTTGGCGGTGCTTCAATCATCGGTGGATGCCGCGCAGACCGCTCTCACTCAGGCAAACAGCGCGGCGCTCAACGCGATCCAGGATGCCTACACGACGTCCGACGATGCTGTGCACAACAAAGCCGACCAGTTCTTCAATAACTCGCGCACATCGACGCCGTCCGTCGTTTTTTATTCATCCAACACGCAAGCGCTGACGACGATCGTGTCAGAACGCGTTTCGCTTGAGACGATGCTCACGGTATGGAAGGCGGAGTTGGCAAGTCTCTCCGCGTCTGATGATCTGAGTACGGCGATGGTGGAAGCGCAGGTGAACATTGCGGCGGTCAACAAGTTCTTGCTCGACGCCAACACGGCGCTCGGGAGCGCGGTACCGAATCAAAGCGCAAGCGCAACGGCGATCAGTGGATATGTGACGACGGTTGCGGCAGCACGCAGCGCCATAGATGCGACGCGCACGGCGCTCACGAGCGCAAATACGGCGCAGAAGAACGCCGCCGCCGCCCTCGCGACCGCGCAAAGCGATCTCGCGCTCGGCGAGTCCGGCTCGACACAGACTTCGATCGATGCGCAGGCGGCGGCGGTCAACGCGGCGCGCGCTGATCTTCAGAACACGCAGGCGCTCCTCGCGAAGACCGTGATCACGGCACCATTCGATGGCACGATCACGCGCATGAACTCGAAGGTGGGCGAGGTCGTGTCGCCGACCACGGATGATATTTCGATCATCAGCGACGGCGCATTCCAGATCGACGCCTACATTTCGGAGATAAACATCGTAAGCGTGAGTGTCGGCGATATGGCGACGGTGACGCTCGACGCACTCGGTCCCTCGGTGCCATTCCAAGCACAGGTCGTATCGATCGATCCGGGTGCGACCCAGCAAGGCGGCGTGCCGACCTATAAGACCGTTCTGCAGATCGCCGGAGACGATACGCGTATCCGCAGCGGCATGACCGCCAATGTATCGGTCATGGTGCGCCACGATCAAGGTGTACTGGTCGTTCCGCAGGGCGCGATCTTCATGAAAAATTCGGCGCAGGTGGTGCAGGTGAAGAAAGACGATTCAGTCGTTGATGTGCCGGTCACTATCACGCAAGCTGACTCGCTCGGGCAAGTAGAAGTGACGTCCGGTCTCGGCGATGGCGATATCGTGGTGCTGAATCCGGATGTAACCAAGTGAGCGGCCAGGAGCGATCTGCCAACCGCCTACTACCAACTGCCAGCATGAACTCTCTCTTCACCGACATACGCGTAGGGTGGTATCTCGCACTGCGACAAGTGCGGCGCGCCAGCAAATGGACGACGACGCTCATTGTTTTCGTCATGGTGCTGACATTCCTCGATCTTGTGGTGGTGACCGGTGTGTTGGTCGGTCTTATCGACGGTATTACCAACCTCTACCGAACGCAAGAGACCGGCGATGTGATCCTCACCGCGCTTGATAATAAGAATTACATCGAGAATAGCGCACAGGTCGCCGCACTCATCAAGGGATTGCCGCAGGTGGAGACGGTCACAGAGCGCTACTCCTCAGGCGGTACGATCGAAGCGAATTATCAGGAGAGCGCGGGAGATCTCAACACCAAGACCAATGAAACCGGCGCGTCATTCGTCGGCATCGATCCGAACACGGAACAAGCGTTCGGGAAATTAGCAGGGTATGTGAAAGAGGGAAGCTATCTTTCCGAAAATGATTATGATGCCGTGCTGCTCGGCTCGCTCTATGTCGATCGGTACTCGTTCGGCAAAATGCCTTCGCTTACGCCGCTTGAGAATGTCTATCCCGGAAGCAAAGTGCGCGTCACGATAAATGGCAACGTGCGCGAGATGACGGTGCGCGGCATTCTCGTGTCGACCGCGAACTCGCCGATCGCGCAGCGCATCTACATGCCTGCAGATGAACTCCGGCTGCTTATGGGGCGCACGGATAATAATGTGGATGAGATCGCGATACTGCTGAAGCCGGGAGCCGATTCGGGAGTATTTCGCGATACGCTGCTTCGCAGCGGTGTCGGCGATGTCGCCAAGGTTCAGACATTCGACGAAGCGATACCAAATGGCGTCGGGGAAGTGAAGGACACGTTCGCGCAGATCGGCAATGCGATCGGTTCGGTCGGTCTGGTGGTCGCGTCGATCACGATCTTCATCGTGATCTTCATCAATGCACTTACACGTCGAAAGTTCATCGGCATCCTCAAGGGCATCGGCGTCACCGGTCGCGCCATTGAAGTGTCGTATGTGTTCCAATCGCTCTTTTATGCGGTGATCGGCTCGGGCGTCGGCTTGTTGGTTCTCTACGGCTTCCTGGTTCCCTACGTGAGCGCGCATCCGATCGTCCTGCCGATCAGCGCCGCGATCATCGTTGCACCGGTTCTCGATACGACAGTGCGCATCGCGCTTATCGTTATCGCGACCGTGATCGCGGGCTACATTCCATCGCGCATGATCGTTCGGAAGAACACGCTTGATTCGATATTGGGGAGAAATTAACTATACGAGCTGCTAGCTTGTAGGTTTTAGCTTTTAGGCTTTAATGCTAAAAGCTATCAGCTACCAACTAAAAGCTCTCAAGGTATGATCGAAGCAAAGAACATAATAAAAACATTCAAGAACGGCCCCATCGAGACGCAGGTGCTTAAGGGTATAGATCTCATCGTGAATGACGGCGAATTCATCGCGATCATGGGGCGATCGGGCGCGGGCAAATCGACGCTCATGTATCAGATGAGCCTGCTCGATCATCCGACGTCCGGCGCTATCTATATCGACGGCAAGGATGCGACCGCACTGACGTCGCATGAGCGCTCGCGCCTCCGTCTCGTTACGTTCGGCTATGTCTTTCAGGACTACGCGCTCTTGCCGGAGCTCACCGCGCTTGAGAACGTCGTCGTGCCGCTTCTGATGCAGGGAATGAGCGAGAAGGATGCTGCAGCGCGCGCTCTGCGCGCGCTGCAGCGCGTTGGTCTTCATGAACGCCCCGGCAATCTTCCGAGCCAGCTCTCCGGCGGCGAACAGCAGCGCGTATCGATCGCGCGCGCGATCGCACATGAACCGACCGTGCTCTTTGCCGATGAGCCGACCGCGAACCTCGACCGCGAGTCATCCGATGCGATCATGGAGATCTTCAAAGAGCTCCATGGGCGCGGACAGACCATCATCATGGTGACGCACGAAGATGAATATGGCACGCTTGCCAATCGGATCATTCGGCTCGATGATGGAAGGATCGTATCATCATGAAAAAAGACGAACATAACACTTCGTGGGGGTCCGTGGCGGGATGGTATGACGAGCTGCTTGAAAAAGATGCGGACACGTATCAGTCGCAGGTGGTCTTGCCGAATCTTTTGCGCGTGCTTGCTTTGAGGAAGGGGATACGCGTGCTCGATATCGCCTGCGGGCAAGGATTTTTTGCGCGCGCTTTTGGCGAAACGGGAGCGAGTGTCGAAGGGGCGGACATCTCAAAAGAATTGATCGCCTACGCGACGACGCATTCGCCTAAAGCGATCCAGTTCTATGCGGCGCCTGCGCATGATCTTTCGTTCGCCAAGGCTGCGAGCGTCGATGTTGCTACTATCGTGCTTGCTCTGCAGAATATCGAAAACATGGCCGAGGCCCTTGCGGAGGCGCGGCGCGTCTTGAAACCGAACGGACGCTTAGTGCTCGTTCTTAATCATCCGACCTTCCGCGTGCTGAAGCATTCGAGTTGGGGATATGATGAAGAGCGCAACATTCAGTATCGCCGCGTCGATCGCTACCTCTCTGGGGAGCGAGTGGCGGTCGATATGCATCCGGGCAAAAAGAATTCGCAGCAGACTATCTCGTTCCACCGTTCACTACAAGATATTTCGAAAGCACTTTTTAAGAATGGTCTTTCGATCACTCGGCTTGAAGAATGGATCTCACATCGAAAAAGCGGCAAAGGCCCTCGCCAGAAGGCAGAAGACATTGCTCGTAAAGAGTTTCCGCTCTTTATGATGATCGAGGCGCGGGTGATCTAAGGTCGTCTTTCAGATCAAACCAAGACGACGCCGCTTTTGTTCTATGATATATCATAGAGGGAGCGACTATACGGTCAGATGTCCAGATGGCGGGTATGTATGTACGATGACGCCGGCGTATTATTTCTCTGCTACAATAAATGACAATGGCAGACGGGCATATCATCAAGAATTTTGAGGAGTTGGCAACGACAGCGCTGCGGCGCGATGCACTCATGATCGCCGAGGCGGGATTTGAAGGCGTCGATACGGCGCGGGCACTTGAAGAAATGGTGCATTTTGAGGATGGTCGACTATGCATCGGCGGAAAGATCTGTACGGTCGAAGTGCCGGAGCGGATCTTTTTTATTGCGGTGGGGAAATGCGCGGCGGCAAGCGCGACCACCATTGAGCGACTGCTTGGCGACCGGCTGACACGCGGCATCGTGCTTGATGTTTCTCATTCTGTCATGTGCAAGGATCTCCGACTTGAGAAGATCGAATGCTTCATGGGTACGCATCCGACCCCGTCGCAGTCGAACGTCGATGCGACGCATCAGATCCTAGCGTTGCTCTCCGATCTCACGCCGCGCGACGCGGTCATCGTGCTTGTTTCAGGCGGCGGCTCGACGCTTCTGTGTCAGCCGCCTGCGGGTATGACGTGCAATGATGAAGCGGATCTTTTCAAAGAGCTGACGCATCGCGGCGCGTCGATCCAGGAGCTCAACACGGTGCGCAAACATCTCTCGCTCGCGCGCGGCGGCAATTTGGCGCGTGCGGCGTATCCGGCGCAGGTGATCGGTCTCATCTTCTCCGACGTGCCCGGCAATAGTATGGAGTTCATCGCCTCTGGTCCTACGGTGCGCGATACGACGACGATCGAGGACGCGCGCGCCGCGCTTGCGCGATACGGCATCTCGCACGAGTCCCTGCCGCTTCTTGAAACTCCCAAAGAAGATACTTATTTCGATCACGTTCAAAACATACTCGTGGTGGATAATACGCGCGGACTTCATGCGATGAAGCGAAAGGCGGAGGAGCTCGGCTATACGGCGCATATCGTGACTGACGCGATAAGCGGTGAAGCGCGCGACGTGGCCGGACGCATTGCCGGAGAGCTGCATGCGGCAGAGCCTAAAACCGCGCTGCTCTACGGCGGCGAGACGGTCGTGACCATTGAAGATGCCTCCCGTGCCGATGGCGGCCGCAATCAGGAACTGGCGATCGCAGCACTCCAGCATATCCGCGAAGGGGAGATCATTGCGCCGTTCGATTCAGACGGTCGCGACAATAGCGATTATGGGGGCGGCATCGCCGACCAGGTCACGCTCTCACATGCACAAGAAAAACATGCTTCAATAGATGAAGCGCTTGCGTCACATGCTTCGTATACATTCTTTAGCAAGACCGGCGATGCGATCGTGACCGGCGAGACGGGATCGAACGTGTCGGATCTTTTAGTAGCACTTAAATCATAACTCATGGAGCAGAAACATATTCTTTGGATGGATCAGGTCGGCATGGATGATGTCGGTCAGGTGGGAGGCAAGAACGCCAGCCTCGGCGAGATGCTGCAGAGCGTCGGCGCGCAAGGCGTGAAGGTTCCGTCTGGTTTTATCGTGACCGCCGCCGCGTACGACTATTTCTTCAACCAGACCGGTCTTGATGTGACCGTGGCTGCGGTGCTCAAAGACCTCGACACGCACGATCTGCGCGACCTCGCGCGTCGCGGCGAAAAAGTGCGCACCGCGATCCGTCGCGCAAAGATGCCGAAAGATCTCGTGCAAGAGATCAGCGATGCGTATGCGCAGATGGAGAAGATCTATGGCAAGAATGCCGACGTTGCGTGCCGCTCCAGCGCCACCGCCGAAGATCTCCCCGGCGCATCGTTCGCCGGCGAACACGAAACGTACCTCGGTATCCGCGGCGCTGGGGACGTGTGCGAGGCGGTGCAATGGGCGTTCGCGTCGCTCTTCACCGACCGCGCCATTTCATACCGCCGCGACAAAGGTTTCGACAAGATGCACATCGCGCTCTCGGTCGGCGTGCAGAAGATGGTGCGCTCCGATAAGGGCGTCTCCGGCGTCATGTTCACCGTCGACACAGAGACGGGTTTCCGCAACGCGATCGTCGTCAACTCGGTCTACGGGCTTGGCGAGATGATCGTGCAGGGGCACGTGACGCCGGATGAATACATCGTCTTCAAACCGGCGCTTGAGACGTCTCCTATGCCGATCGTTCACAAGAAGCTTGGCGTCAAAAACAAGAAAATGATCTACGGCGGCGGACTCGGCGCCGGTCTCAAGCGCACGAAAGTCGTGCAAGTCGAAAAGGGGATGGAGCGCCAGTTCGCACTCACCGACGAAGAAGCGCTCACGCTTGCGCGCTGGGGCATGCTCATCGAGAACCATTACTCACAGCGAGCAGGCAAGTGGACGCCGATGGACATGGAGTGGGCGAAAGATGGCGAGACCGGAGAGCTGTTCATCGTGCAGGCGCGTCCTGAGACCGTGCAGGCGGAGCGCGACTTTTCAAAACTGCGCGAATTCGTATCGCTCTCGCATGGGTCTGAGCTCGTCCGCGGCATCTCGGTCGGTCGCAGCATTGCAAGCGGACGCACACGTCTCATCGACGATCCGAAACATATCGAACAATTCAAACAAGGCGAGATCCTCGTGACCTCGATGACCGACCCCGACTGGGAGCCGATCATGAGGATGGCGTCGGCGATCGTGACCGACAAGGGCGGGCGCACCAGCCATGCGGCGATCGTGTCGCGCGAGCTCGGCATTCCGGCGATCGTCGGTTCCGGCAACGCGACCAAAGTTCTAAAGACCGGCGAGATGGTCACCGTCGATACCTCCGGCAGCGAAGGCGTCGTGTATGAGGGCGAGTCGAAGTTCGAAGTGCGCGAGCATGACATCGCCCAGATGCCGCAGACGCAGACGAAGATCATGGTCAATATCGCATCGCCCAATATCGCGTTCGAGCAATCATTCTTGCCAGTCGTGGGCGTCGGACTTGCGCGCGAAGAGTTCATCATCAATTCGCACATCGGCATTCATCCGATGGCGCTCCTTGAACTCGACAAGCAGCCGCACGCGGTGAAGGCAGAGATCGAGTCGCGCATCGCCGGTTGGAGCGACCCCGTGACCTTCTATGTCGACAACCTTGCCTATGGCATCGCCACGATCGGCGCCGCGTTCTACCCGCAGCCGGTCGTCGTGCGCTTCTCCGATTTCAAGACCAACGAATACCGCACGCTTCTCGGCGGCGAGGCGTATGAACCGCAGGAAGAGAATCCGATGATCGGTTGGCGCGGTGCTTCGCGCTACTACGATCCGAAGTTCGAAGCGGCGTTCGGACTCGAATGTGACGCTATGAAAAAAGTGCGTGACGAAATGGGACTCACCAACGTCATTCCGATGATCCCATTCTGCCGCACGGTGGATGAAGCAAAGAAAACGCTCGCGGTCATGCACGAGCACGGCCTGCCGACGCTTTCGACCGCCAAAGTTGGTGAGGAAAAGGTGCCGGTCTATCTCATGTGCGAGATCCCGGCCAATGTGATCCTCGCCGACAAATTCCTCGATCTCGTCGACGGCTACTCGATCGGCTCCAACGACCTCACGCAACTGACGCTCGGCCTTGATCGCGACTCGGGCATCGTGGCGCATGTCGGAAACGAGAACGACGATGCGGTGCGCGCGCTCATTGCAAGCGTCATCAAAACGTGCCACGAGCGCGGCAAACATCTCGGCATCTGCGGCCAAGGACCATCGGATCTTCCCGACTTCGCGGAGTTCCTGGTTGAGAACGGCATCGAGAGCATGTCGCTCAATCCAGATGCGGTCATTCCGACGCTGCTAAGAGTGGCGGAGTTGGAGAAGAAACTTTAAAGACCTATGAACATCGATTCTTGTTTCGCGCGAGAGACCGTTGATAGCCGTGAGCGGCCGACAGTTGAGGTCGAGCTTGGTCATAGTGAGATGATCGCACTGGCGGGCGTGCCGTCGGGAAAGTCGACCGGCTCGCACGAGGCGAGAGAATTGCGCGATGAAGACGGCCGCGGCGTGACGCGCGCTATCGCGGCAGTCGACGGAGAGATATCATCGATGCTCGTGGGGCGAGAATGGTCGTCGCCGGAGGAGATCGACGCGGCACTCATTGCACTCGATGGCACGCCGGATAAGGGCAGGCTCGGCAGCAACAGCATGCTTGGCGTGAGTATGGCAGCGTGGCGACTCTTTGCGATGGAAGAAGGCGTTGAACTCTGGCGCTACCTCGCGAACAAGACCGGCTATACGCCGCGCATGCCGAGGATTTTTTCTAACGTGATCAATGGCGGCGTGCATGCGAACATGCGTTTGCCGTTCCAAGAATATATGCTAATTGCGGCGGCGGATACCGTTCGTGAGTCATTCGACGAGTTGTATAAACTGTTCACCGATCTGCGGCATACGCTGGAGCAAGAGACGCGCGCGATGGTGCCGATGGGCGATGAGGGAGGATATTCGCCGACCTTCGATACGATCGACAAGCCGTTCGAGATCCTCAGCGGGCTTATCAAAGGACACCCGCATTTCTCGCTTGCGATCGATGCGGCAGCAAGCGAACTCTTTGAGAACGGTGCATACCACATTCTCGGCAAGACCTATTCGCGCGATGAGTTGCTTGTGGTGTACCGAGGTCTCGCTGCGCGCTATCCACTTGAGAGTATCGAAGATCCATTCGCCGAAGATGACACGCAAGGATTTGCCGCTATCACCGAAGCGCTCGGCGGGACGCGTCTTATCGTGGGCGACGATCTCACAGTGACCAACAAGACGCGCATTCAGAGCGCGATCGAAGCCAAACTCGCCAACGCGCTTCTGGTCAAACCGAATCAGATCGGCACGATCTCCGAGACGCTCGAGGCGATCAGACTCGCGCGCGAGGCAAGATGGGAGATTATCGTTTCGCATCGCTCAGGCGAGACCAAGGACACGTTCATCGCCGACCTTGCATACGGCATCGGCGCCTACGGCCTTAAAGCGGGCGGTTTGACCCAGCAAGAGCGCCTCGAAAAATATGAACGACTGATCGAGATAGAGCGACAGATCAGTCGCTAAGGTATAATGCGAAAGGTGAGTGCCGCGAGCTCTCAAGAGTTTGAAGAATGACATACTTAAACCAGTTATCTAAACGTATAACGAGATGAAGATCATTTATTTTGCACAAGAAGCGTGGGAGGAGGGATACATCAAGGAAAGACTGCCGAACGATGACGTCACGGTAGTGGTCGGCGCGCTGCAGGATCATCCAGACATATCTGATGCACAGGCGGAGGCGCTATCGGTATTCGTGAACAGCCGTGTCGGCACCGTGGAGCTTGATCGCTTCCCGAAGCTTAAACTCATTGCGACGCGTTCGACCGGTTTCGATCATATCGATCTCGAAGAGACAAAAAAGCGCAACATAGCGGTTGCGAGCGTGCCATCCTATGGCGTGAATACGGTCGCTGAGTTCGCCTTCGCGCTCATACTCGCGCTGTCGCGCCGCATCTGCGAGGCGCATGAGCGCGTGTCGGAGGACGGTTCATTCTCGCAAGCTGGTCTTGAAGGCTTCGATCTTGCCGGGAAGACACTGGGGCTCGTCGGATGCGGTAATATCGGCGTCCATACCGCACGCATTGCAAAAGGATTCGGAATGAACGTTGTTGTGTTCGATGTGCGCCCTGATGAAGAGCTTGCGCGGACCGTCGGTTTTGAATATGCAGAACTCGATGATCTTCTTTCGCGTTCTGACATTATTTCGCTCCATGTGCCCTACAATCCGCACACGCATCATCTCATCAATGTGAACAACATCGCCCGCATCAAGCGCGGCGCCTATCTCATCAACACCGCTCGCGGCGCGGTCGTTGAGACCGATGCGATCGTGAAAGCGCTTGAAGAGGGCATCCTCGCGGGCGCCGGTCTCGATGTGCTCGAAGAAGAGGGAGAGATGGGAGAAGAAGTAAACCTGTTGGTCGGTCCGCATCCGTCGGAGGCGGAGCTCAAGACCGTCTTGGAGAATCACTATCTCATGAAGCATCCGCGCGTCATTATCACGCCGCATGTGGCGTTCGATACACGCGAAGCGATCGAACGAATTCTTACGACCACGATCGAGAACATAACCGCGTGGGAGAAAGGCGCGCCGCAAAATATTCTTGTCATCGAATAATATGAATACACTAACGCCGAAAGAAGCATTTGATCTTCTACAAAAAAAGGGCACGACCGCAGTGCTCGTCGATGTCCGCACGCCGGCGGAGTTTGCGGACGGTCATGCACAGGGCGCGATCAATATCCCACTTAATGAATTACCGCAGCGTTCGCGTGAGCTCGAGCGCTACGCTGACACCTGCATGATCTGCGCGAGTGGAAGTCGCAGCTTGGTGGCGACACAGGTGCTTGCATCGCTTGGCGTACCGTGTTCGGTGGTGAACATTGAAGGAGGTACCGCCGCTTGGTATAGGGCCGGGCTGCCGATGGAGTAATTTCATCATCTGTGGTATAGTTCGGGTATCGCCCCATCGCGGGCTTTTTCAGTTATATGGATCCCGTTAGAAGTTCGTGGGTGCGGTCAGTGCTAGGGAGGGGGGTCTGTAGACGCAAGTTAGACATTAACTATTAAAACTTTTAACGGGATGGACATCCGAAACATCGCTATCATTGCTCACGTCGACCATGGAAAAACGACGCTGACCGACGCCATCATGCGCCAGTGTGGTGCCGTGGCCGAGGGCGTGTCCATGGATTCCAATACCTTGGAGCAGGAGCGCGGCATCACCATCTACGCCAAAAATACGTCGGTGATGTACAAGGGAACGAAGATCAACATCGTGGACACGCCGGGCCATGCAGACTTCGGAAGCGAGGTTGAGCGCGTGCTGCGTTCGATCGACGACGTGCTGCTTATCGTGGACGCACAGGAAGGTCCGATGCCGCAGACACGCTTCGTGCTTAAGAAGTCGCTTGAACTCGGCTTCAAGCCGATCGTGGTCCTTAATAAGATCGACAAACCGGCCGCTGATGCACGCCGCGCGGAGGAACAGGTACTCGAACTTTTCCTCGAGCTTGGTGCCACTGACGAGCAGTGCGACTTTGCGGTCGCGTATGCGATCGGTCGCGAAGGTGTCGCCATGCGGAAACTCGACGATGAACGAAAGGACCTCACGCCGCTTCTCGACATGATCCTTGAGAAGGTTCCGGTCGCATCGAGCGCTCCGGCAGACGCGCCACTGCGCCTGCAGGCATTCAACCTTGGCTACGACAATTTCCTCGGCCGCATGGCGGTCGGCCGCATCTATGAAGGTACGATCAAGCAGGGCGCGCCCGTGTTCGTGAAGAAAGCGACCGGCGAAACGCGCCAGGGCAAGATCACCGCACTTTTTTCATTCGAAGGTCTGCAGCGTGTGGAGGCTAAAGAAGCATCATCCGGCGACATCGTGATGATCGCGGGGCTGCCTGATATCGATATCGGCGAAACCGTAACGACCAGCGCGGAGGCACAGCCGCTGCCTGGTATTGCGGTCGACGAACCGACCATCACGCTTAATTTCTTGGTGAACAATTCTCCGTTCGCAGGCAAGGAAGGGAAGTTCGTCACGTCTCGTCAGATCCGCGAGCGCTTGGAGCGCGAGCTTGAGGTCAACGTTGGTCTGCGCGTCGATTGGGGCGATAACGATGTCTACAAAGTGTCCGGCCGCGGCGAATTGCACGTTGCTATTTTGCTTGAGAACATGCGACGCGAAGGCTACGAGCTCCAGGTCTCTCAGCCGCAGGTCATCATGCACGAAGAAGGCGGCGTGAAGACCGAACCGTTCGAGGAGGTGGTCATCGACACGCCAAGCGAGTTCCAGGGTCCGATCATCGAGAAGCTAGGTCAGCGCGGGTTCATCATGATGAATATGATCATGCACGACGCGAGCGTGCGCCTTTTCTTCGAAGGTCCGACGCGCGGTCTTCTCGGTTATCGCAGTCAGTTCATCATCGACACCAAAGGTGAAGGTATCATGTCGTCGCGCGTGCTCGGCTTCCGTGCGTACGCGGGCGAGATCCAGAAGCGCGTGGTCGGTTCTATGATCTCGATGATGGCTGGCAAGGTGCTCGGTTACGCACTGTGGAATCTCCAGGATCGCGGCGTGCTCTATATCTCGCCCAACGTCGAAGTGTATGAGGGGCAGGTGATCGGCAATACCTCCAAGGGCGAAGAGATGACCGTCAACCCGACCAAGGGCAAGCAGCTCACCAACATGCGCGCATCAGGCACTGATGAAGCGATGACACTTGTCCCACCCTACACGCTGACCATCGAGCGCGGTCTCGAGATCATGGCAGAGGATGAATATCTTGAGATCACGCCGCAGTCAGTGCGCCTGCGCAAACAATTTTTGACCGAGCTCGATCGCACGAAGTCGCGCCGATAAAAAGTGTTGTGGCCCGCTTGATCGTGTTGTGACTGATCGGGATGCGTGGTACCCTCAGATGAGATAGTAGCCAGGAAGGGGGTGTTGAATGAAAAGACGTCAGATGGGCCTGCTCAAGCGGGTTGAAGATTTCGAATTGCGGGCGGTGTACGGTCAGGATCTCAGTATGCGGGTCGATAACCCGCTCTGTTTCGTCGATGAGGGTCACCTCAAGCTGATCCCGAGGTTCCAGGCTCGACAACGCGCTTGCGCAGTTTCGGTTTACCGCCCGCTCGGCGGGACATTCTCCCTCAACGCATTCATGGCGGCGGTCTTGCACGCCAGGCACGACTCTGTGGATCACACCGCACTCTTCAAGGCTCGTGGGCACACGCTCACTGTGCCTGCGCTCGGGCAGATGGCGAAAGAGGGGCGCGGTATTCACCCGGACACCTGC
>JAKBZO010000010.1 GCA_021839985.1 bacterium
CGTGAGACAGGTTGGTCTCCTATCTACTGCAGGCGTCGATTCTTGAAGAAACTTGCTCCTAGTACGAGAGGACCGGAGTGAACTGACCACTGGTGTGGGAGCTGTCGTGCCAACGGCAACGCTCCGTAGCTATGTCGGGTAGGGATAAGCGCTGAAAGCATCTAAGCACGAAACCCGTTCTAAGATTAAGAATCATTGAGATCCGTGAGAGATGATCACGTTGATAGGCTCTAGGTGTACGCACAGCAATGTGTTCAGCCGAGGAGTACTAATGCATCGAAATTTCTCTCAGAGCATGTCTATACGTCCGTTTCCGAAAAGATTGGATGTGTAGACAGGCTCAGCTTTGGGAACCGCAATAATCTGTTGTTTATGTTTGTCATACCATTGTTTTTACTCAGTTCTTCTACGATTGGTTTTAGTGTTCTCGGTGTCTTGACGGCGGGGTCACACCCGTTCTCATTCCGAACACGGAAGTTAAGCTCGCTTGTGGCGATGGTACTTGCCTTAACCGGCTGGGAGAGTAGCTAGATGCCGGGAACAGTGGAACCAATACGAAAACAGCGCGACGATATCGCGCTGTTTTCGTGAGATGAGGTATAATCGTGGGTATGGCACTCTCCTGGAGCGGGCGAAGAAAATTGTTGTACACCGGCGTCGCAGGAGCGATCCTGGCGGTCATTGCGCTGTGGGTCGGCATCAGCATCTTCTCAAAACCGCCGACCTGTTTTGATGGCAAACAGAATCAAGGCGAGCAGGGGATAGACTGCGGAGGACCGTGCGCGCGTATCTGCACATTCAATGTGCGCGCGCCGGTCGTCCTCTGGACCCGCGCGCTGCCGACCTCGCCGCACACGTACACCGCGGTCGCCTATATTCAGAATCCGAACGCCGGAGAGCGCGCTGGTGCTCGTGGCGTGCACTATGTATTCCGCCTCCTGGACAACAGCAATACGCTTATCATAGAAAAGAGCGGCGTGACCGATCTGCTGCCGCAGGAGATCATTCCGATCGTCGAACCGAATATCGAGACCGGCGATCGTCCAGTGGCGCATGTATTCTTCGACTTCGACACAACATTCGGCGATATCGTTTGGGACACGATACCGCAGAGCTCACTCCAGCCTCTGCGTCTGACCGATCAATCGCCAGCGCAAAGCTCGCCACTCTCGGCAACTCTCGTGAACGACGGCACACAGCCGGCGCGTGACGTCACCGTTGCCGCGGTCCTGTTCGACCAAACTGACACGGTCATTGCGGCGTCGAAGAGTCTGATCACGCGGATCGACTCCGGCGCAAGTCAGAATGTGGTATTCACCTGGAGCGCCACGACGTCCGCCGCTGTGCGCGCCGAACTGACGATCGTTCCCGCATTGCCATAGAGATCAAATACACTACACTGATGGAACACGAAGGACTTTTACTCAAAGATAAAGACAAACACGTCGATTGGCTCATGCTCGGATCGGCGCTTCTTCTTTCGGTGCTTGGTCTGCTTACGATGAGTTCGTTCCAGTCGAGCAACCCGTATTTCGAACGGCAGATCATTTGGCTTGGGCTCAGTCTCGGCGTCTTCTTTACTGCGCGGACGATCGACTGGCGCGCGATCCGCCGCTCCGGCGTCGCGGTGTCGATCTATGGCTTTGCAACGGGTCTGCTCGTCCTTCTTTTCATACTCGGGCGAGCTCTCAAGGGTGCGCACAGCTGGTTTACAGTGGGTGGTGTCGCGTTCGAACCAGCCGAGCTCGCCGTACTCGCGCTCGTCGTCGTGCTTGCGAAGTATTTCACTGATCGGCATGTGGAGATCGCGCACGTGCGCCACATCATCGTCTCCGGTATCTATGCGTTCATTCTGTTCATCCTCGTGGCGCTTCAGCCTGATCTTGGCGGTTCGATCATCATCTTTCTTGTATGGCTCGGCATGGTACTGGTATCGGGGATCTCGCGCAAACATCTGCTTGCGGTCTTTCTGCTCGGCGTGATCGCTTCGGTCGGCTTATGGAATTTCGGACTTCATGAATACCAACGACAGCGCATCCTGTCCTTCATTCATCCGCTCGCCGACATCCGCGGTTCAGGCTATAACGCGTATCAAGCGATGATCGCGCTCGGTTCGGGGCAGGTGCTCGGAAAGGGGATCGGGTATGGTACGCAATCAAAACTGAAATTTCTTCCCGAATATCAGACTGACTTCATGTTCGCCGCGTTCGCCGAAGAGTGGGGATTCATCGGCATCGTTATCGTGTTCGCGCTCTTCGGTGTGTTGTTCTGGCGCATCCTCTTTGCCGCGGCGCGCGGTGCGACCAACTTTGAAACGCTCTTCGCTCTTGGCGTTCTATTTTATATTCTTGCGCACGTCATGGTCCATGCCGGCATCAGTCTTGGGCTCATGCCGGTGACCGGCACGACGATACCCTTCATGAGCTACGGCGGCTCACATCTGCTGGTCGAATTCCTCATGCTCGGTATGATCTCCGGCATGAGCCGCTACAGTAACGCGGCGCACCGCGAGCAACTCAAACAAGAGTTCTCAGGCGGCTACGACGTGTAAAAAATAAAAATTGAAAACAAAAAATGAAGAGAAGCACCTAGTTGCGAAGGCTTGTTCTCTGCAACTTTTAGTCTTACCACAGAGCGCAGGGCGCAAGGTGTTAGGATGTATCGTAACACCTTGCGCCCTCAGCGGCTTTTATCTCCTTACTTCCTCCGTTCCTTTTTTCCTTGCCGTTGCCGTGCATACACCTCAAGGGTTTCGTCCACCATCCTTTCGATCGAGAATTCTCGCATGACTTTTGCGTGGAGCGCGGTGCCAAGCGTTATGCGAAGCTCTTGGTCTGGCATGAGTTTTTCGATCGCGTGAGCGATCGCCTGCGGGTCGCGCGGCGGCACGAGGATACCGCTTGTGCCGTCCTCGACGATCTCGGGAATGCCGCCGGTTTTTGACGCAATGACCGGAAGTTCCGCATGGCCGGCTTCGATGAGCACATAGGCGAGCGCTTCAAAGAGGGAGGGAAGGAGGAAGAGATCGAACGCACGCAGAGACGTGCGAGCCTCCGGCATGAAACCTGCAAGAAACACGCGATTGTGCAGGCCGAGCCGATCGATCTGCTGCTGCAATGCGTCGCGCAGCGCTCCGTCGCTGATGATCGTCCAGCTGATCTTCTTGCGCATCTCCTCAGGCAGCGCGGCGATCGCTTCGATGCCGTAGGTGAGCCCTTTGATCGGCGTCAGTTCGGCGACGGTGCCGATCGCGAACATGCCTTCTTTGAATACGCTTGCCAGTGTCGGCACGCGTTCTATGAGTGCAGCACGTGCCTCACCGCGCGAGAGGAGAGGGAAGTCCTCGACGCCGTTGCGGATCACGACGATCTTAGAAGCAACGAACGGCCAGCCGACGGTCGCACTCCGCACCGCCTGCGACACGGCGATCGTCGTGTGAGAGAGCAGGATAGTGAGCCAGCTGAAGAGGCGGATGCCGACGCGCGAGAGTGCTCCGCGGTCGTTCATGAACTCCCATCCGTGCGCGGTGAAGATGATGTGCGGCACTCCACACCAGCGCCCGGCAAGCGCGCCGAGCCCGCCCGCCTTCGCGCTGTTGACGTGGAGAACATCCGACCGCTCTTCCTTGATGATCTTGATAAGGGTGAAAAGAGAACCAAACGACAATAGATCGCCGAGGAACGTTTTATGTTGAGTCAGCGTGTCGAGTGCGATGGTGCGCACTCCCGCTTCTTGCAATTTCTGTATGAGCAGACCTTGTCCTCCCACGGCGACCACGACATCGAATCCGCGCGCCGCCGCCGCGGTCGCGAGATCGTACACGTAGCGCTGCGCGCCGCCCCAATACGATTTCGTAATGACGAATAAGATCTTTTTCGGGCTGGTGGTGACGTCCATAAAAAAGCGCGGTTATATGGTAGTATAATCGCACGATATGGCACTAGGTGGCAAAAGAGCCGCGGTTCTGCTTTTCCTTGGAGATGTCGCCGTCTTCGTGCTTTCACTGTGGCTGACGCTGTTCATTCGCTACGCGGAGGTGCCGTCCGTCGCGCTCTTCATCGATCACATTCGCGTCTTTGCGGGCCTCTTCATTTTGTGGCCGATCGTCTTCTACATGGCGGGGCTCTACAGCAAACGCGCAATGCTCTTCAAGAGTGCACTGCCGTCCGTGCTCATGCGCACGCAGCTCCTCAATGTGGCGCTCGCGGCGCTCCTGTTCTTCTTGGTGCCGACGCTTGGCATCGCACCGAAGACCAATCTCGCGATCTACCTCATCGTGTCGCTCATCGGCGTCTTTCTGTGGCGTCTGTGGATATTTCCGCGGTGGTCGCAGCCGGCGCTGCGTGAGCGCGCGATCGTGATCGGCGAAGGCGACGAAGTGGATGCGCTCGTACGCGAAGTGAACGAGAATCCGCGCTACCACATCGTATTCCAAGCGGTCATGTTGCCGCGCGATGCGCAGCCGCATTTCGACGAACTGCTCGCGACCATCGTGCGCGAACACGTATCGATGCTCATCGTCGATGTGGACGATGAAGCGATCGCGCCGATCTTGCCGCGCATCTACGACACGACGCTCATGAAGCGTGAATGCTCGCTGGTGCACTTGCATGATATCTACGAAGAAGTGTTCGATCGCGTTCCGCTTTCGCTCCTGCGCTACGAATGGTTCCTGAAGAATTTCTCGGCCGCGCCGTCCTTGTTCTATACCTGGGCAAAACGCGCGATCGATATCGCAGGCGGCGTGGTGATGGGGTTGGTGACGCTCATTGCGCTGCCCCTGGTGTACATCGCCATGAAGATCGAAGATGGCGGCCCGCTGTTCATTGCGCAGGAGCGATTCGGGCAGTTCGGTTCGCGCGTCTCCGTGCTGAAATTCCGCAGCATGAGTTTCAATGACAAAGCATCCGGTACGTGGCTTGCGGAAGACGCGCGGAAAGAGAATCGCGTCACGCGCGTGGGCAGCTTCTTGCGCAAGACGTCGCTCGATGAATTTCCGCAGTTCATCAATATCCTGCGCGGAGAGCTGTCGCTTATCGGACCGCGCAACGACATCGTCGGCCTCGGCGAGCGCTTGGCGCAGTCTCTGCCGTTCTACATGACCCGCTACCTGGTGAAGCCAGGTATCACCGGCTGGGCGCAGATCAATCAGCAGTATGAGCAGGGGAACATCAGCCCGCAGTCGATCGAGGAGACCAAGACGCGCCTCGCCTACGACTTCTATTACATGCAGCATCGTTCGCTCGGACTTGATATACTGATCGCACTGCGCACGGTGAAGCGGATGTTGTTCCGCGTCAGTTCGTGGTGAGTCATTTTTATAGGAGCCTATCTACCGTCATTCATATGCAAACCAAACACACTCTTTTCATTACCGGTGCCGCTGGCTATGTGGGCGCCATGCTGTGCGATCAGTTCAGCAAGCGAGACGATGTCGAACAGATCGTGGGGCTTGATAAAGAGCCGTGTCCTGAGCTGATCGCGAAGAACCCGAAGGTCATGTTCATTCAGTACGACATGTCGGAGGCAGGCTGGGAGGAGAAGGTGCGCGCCTACAAACCGGACGTGGTCGTCCATACGGCATGGCAGATCAGAGAACTCTATGGCGACCGCGCGCTTGAATGGAAGTGGAATGTCGACGGCTCCGACCGCGTGTTCAACTTTGCCTTCGACGAGCCGTCTGTCCGCGTGCTCGTACATTTCTCGACCGTCTCATCCTACGGTGCCTTCGCCGACAATACCGTCGATCATTTCTTCACCGAGGATGAACCGTTCCGCAAGAGCGAATACCTGTATGCAGAAGAGAAGCGTGTTTGCGAAGAGCATCTGCACGACATGTTCGAGGCGGCGCGCGCAAAAGGAAAGCACGTTCCGCAGGTGTTCATTTTGCGCCCCGCCGCGATCACCGGCCCGCGCGGACGCTTCGCGCGTATTCGCTTCGGTCTGCAGTCAGCGCTCTCGGGCGCGCTGAAGGGGCAGGGTTCGAAATTCTACGACCTCATTTCGTTCATGGTGTCGTGGGTGCCGGTCACGCCGAAGTGGCTGCGCCAATACGTGCACGAAGATGACGTGGCCGATATCGTCGCACTCTTTTCATTCGCCACCCCCGCAGGAAGTTATGAGATCGTGAACCTTGCACCTCCGGGCGCCTGCGTCTTTGGACCTGATATGGCGCGCGCGGTGGGGAAGCGGCCGATCACGGTGCAGCCGTGGATGGTGCGCATCCCGTTCTTCTTACTGTGGCATCTTTCTCGCGGACACGTGCCGACGGCGCGCGGCAGCTGGCGCGGCTATTCATATCCGATCGCGGTCGACGGAAGCAAGCTCACGAAGAAATTCGGTTTCAATTATTGCTGCTCGTCATACGACGCGTTCTACTACACGAACGGTCGCTACGAAGGAGACGTGCCGGAGACATTGCAGCGGCACAAATAAATTTTCATGATCGTTGACGGTAAAGCGATCGCAGAGAGCACGATGGAGGAGCTTGCGCGAAAACGCTCCGCGTTTTCGCGCACCCCGCACCTCGGCATTGTCGTTGCGCGCGGCAACGCAGCGACCGACTCGTTCGTGCGCATCAAAGAACGCGCGGCGGCGCAACTCAACGTTGAACTCGTGCGCGAAGAATTGTCGCAGGATGCGACGACCGAGGCGGTGATCGCAGCGGTCGAGCGCCTCGGTCGCACATGCGACGGCGTCATCGTTCAGCTTCCGCTTCCATCGCCTATTGATACGGACGGGGTACTTGCCGCACTACCCGCGCAGGTCGACGTCGACGCGCTTGGCACATCACCCGTGGTGTATGCGCCGGTTGCAGAAGCGATGCTGGAGATCTTTGCGCGCCACGACGTCGAGGTGCGCGGCAAGAAGGCGGCGGTGGTGGGGCAGGGCAGACTTGTTGGCGTGCCGTGCAGTCGGGCACTCAGCAAGGCGGAGGCAGATGTTGAAGTGTTCGGGGAGGGAGACTCGCTCGACGCACTTCTCCACGCGGATATCATCGTCTCCGGCGCAGGCGTTCCCGGACTCATCAAACCAGACATGATACGAGAAGGAGTCGTGCTTATCGATGCTGGCACATCTGAGCAAGGAGGCAAGCTCGCCGGCGACGCCGATCCAGCGTGCGCCGACAAGGCGTTCGTCTTCACGCCGGTTCCCGGCGGCGTCGGCCCCATCTCGATCACCATGATATTCAAAAATCTGTTCACGCTGATGGAAAGTAGAAAAGACAAGTAGAAACTGTCAACCTTTGGCACCGCCCTGGTTTCTGCTATACTAGGGCGCAATGTTCAAGCATCGATATATTTCGGTTCTGTTGCTGATCGCCGCGATGGGGATCGGCTATTTTGCGTGGCATGAGCAAACGACTCATGGCCGCTTCGCATTCAAACTCGGCCTTGACCTCTCGGGCGGTTCTCATCTTGAGTACAATGCCGACACGAGCAGCGTGCCTTCAAATCAGATCAACGATTCGCTCTCCGCGCTCCAGCAGGTGATCGAGCGCCGCGTCAACGCATTCGGCGTCGGCGAGCCGGTCGTGCAGGTTGCGCGCGGCGGCGCGCTCGGAAATGGCGACTACCGTCTCATTGTCGAGCTTCCGGGCGTTGCTGATGTGAATCAGGCGATCGCAATGATCGGCCAGACGCCGACGCTCGATTTCAAATTGGTGAAGCCGGGCATGGAGAACAACCTCACGCTCTCCGGCACGACCACCGAAGGCGCCGCTGTTTCCGTTCTCAATCCGGATGCATTCGTGGAGACCGGCCTCACCGGCACCTACCTCTCCGGCGCATCGCTGCAGTTCGGTAATGGTTCTGGCGCGCTTCAGACGGAGCCGGTCGTGCAGGTGAAATTCAATCCGGCTGGCGCGAAGATGTTCTCCGACATCACGACGCAGAACGTCGGCCACGAGATCGCGATCTTCCTCGACAACAACCTCATCTCGGCGCCGGTCGTGCGCGAGCCGATCACCAACGGAACCGCGATAATCTCCGGAAGCTTTACGGCGCAAAGCGCCAAGGCGCTCGCGACCAACCTCAATCTCGGCGCGCTGCCGGTGCCGATCACGCTCGCCTCGACGCAGACGATCGGCGCATCGCTCGGCAGCTCCGCCGTGCATGCGGGCGTCCTCGCGGCACTCATCGGTCTTCTCGCGGTCGCACTCTTCATGATCCTCTGGTATCGCCTGCCGGGTTTGGTCGCGGCGGTGGCGCTCGGTGTTTATGTCGTCCTCATGCTCGCGCTCTTCATGCTCATTCCGGTCGTGCTCACCGCAGCCGGCATCGCGGGCTTCATTCTCTCGGTCGGTCTCGCGGTCGATGCCAACATCCTGATCGCTGAGCGCATGAAAGAAGAGCTCGCAGCAGGGAAGGATGCGACGGCAGCGATCACTGATGGTTTCGCGCGCGCATGGTCGGCGATCCGCGACTCCAACACCGCGCACATCATCGCAGCCGTCATTCTTTTCTGGATGGGCACGTCCGTCATTCGCGGTTTCGCGCTCGTGTTCGGGCTCGGCGTTATCGTCTCGCTCTTCTCGGCGATCACCGTGTCGCGCACCTTCTTGCTCGCGCTCGGCCTCAACACCGACAAGCCGCTCGGCCGTTTCCTTATGCGCTCAGGTCTCACTAAATAATCACCATTATGTTTTTCGCTAAATACTACAAAACGTTCCTCGTCCTTCCGGTGACGCTTTCGATCGCGGCTATCATCGCTCTCGGACTTTGGGGACTGCGCCCGGGCATCGATCTGGCTGGCGGCTCGCTCCTGCAGGCAAGCTTCACGTCAGGACAGCCGACCGTGACGCAGATCGAAGGCGTGATCGCGCCGCTTGGCCTCGGCGATGTGCGCGTGCAGGCGGCAGGCGAGAACGGCTTCATGATCCGCGCGCGCAGCCTCTCCAACGATGAGAAGAATACGCTTGAGCAAGCACTCGGCACCTTGGGTTCTATGCATGAGGACCAGTTCACCTCGATCGGCCCGTCGATAGGCAGCGAGATCCTTCACAAGGGATACATCGCGATCGCGCTCGTGTCGCTCTGCATCATTCTTTTTATCGCCTTCGCATTCCGCCAAGTCTCTGAACCGGTCTCGTCATGGAAGTACGGCGTCATTGCGATCATCACGCTCGTGCACGACATGCTTATTCCGGCGGGCATCTTCGCATTTCTCGGCCATATAAGCGGCGCCGAAGTCGATTCGCTCTTCATCGTGGCACTTCTCACCATTCTCGGTATTTCGATCAACGACACGATCGTGGTCTTCGACCGCATCCGCGAGAACTTGCGCCACATGAGCGACTCGCGCCGCCACCGTGACTTCGCCGAGACGATCGGCATCAGCATCAACCAGACGCTTGCACGATCGATCAACACGTCGTTCACGGTCATTATGGTGCTCCTCGCGCTCTTCTTCGTCGGACCGGTCGCAACCAAATACTTCGCGCTCACGCTTCTCGCCGGTATGGTCGCAGGCACCTACTCGTCGATCTTTTTGGCGGCTCCGCTGCTCGTCCTTTGGGAGAAAACCCGGAAGTAGGGTTCACAAGATCGCGAACTGCACTGTTGCACACTGCGGTACTCCCTCACCTTACAATTCAGTAAGGCTCGGTTCGTTCCTCGTGTGCGCCTAGCATTTCATCGATCTTGTGAACCACGACACTTGCGGAGATCGCGAACTGCTCCGCCAGATGGCGGAGCAGTGGGCCGTATCGATCTCCAGAGGTCTTCTGACTTCATATATTGTTTTCTTTTTCGTTTTATGGTTTACTCTGCACATATCGCGGGGTGGAGCAGTAGTAGCTCGTCAGGCTCATAACCTGAAGGTCGCAGGTGCAATTCCTGCCCCCGCAACACGAGAGAACACTAGGCTTTTCGACCCATACGGGTCAAAAAGCCGGTTCAAGACCAACAGACCGAAAGGTCGCAAAAGACGCCCGAAAGGGCGTCTTTTGTGGTCTGGTGATAAACTTCATGTATGGCTGACAACGGCAACAACCAGATCGTCTACATCCTCGTTAACGAGGCGATGCCTGGCTATGTGAAGATTGGCAAGACCTCCACAAGTCTCGAACAGCGCATCCGCGAACTCAGTGGCTCAACCAGCGTCCCCCTTCCATTTACCTGCTTCTACGCTTGCACGGTGAAGGATATGAGTTTCGTCGAGCATCAGCTCCATGACGCCTTCGATAACAATCGGATAAACCCCCGGCGAGAGTTCTTCCAGATCGCTCCCGAAAGAGTTGTTGCTGCACTCAAGCTCGCGGAAATCGAAGACATTACCCCCAGCAAGGACTACGTGGAGTCTAAAGAGGATCAACAGGCGCTCAACCAAGCGCGTGAGCGCCGCAGCCGCTTTAACTTCAAAATGGTTGAAATACCCGTTGGAGCCGAACTTACATTCAGTCGAGATGAGAACGTAAAAGCGAAGGTGGTCGATAACCACAACATCGAGTTGAATGGTGAAGTAACAAATCTGTCTACGTCGGCACAAAAATTACTTGGCTACAAATCGCAAGTATCAGGTCCTAACTATTGGGTCTATGACGGGGAGACGCTCGATGAGCGTCGCAGAAGGTTTGAAGAAGGCGATGATGAGCCCTCTCATGAGGAAATTGATGCTGCTGGCGATCAGTGGCTCTCTCTGCAAGACGAAATACGGCGAGGAAAGTAAATTTAAGCATGAAGATCTCCAAAGAATTTCTTAGTGCAATCGGATGGTCAAATAAGGACGAAGATTTTACCGTCGGAAGGGACAATTTTTCTGATCTGGAGATTTCCCCAACGCCAATTGAAGGTTTCCATTTCTTTTTTGACAAGAAGCGTCGCCGTCTAATTAAGCAATTTGTCCTCGAGGAACGCGACCGGGTCGACTATTTGTGCCAGGTTACGCTAATCGAGAAAGACGGGAAGTTCACACCGCGTTTGAGTTTCTCCGTACGCGATAAGAATAAGCAAATTCAGTCCGTGGAATCCACGACGCCCACGAATATCAAGGCCAATGTCATTCTCGATAAGTGTCACGAGAATTTCTGGAAACTCGTAAATTACCTTCAGACTCTGAAAGAGATTCAATTGCCGGAGGATAGTTTCTCTTTGGTGACGCAAAGTGAAGCAGACATCGTTGGCGCTCTGCGTGGTCGTGATCCGAAAAGTATCGTCAATATCATTAAGGAACTATCAGCACGCGAGGATGTTAAGTTGTCGGACGCAGACATGGCTCAACTCTTAAAAAGAAGAGAGCGACTTGAAAGCTTTAAACGAGGAATTGATAAGAAAATTGCAGATGAGGGGAAATGGCAGGATTTCTTCGAAGCCAACAAGTGGATCTTTGGCTACGGTCTCAAGTATCAGATCCTTAGACAGGAGCAGGCACAACCAGCGTATGGTGGCACGCGAATGGACGGGAGGGGTGGCCAGAGAGGTGATTACCTGACCTCGACGTCCGGCGAGTATGGGTTTACCGTTCTCGTGGAAATTAAGACGCCGGAAACGCCTCTTCTACATGGAACGTCTGAAGTCAGGAATGGCGCCTGGAGCCTGTCCAAGGATCTTACCGACGCGGTGGCTCAAATTCAGGCAAACATGCAAACCTGGGATAAGGATGGATCTGGATCTGATGAAAATAAGGATAGCCTTGAATCAAAGGGGATTTATACAGTCTCACCCAGAGGAATCATTGTTATTGGAAATCTCGCCCAGCTTGATTCGCGTTCAAAGCGAGCTACTTTTGAGCGATTCCGCAGATCACTGCACGGTGTCGAGATAATCACATTCGACGAACTTTATAATAGGGCACGATTTATTGTGGAGAGTGAGGATTAGAAGTCGCCAAGTCGATCTTCTGATCCCTTACCACCATCTTTCCTCGCACGTGCTGCAGCAGGTCGCGCTTCTCCTGAACCGTCCCATTCTGCAGCAGGTACTTCGCATACTTCCGCACGTCCATCTCCTTCGCCTTGATGCGCTCGCCGCCGTTCGCGATTGCTTGGAGTCGATTGTATCGTTCCACCTCCTGCGCTATCAGGTGTCTCGCACCGATCTCGTTGAGTTCGATCTGGTCAATCATTTTTGAGAGTTGCTCGATGAGCCGGTCCTCGCGGATATACGGGTTCGAACAGGGAAGGCCTTTGCCCTTGGTGCACATGTAGTAGACGTAGGTGCGGGTCGAGCCGTCGGTCTTGAGGGTCTTAGTCTTCTCAAGGCCGGTGAGGCCTGAGCCGCATTCGCCGCAGACCATCATGCGGGTGAAGGTGAAGTTGTGCTCGGTGTGCTTCGGCTTATGGTCTTCAAGTAGCTTCTGCTGCACCATCTCGTAGAGCTCCCGGGAGATGAGTGGCGTGTGCTTGCCGGTATACCAGTTGCCCGAGCCGCGTGGGTACTCATACATGCCGCAGTAGAAGGGGTTCTTGAGGGTGGTGTACACATTGCTCACGGAGAGCGGCTTGTTGTTCCGGGTCGTGAACCCTACCTCCTTGAGCCAGGCATATATCTTCCGCCCGCTCCAGCGCTGGTACCCCGATTTCTCAAACATCTCTTTCACGATCGCCGAGCGGTATGGGTCTACGGTCATCTCGCACTTGTGATCGCGGCGTTTGTCATTGAGATACCCGATAGGGGCGACGCCGGGGAGGAGACCCATCTCAGCTCGGGTCCGAAGCCCACGCTTCACGTTGATGCGTTTGTTGTCGTTCTCAAGCTTGGCCTGGCTCCCGAGAATCATGAGGAGGAACTTCTCGTTCGGGTTATTCGTGAATTTCTGGTTGAAGGTGCGTATCTCCCGGAGGACTCCGGCGTCCATGAGGTCTATGACCTTCCCGAGGTCTCCGGCGTTGCGGGCGATACGGTCCGTGGCCCAGGTGAGGAGGCCGTCGTACTTGTTCGTGATGATGTCGTCTATGATCTCGTTGAAAACGGGCCGTTGGCCGGTCTCCTTGGCCGAATGGCTCTCACGCTTCACCTCTACGATCTGGAGGCCATCCCGGACTGCCAGGGCGGCCATCTCCTTGATCTGGCTATCTATCGACAAAGCCTGCATTTCGTCCTGCTCGGTGCTCTTGCGGGCATACAGGCAGTACCGGACGGGTTCAGGCGGTGATTCGGCTGGTTTCTGGGTCAGAGGCCACTCTAGCGGGGTTGTGGTTTGCATACACCAACACAAATGCCCGAAGCAGCCGAAGAAGTCCATACCCGTGAGTGGACAACCAAACTACCTATATTCTATGCGGTAAGTTAGTTTATAAACCTATGATAACCTATGAACGTTTGACTTTGTATAAAACAGGCGATAGGATAGTCCTTAAGCATATGCGCAAAGACATCAAAGCGAAGCTCGAAGGGTTGCCCGATCTTTTGTCCATCGGCCAGGTGGCAGAGATCTTCAACGTCCACCAGGACACCCTCCGCAACTGGGAGAAGGAAGGCATTCTCGTGCCCATGCGTGCCGGTAAGCGCGGCGACCGGAAGTATCGCCCGCAGGACATTCAAGCGATCGTCGATAAGATGGGCAGCAAGCTCACGCTCCCGCAGCTCGAGCAGTTCCTCTGGAAGAGCGCCGACATCCTTCGAGGCAAGATCGACAGTTCGGACTACAAGAAATACATCTTCGGCCTCCTCTTCTTCAAGCGCATCAGCGACGTGTGGGATGAGGAATACGAGCGCGTGATGAGCGAGTTCAACGACGAGACAATCGCGCGCGCTGATTACAACCACCGTTTCCAGGTCCCGAAGGATTGTCGCTGGTCGGTCGTCGAAGAGCGCGCCGAGAACATCGGCGTGAAGTTGAACGAGGTATTCGACAAACTCGCGAATGCCAATAGCCCGAAGCTCGAAAAGATTTTCGACGATCTCGATTTCGCCAATAAGGACCGCTTCCCGAATGAGACGCTCCAGCGCCTCATCAACCACTTCTCGCAGTACAACTTCGGCGATACCTACATCAACTCCGATCTTCTCGGTGACGCCTACGAGTACCTCATTAAGCAGTTCGCCGCGGATGCTGGTAAGAAGGGCGGTGAATTTTATACGCCGAGAGAGGTTGAGCGTGTGATTATCCAAATCCTCAAACCGCACAAGAAGGATCATATCTACGATCCGACAGTCGGCTCTGGCGGCTTCCTGCTCGAGGCGTTCCATTATCTGAAAGACAAGGAGAGCGAATCAGTTGCCCGCACGCTATACCTCTATGGTCAGGAGCTCAACATCGGCACCTATGCGATCGCGAAGATCAATATGTTCCTCCATGGTCTCGACAGTGCTGATATTCAGCGCGGCGATACGCTCGCCAACCCTCAGTTCCTCAATCCGAACGGGTCGCTCAAGACCTTCGACATTGTAGTAGCCAATCCGCCGTACTCCATCAACGATTGGGAGTGGGAGATGTTCAAGACGGACAAGTACGGCCGCGTCGATGGCTACGAAGTGCCGCCGCAGAAGAATGCCGACTACGCCTTCGTGTTGCACATTCTCAAGTCGATGAATTCGAACGGCCGTGCCGGGGTCGTTTTGCCGCATGGCGTCCTCTTCCGTGGTGGGGCAGAGGGGCGTATTCGCGAGCTCATTCTCAAGAACGACCTTCTCGAGACGGTAATCGCGCTTCCATCGAAACTCTTCTACGGTACCAGCATCCCGGCAGCCATCCTTATCTTCAATAAGAACAAACCAGAGAACCGCAAAAACAAGGTGTTCATTGTCGATGCGGAGAAGGACTTCTCGGAAGGGAAAAACCAGAATTCGCTGCGCGTTCAGGACATCCAGAAGATCGTCCGGACCTACGACAACTACTCAGACGTAGAGAACTACGCTCGCGTCGTCGACCTCAAGGAGATCGAAGAGAACGAGTTCAACCTGAACGTGCGCCGCTACATTGAGAACGGCGACAAGGAGGAAGAGATCGATGTTTCTGCCGTCCGCAAGGAGCTTGCGACGCTGGAGAAAGAACGCGCCGCAGTTGATAAAAAGGTCGCAGATTTTCTTAATGAACTGAATTATTGAGACGCTTATGAAACTCACTAAATTCAGGGTCAAAAACTATAAGTCCATCGTCGATTCCGGCGACTGCTACTTCAGCGATAAATTGACGATCCTTGCTGGCAAGAACGAATCAGGGAAGACCTCCATTCTGGAGGCGCTCGAGGATTTTCATCAGGACAAAACAATCCGAGAGGAAGCAAAGCCAATCGACGGAAACGGTGTCCCCGAAGTCTCAATTTCTTTCACCTTGTCGGAGGATGAAGCGAATGAAATTCTTAAAGCGATTGGTGGCAGCGTAACCGTTGCGAAAGAGGTTCAAGTCACTCTTACTAAGAAGCTTGGTTTCGCCGGATATGTTCTTGATACAAATTCCCGCAACGATCTCGGAATTCCTAACATATACGAGTCTTCGAAGAGGAAGGTTCTTGAGTCGGTTAAGAAGGTCAATGAGCTCATTAAAGCTGCAGGTAGCGATGCGGTGTTTCCAGTTCCGAAGCTCGAAAAACAGAAGCTTAGTGATTTCAAGGCTGAAGTCGACGCCTTCATTGCTCAGAATTCAGGGCTCGCTGATGTGGCCGCCGAGGCAGTTAATATAGGTCAGGCATCAGATGAGTATTATGCGCAGGAAGCACTGGCGACCGGTTTTTCAACCGAGTTCGTGAAAACGTTGCTCCCATATTTCATACTCTTCTCATCGTTTGACGACGAATTTCCAAAGTCGATACCTATCGCCTCACTTTCACAAGACCAGTGGGCACAAGACCTTGAGCAGGTGAGCAACTTCTCTATTGCCAAGATGGCTTCAGCGAACCAACAGGAACAGGTGAATCACGAGAATTCCGTGAACGTCGACTTCACAGAGAAATTCGATAAATATTGGACGCAGGACAAGATTAAGCTGCAAGTAAAGAAAGATGGTACCGATATAAACTTCTGGATCGTCGAAAACAACAAGCTGTATTACCCATCTCAGCGTAGCAAGGGGCAGCAGTGGTATCTGTCGTTTTATGTGAAGATTGTCGCGCGACTCCAAGAAGACAAGCCCAACGTAATATTGATTGATGAACCTGGCCTCTATCTCCACGCCAAGGCTCAGAAGGATCTCCTTAACGTCCTTCTGGCCCATACCGCTGAGAATCCAGTGGTGTTCTCAACCCACTCACCGTACCTCATTACTGAGGAGAACCTTGAAAATGTCCGTCTTGTAGAAAAGCTGGCAGACGGCACGGGCTCTAAAATTCTTGGGAAAATACACGCGCATCCTACGGCAGACAAAGAGACGCTTACGCCTATACTCACCGCAATCGGTCTCGGCATTAACGATTCGATCACCAACCTTGATCAGAAGGATAATGTTGTTGTCGAAGGAGCCGAAGACGTGTTTTATCTTCGTGCATTTAAAGAACTCGAGAAAGCAGATCTCAAGACAAATTTCATAAATGGTGGCGGAGCTCCCAATATGGGCGTCGTCGGAGCAGTCTTGGAGGGTTGGGGCGCAAGCGTCTACTACTTGTATGACAACGATCAGGGGAAGAAAGATGGCGTCAAGAATCTTAAGGCGTGGAAAGTCCTACCAGAGGCGGTAAAGACGGTGCTTCAGAAGAACAACAGCACCATCGTCGACATATTCACTCTAGAAGATTTTAAGAAGTATGTGATGGAGGACGAATCGCTCACATATGCGGGGTCAAACTCTGAATATATTAAGAGTCTGACTCCGCGACCCGATAAGGTTTTGCTAGCTCGGAAGTTTCTGCAAAAAGCGAGAGCGGGAGAAGTTGCGTTGAGTGATGGCACCAAGACGAATATCCAGGCGCTCCTTAAGGAGATCGAATTCACGAATGATTAACGCTCGAACACAGATAAATATTCCAAAGGACTGGCAGCGAGTGAAGCTCGGAGGTATTAGCGCTGTTATAACCGGTGGAACTCCAAGCACCGGGGTTCCTAGATATTGGGGGGGTTCCATCCGTTGGATGTCATCTGGCGAAGTGAACAGCAGACGTGTCTACGATACTGAGAAAAGAATCACACAAGAAGGGCTGGAGAACTCAAATGCAACCTTGCTGCCAAAGGGTGCGGTAATGGTAGCTCTCGCTGGTCAGGGAAAAACTAGAGGAAAGGCGGCAGTGTTAGAAATAGAAGCAACATGTAATCAGTCTTTGGCAGCAATTCTTCCGCAAGAAGGGAGGTTGCTTAGCGATTTTCTCTTTTTCAATCTAGAGAATCGCTATCAAGAACTACGCGACCTTAGTGGTGGCGAGGGTCGAGCAGGCCTGAACTTAAAGTTAATTAAAGAACTCGAAGTTCTCCTGCCACCGATTTTCGAACAGAAGAAAATCGCGGAGATTTTGGGGGCGGTGGATGAGGAGATTGCAAAGACAGACGAGATTATTGCCGCGACGGAGAAACTGAAGCGCGGATTGGCAGCGGGCTTCTTTAATAAGAAAGGGAAAACTGTCCTACTTGGAGACTTTGTGGAAATTCGCAGTGGAGACACACCAAGTGGTTTTGAATTTGAAGTAGACGGTATGTATCCCTTCTACAAAGTCGAGGATATGAACAAAAGTCAAAAGTACCTGATTCCTACGCGCTTTCACTTCAATAAATACGACAAACCGTTGATGCCAAAGGGTATGGTGGTTTTCCCTAAAAGGGGCGCTGCGATTTATACCAACAAAGTTCGTATCCTTTCAGCTGACTCATATTTCGATACGAACGTAATGGGCCTGATTACAAAGAAGGGGCTTAACAACGAGTATCTCTACTATCTCCTTACACATATCGGTCTTTCTCAATTTGCAGATACCACGTCAGTTGCACAGATAAACAATAAGCACATTCAACCCTTAGCAATTACATTACCTGACGAAAAGATTCAGATAGAAGCCGCTGAAGTTCTTTCCTCTGTTGATGAGAAGGTTGCGGTGAATATGAAGATTAGAGATGAGCTTGCCCAACTTAAGAAGGGACTTATGCAGGACCTGCTTTCTGGAAAGAAACGAGTCATATGAAATTCAACGAACAATACACAGTCGAGTACCACATCCTGAAATTCATCCGGGAGCGTCTTGGGTATGAGTACATCGCGCCCGCGGAGTTTGCGAAGCTGCGCGAATTCGAGAACGAATACATCATCACGTCGCACTTGCTTGAGGCGGTGAAGAAGATAAATGGGATCGAGGACGACGAGGCGCTCTCTGTCGTTCGCGAAGTCAAGAAAATAGATACCAATGAAGCGTTCCTCCAGGCGCTGCGGCATGGTATTAACCTCAAGGATCCGCAGACGGGGAAGATGCGTGACTATGCCCTCGTCGATTTTGATACTCCTGAGAACAATCGCTTTGTCGTTACGAATCAGTTCTATTTCGAAGGCAATGCCGAGAACATCCGCCCGGACATCATGGTGTTCCTTAATGGTTTGCCGGTGGTCGACATCGAAGCGAAGAGTCCGACGGCTTCGACGAGCGTCGACTACACGAATGCTGTCGGGCAGTTGAAGCGCTACGAGCGCAATGCGTTCAAACTCTTCTGGCCGAACTGTTTCAATGTCGCGACGGACGGGCTCAAGACCGTATATGGCGCTACCTACGCCCCGGCCCAGTATTTCCTAGAATGGAGAGACGAGGATCTTGAGAAAGCAGAAGGCGGCAATCTCGAGATGACCCTGGTGTCGCTCCTCGAGAAGTCGCGTCTGCTCGACGTGATTCAGAACTTTATCGTCTTTGAGAAGGAGAAAGAACAGACCATAAAGAAAGTGGCGCGATATCAACAACTTCGGGCAACAAACAAGATCGTCGAGCGCGTGCTCGGCGGCGAAAAGAAGCGCGGGCTGATCTGGCACACTCAAGGATCGGGGAAGTCCCTCACCATGTTCTTCACAGCGTGGAAATTGCGCTTTGATAAGGCGCTCAAGAACCCGAAGGTGTTCATTTTGGTCGACCGTATCGATCTCGATGACCAGATCTATTCGACCTTCATAAACTGTGGCGGCAAGAACGTTATTCGGGTCGATTCTCGCGCAGACCTCGAGAAGAAGATTAAATCGCCGGAACGCGGTATCTTCATTTCGACCATTCAGAAGTTTGCGGAGCTTGGCGACGACGTACAGAATCTCGACGAGAACGTCATCGTCCTCTCTGACGAGGCACACCGCGACAACGAAGGCGTGTCAGCTATCAACCTGCGTCACGCCCTCGGGAACGCATTCTTTTTCGGCTTCACCGGCACGCCGATCGATAAGCTCACGCTCAACACCCACCGCAACTTCGGCGAAGACGGCGAGCGTTACCTCGACTACTACTCCATCAAACAAGCGATAGAAGACGGCGCTACGCTTCCCGTGACGTATGAAGCACGCCTCTCGAAGTTCTTCATTGACGAAGAGGAGCTCGATAAGCAATTTGGTGAGCTCACCGCAGACCTTTCTGATAAGGAGAAGGATGCTATCGCCAAGCGATACGGTAAGAAGGAAGCGATAGTGAAGCTTGATCGTCGCATGGAAGCAATCGCCCGCGACATTGTTGAGCATTACCGTCTCTACGTTGAACCCTCTGGATTCAAGGCGCAGGTTGTTTGTTACGACCGCGAAGCTGCTGCGAAGTACAAGAAGCTTCTTGACGAGCTTGTGCCCAAGGAATGGTCCGAGGTTGTGTATTCTGCCGGTGATCCGAATACCGACACCGAGGAGCTACGCAAATACAACACAAGCAAGGCGAAGCGAGAGGAGATCATCGCTCGCTTTAAGGATCCGACAAGCCCGCTCAAGTTCCTTATTGTCTGCGACATGCTTCTCACGGGCTTTGACGCGCCGATTGAGCAGGTGATGTATCTCGATAAGCCGCTTTGGGATCACAACCTCCTCCAGGCCATCGCTCGCACTAACCGTGTCTACGCGAACAAGGGAGCCGGAAAGGTCATCGACTACTACGGTATCACTCGTAGTCTCTACAAAGCCCTCAACTTCGACGAAAGCATCGTTGATTCGGCGATGCTCAATATCGACAAACTCAAGGAGGAGTTCGTTGAGCTCATCGAGGAGATCATGCGTCTCTTTGAGGGCGTGAACATTGAAGACCCGTCAATCGAGAATCTTCGCCGCTGTCTCAAGATATTTGCTGAGAACGAGGAAAAGCAGAAGTTCTTCCGCGAGAAGTACGCTCGCCTCAAGATGCTCTTCGAGATCCTCTCTCCGGACCCGTTCCTCAAGGAGCATGTGCGCACCTTCGAGTGGCTCACGAGCGTATACCTCGCGTTTGATAAGGAGTATGGAATCGCGAGTTCGGATGCCGAGCTTCTCGCCGAGTACGGTGAGAAGGTGAAGCAGCTCATCCAGCAGCGCGTCGACTACGAAGGAATCACGAAGAACTTCCGCGAGCTCAATATCAACGATCTCTATGTGATGGAGCGCCTTAACAAGATGGACGACGAGGAGAAGGCGCTCAATCTCGAGAAGATGCTCAAGCAGGAGATCTCAATCAATGTCGACACCAACCCAGCGTACAAGAAGTTCAGTGAGCGGCTTGCGACCATCCGCAAGGAGTTCGAGCAACACCAAATCGACCTCTCCGAGCGCATCAAGCGGTACCAGGAACTCATGGCCGACATCAAGAAGAAGAGCGAAGAAGCGAAAGAGCTCGGCTTTTCGCTGAAGGAGTACGGCCTCTTTGTCGTGTCCGAGGAATATCTCGAGGGAGACAAGGATGCCGTCCGTGAGTTCATCCAAGACATGACGAGACGATTCGAGGATGTTCTCGATGAGGGATGGCAGGACTCCTCAAAGAGGGAGGAATTCCTGAAGGAGATAAAGCGAACCATCCAAGAGCTTGTTCTTAAGGAATATCGAGATCGCGTGAAAGTGTCCGACTTCCATAAATACTTGAATCGCCTGGTCGACATCGTGCTCAAGAAGTTCTAGCCATGAAAAAACAGATTGCTCTTCAAAATCGAAAGATCACCTACACGCTCAGAAAGAGCCAGAGAGCGCGGCGGATGCGGCTCGCCGTCTATCTTGGAGGTAGTGTCGTAGTTACAACTCCGCATGATTTGAGTCAGATGGAGGTGGAGAAATTTATTCGTGCGAAGACTCGGTGGCTTTTCTCCAAGATCGACTTCTTCAAACAATTTACGGGCCGGGAGATAGGGCGACGGAATCATCGGCAATACCTCAAATACAAAGACGAGGCGTATAGACTTGCGGCTGAGCGAGTGGAGCACTTCAACGCCTTTTACGGCTTCACCTTCAACCAGATCAACATTAAGAACCAGAAGACACGGTGGGGAAGCTGCTCAAAGAAAGGGAACCTCAATTTCAACTACAAAATTGCACTGTTACCGCCGGAGCTAGCGGACTATGTGATCGTGCATGAACTCTGCCACTTGCGAGAGTTCAATCACTCAAAGAAATTCTGGGCGTTAGTGGCAAAAGCCTTGCCGGATTATGCGTCGATTCAGGAGAATTTGCGCAAGGCCGGTATACTACTTCAATAGTATGGACCCCGAAGAGATACTTGAGCTTGTGAAAGAGGGCACCATTGAACCCGATCAGATCGAGGACTTCGAGAATCTCGATCCTGAGATACAGGAGCTGGTTGCTGATGGCGACCTCGACATGGACGATGCCGAGGGCCTCTAATCCCCGGAGTTGATAACCCGATTACGTTAATTTTCGGAGCCAAGCTACAGTAGTCTGAGGTAGCTGAAAGTGCTATCATTTATCCGTAAACCGAATAGCCCGAGAGGGCGGCGGCCTAAACCGAAGTTTGCGCTCCGGCATGGCTGTTAAGGAAATTCCCGCTAGAGGCCAGTAAACTCCTGGTCAGAGTCGCTCTAGCGGGTAGGGTCCGAAAGGATCCTGGTCCTTCGGGATCGCGATGGCCAGGAGCTTATTGGGAATGGCTCCTCTGTCGCACAAAACCCGCTAGAGCGCATTATGAGAAAATATCTTTCGGTAGTCTTGGGCGTATTGTTTTTTGTGCCGTCCGTATCATTTGCCGCATCACTTACGCAGCCGCAGGTGAGCGCAATTATCTCGCTCCTCGAAGCGTTCGGTGTGAGTCCTGCAGTGATCGCTGAAGTGCAGGCTGATCTTGCTCCGGCTCCTCAAGTCTCAGTCACGCCATCCTTTTCAAGCACGGTCGCGCCGCAACAAAGTTTCAGTCGGGGTCCAGTCGTGAACAGTGTCGCCACTTCCACTGTGGGTCCGGCTCCGCAGTTTGTGGGGAAGCCAGTAGTTGCGTATGGCCCTAACAAAAATTCCGCGATTGTTACTTGGCAGACAGATATACCAGCAACAGCGGCGCTCTGCATAGGACAAAGTCGTCCGGGTGATTGGACTCAGGGAGAACCGCTCCAGACTTTCCCGCAAGCAACGAGTTTTACCGCCACAACTGATCCGCGTATGGGTGTATGGTTTTACGGTCTCGTCATTACCGCAAACGGAGAGAGCACTCAGTACACAGGTCAGTTGCCGAGCTTCTAGTGTATGGGATGGGCATTCCTTTGGTCGCTCATGATATACGGAGCCGCGGCGGGGACGAATCCGGTGGCGACAAATAGCGGTGCGGGTGGTGCGGCGTTCCTGGCATTTCTAGTCATCTGGTACTTTGCGGACAAAGCCAGAAAGGCCGAGGCTGCACTCAGAAATATGCCAGGCGTATGATCTTGTCGCCCAAGTCGATACGAGAGCTGAAGGGAATTCTCGTGAAAGATTATGGTCGCTCCGTCTCAGACGAAGAAGCCCAAGAGCTCGGCGTGGGCCTTCTGCGTATTTCCCGGGTAGCTCTAGGTGTCTTAGCACGCAAGAAAGATGGACCAGCCTCCTGAGCTCCTCACAATAGACGAGGTTGCCGAATGGCTCAGAGTCTCCGTGCCGAGCGTTCGCCGGCTCCAGCAGGGGAGATACATCCCATTCATTAAGATCGGGGGCAGCGTCCGTTTTGCGAAGGAGGATGTCGTCCAGTACCTCAAGAAGATGCGTATTGAGGCGATGAGGTAGGTTGTGAGGTTTGCCGATCGCGGGACTTATTCATTAAGTTTCAAAGAGCAGCGCAGGATGCGATCGGCAAACCTCAGAGCTTGTCTCAAGATGCCTGACTCTCGTTTCGTATCTTGGCGTCTGTTATACGACTGTGTAGCCTGTGCAATATTCTTTCTAGCTCCTCAAGGTCGTCTTCAAGTTCGAGGAGTTCCTTCGACGATACCTTGTGGATATTTTCTATATCGAGAGCGAATCCGACTCTGCTTTCTGGATACCGGAACACATCATTCTGCTCGTCTCTCACAGCGCTCTTTGAAAGGAGGCGACCTTCCCAGAATTTCAAACCCAAGTACTTTTCGCTGATCGCAGACAGATCGTCGCTGACCTTCGTATCGGTTACTCCTATAGACGATAGAGCGGCCTTGATCTCGTTCTGCAGTTCGGATATATCATGGCTCGCCAAGAATTCCTGAGTGACGCGAACATCGACCGCTTTGAGAAGCAGCTCGGTCGCGTGTTTGAGTGACCAGATTATTGGTATCAGTACGATCTTGTCCTTATATATGTCGCTCTGATTGAATAACGAGAATCTATTTCGATACTGTTGCTCGCGTAACTCTAGGAGGCCGATGCGAGCCAAGTGCAAGTATGCCTTGCAATACTTGTACCAGTTTAGGAACCAGACTTTGTTTTTCGATTTTTTCATACGGCTTGTGTGATAAAAACACAGTGATAATCATCCTGGCATGGGTCCGCGCCCTCGTATCCACTGGGTGTTCCGCTTTCTTCGTATCTCGTCTTCGTGCCACGGATCGGGAAGGGTAAGTGGTTCCTCTCGTGGGGGTTCCGGTTTCTCAGCAGGAGTTACCGGTTCTAAGGGCTTAGCCGGCGCAAGTTCTTTCTTCGGCCATTTGGGAACAAGGAGTTCGGCCCAGTCATCGTATCCCTCCTGCTCTTCGTGTGTACGCGAAGGGTATTTCCTATAAAGTACCCGCTGGCGCAGTTCCTCAAACGCTTGACCCTGTGGAGTATCTCGATAGTGGATAAGTTCCATACCGTAGACAGTTCGAGCTACAGTACGAAATAGCTTTAGTGTTCTTCGAAAATATTCATCGCGCTGCTGGTCTATATACAGGGTACGATCCTTCGGCCACTCTCCCGTTATGTGGGCGAGGAACTCTAGGTCGCGAAGTAGATGACGGTTGGTAGGGAGCACTGCCCTCTGCTTGAAGGTATCGAACATGAACTTGGTGCTGAACCGGGTAAGATCGATTTCTTCCTCTTCCGTCTCAGGATCGCCGATCCAGGTAGCGCGCCAGCGAGTGAGGGTGCCTTGCTCGCGGATGCCGTAGATCTTGGCAAATTCCTTCTGGTTTCGGATGCCGAGGAGAAACAGATCCAGGGCATTGGTGTACCCGTAGGTGATGTGGGTGATAGGGGAGAGTCCCCGGAAATACTTCGGAAGACTGAGCCAACGATGAAATGCGTCGTATGCCACTTTGTTGTAGGCCTCGACCTTTTTCCGCCCGCGCCATTTTTTGTATTTTGTTGTGATTTTATCAGTATAAACTGTGGCGAGGTATTTTAAGAAAACGCTGTATTTGCTTGATAAATCCTGTTTGTCCCTTCGATGTCTATGGCGTTATCTTGCGCCGAAATCGAGATGGGGTTTGAGCGTGTGTTTGCTATCAAGACCGACAGACCCCAGGAAGGTTCGAAAGATCGAAAAGAAGGCGAAATTCCTCAAAACCGGGAGGTGACCCATAGCCGTCATCCATACATATAGAAAGGGGCACAAAAAGCCCGCCAATACGCTGTCTTTAGATAATCAAGACGCACAGCGGCAACAAGGTACAAAAAACCGCACGAGAGTGCGGATTTTTTGTACCTTGTTGCGGGATAGCGAGCAAACTTCTTTGCTCGCGTCAGGAATTGCAAGGCGCAGTCATGCCGCTTTGCGGCAGACGAGCCCGGGGAGAAAGTTCTTAGCGAATCGGAGTCCTGAGCTTGTCGAAGGACGAACGATGAGCTTAGAAACTTGACCCCAATTCCTGCCCCCGCAACAGAGTTGTGACGCCCGGAACCCGTTCCGTCAGGCATCAAAGTCAGTACTGTACCGGCGCCCTTGTTCAGCTAGAAAAGCCAGCAAAAACCATGAAAGTGGTTTTTGCGTTTTCAGCATATACAACGTATTTCCAGTTCGATTCTTTTTCTCGTATTCGGTGCAGTTTCGTGTCGCGATCACACCGAAATTAATCTGATTTTGAGCAGGGGCACTGGAATCGAACTAGCGAAACCTAGCATCTACAACAGTTCTTGGTTCCCGTATCATTGTTCTGCGCGAGAAGGGGTCCGAGGCGCCGTTTTCCGGAAAGCTCCTTCATGCGGATAAAGAAGGTGTATACCGTTGCGCGGCGTGCGGTAATCCGTTGTTTGCATCCGGCGCAAAGTTCGATTCC